>JBBSBE010000051.1:0-24174 GCA_038251625.1 Rhodobacterales bacterium
CGTTTCCAGCTTAACGCCCTTGGGGGGCCAGATCATCCCTTCCCACGACGGTTCCGCCGCGTGGCACATCGAACAGCGCCCCTGCACGATCCCCGCAACCTCGTCAAACCCGGGGGCGGCGGCCATGCGTGTGGCCGTGGGGCTCAGCTTCACCTCGCCCTCAACAGCCGCCGCAGGCACCGTGGAAAGCCATGCGATGACAAGGAACAGCACGACAGTCGCCCCCCACGTCCAGTAAGGCGCGCCCTTGCGGGCATGCTGCGTGTTGAACCAGTGCCGGATCGTGACGCCCATCAGGAACACCAGCGCCGCGATCAGCCAGTTATACTGCGTGGCGAAGACCAGCGGATAGTGGTTCGACAGCATCAAAAACAGCACCGGCAGCGTCAGATAGTTGTTGTGCGTGCTGCGCTGCTTGGCGATCTTGCCATACTTGGCGTCCGGCGTGCGCCCGGCCTTCAGGTCGGCCACCACGATCTTCTGGTTGGGGATGATGATAAGAAACACATTTGCGCTCATGATCGTGGCGGTAAACGCGCCAAGGTGCAAAAGCGCCGCCCGCCCCGTGAAAACCTGCGTATAGCCCCAGGACATGGCGACAAGGATCACATAAAGCGCCAGCATCAGCCGCGTGTTGTCGTCCCCGAACCGGCTCTTGCAGATCGCATCGTAAAGCACCCAGCCAAGCGCCAGTGATCCAATGGAAATCAAGACCCCCTGCCAGACCGGAATATCCAGCACGTTGGGATCAATCAGGAAAAGCTCGCCCCCAACGTAATAGACCAGCACCAGCATGGCGAAACCCGATAGCCACGTCGCATAGCTTTCCCACTTGAACCACGTCAGATGCTCGGGCAGCCGCTCGGGCGCCACCAGATACTTCTGGATGTGGTAGAACCCGCCGCCGTGAACCTGCCATTCCTCGCCATCCGCCCCGCCGATGGCGCTGTCGCGGCGCAGGCCTAGGTCCAGTGCGATGAAGTAGAACGAACTGCCGATCCAGGCGATCGCGGTAATCACATGCGTCCAGCGCGCCGCGATCTGCACCCATTCGCCCAGCACCGCCCAGTCGTACATCGCGCGCTCCTCTTTTGCCGTCACGCTACACCCGGCACCACTCTTGCGAAAATCCTGCAAATGCCGGATCACTTTCAAAACGGCCCGGAAAATCGGCGGTGCTGCACAATGTCCTACGTCAACAACCTGCGCATGGTCGTGCGCGTCTATGAATTGGGCAGCATGAGTGCGGCGGCACGTGACCAGCGCACATCCGCAGCCGTCGCCTCATCGCGAATCGCCGAGATGGAAAAGCATCTGGGCGTGCGGCTTTTCAACCGCACCACGCGCAGCCTGCAACCCACCGAAAACGGGCGCATCTTCTATGACGGCGCGCGCCGGGTGCTGGAAGCCATCGATGAGGCGGAAGCCGCCGTGATGGACGTGACGCAAAACCCCCGCGGCACGATCTTCGTGGCGGCCCCGCTGGGTCTCGGGCGCCGCTTTGTGGCTCCACATGTGCCCACCTTCAAGGATACCTGGCCCCAGATCGACATTCGCCTCCGCCTGTCAGACCGCATCGTGGACCTGACTGCCGAGGGCCTCGACATGGCACTGCACCTTGGCCACCTCGACGATTCCAGCCTGTCGATGCGCCTTGTGGCCGAATGCCCGCGCATCCTGTGCGCAGCACCCGCCTATGTGGCCGCACGCGGGATGCCCGCAGATGGGGCCGCGCTGGTGGCCGACCGCCACGACTGCCTGAACCTGCGCTTCCCCGGCGCGCGCGAATTCCAGTGGACGCTGCAAACCTCAGACGGCCCCGAACGGTTCGAAATCACGGGGCCCTATGAAAGCGACGATGGCGACGTGCTGACGGGATGGGCGCTTGCGGGTCGGGGGATCGTGCTGAAACCGGTGTTCGAGGTGGCCGATCATCTGCGCAGCAGGGCGTTGATCCCCGTCGCCACCGCGACCCCGCCCCTGCCCGCGCCCCTGTCGGTGCTCACCCAGCACCGCCGCCTGCGCGACCCCAAGTTGCGCCTGTACGCCGATTTCCTGATCGCCCATATCCGCGGCGACATCGCCACCGCGATCGATGGGCTGATGCTTGCGGCCTAGGCGCGCTCAGCTTCCCCGATAGGTCGAATAGGCGAAGGGCGAAATCAGAAGCGGCACATGAAAATGCCCCGCCGCATCCGCCACGCCGAACCGGATGGGTATCTGGTCCAGAAACAGCACGCCTTCCGCCGCCTGCCCGCTGGCGCGCAGATAATCGCCCGCATGAAAGACCAGTTCATAGCTGCCTTCCGTCAGCGCCGTGCCTTCCAGCATCGGCGCATCCGTCCGCCCGTCCGCATTCGTCACAGCCTCGGCGATCTTGCGGTGGCTCTGCCCGCTGATCCGGTAAAGCCAGATCATCACCCCAGCCGCCGGGCGCCCCCGCGCGGTATCCAGCACATGTGTCGTCAGCCTGCCCATCGCATCCTCCGTTTCCTCTACAATACGCCGCCCACCGCCCCGTGCGCCTCCCGTCAATCGATAAGTGCTTCGCGCATTTCTTGAAAGCCTTGCCCCCCTCGTTCATCCTAGTCTGACCCACAAAGGAGCCGCCCTTGCACCGCTACCCCCGCGATTTCACAGGCCATGGCGCCAATCCCCCCGATCCCGCCTGGCCGGGCGCGGCGCGCGTGGCGGTCAGCCTTGTCCTGAACTACGAGGAGGGCGGCGAAAACAGCATCCTGCACGGCGATGCCGCGTCCGAGGCGTTCCTGTCGGATATCCCCGGCGCCGCACCCTGGCCGGGCCAGCGCCACTGGAACATGGAATCGATCTACGACTACGGCGCCCGCGCGGGTTTCTGGCGTCTTCACCGCCTGCTGCATACCTTGCCCGTCACCGTCTACGGCGTGGCAACTGCCCTTGCCCGTGCGCCCGAACAGGTGGCCGCGATGCAAGGGGCGCCCTGGGAAATCGCCTCGCACGGCCTGAAATGGATCGACCACCGCGACATGCCCGAGGCCGAAGAACGCGCGGCCATCGCCGAGGCAATCCGGCTGCATACCGAAGTGACCGGCACCCCGCCGCGCGGCTGGTACACCGGGCGCACGTCCGTCAACACCCTGCGCCTGACCGCCGAGACGGGGCAATTCGACTGGATATCAGACACCTACGACGACGACCTGCCCTACTGGGCCGAGGTGGGGAGCCGTGACCAACTGGTGATCCCCTATACGCTCGAGGCCAACGACATGCGCTTCGCCACTGCCCCCGGTTGGGTCACGGGCCGCGATTTCGCCGATTACCTCATCGACACCTACGATGCCCTCCACGCCGAGGGCGGCCGCATGTTCTCCATCGGCCTCCACTGCCGCCTTGCCGGACGCCCCGGCAAGGCCTCAGGCCTCGCCGCCTTTCTCGCGCACGCGCAAGCGAAGGGCGGCGCCTGGTTCGCCACCCGCGGCCAGATTGCCGCCCACTGGGCCGCCCACCATCCCCACATCCGCCGCGAACGCCCCTCGCAGATGACGCAGGATCGGTTCGTACAACGCTTCGGCGGCATCTTCGAACATTCCCCCTGGATCGCCGAACGCGGCTGGGCGCTGCAGCTTGGCCCCGCGCATGACAGCGCAGCGGGCGTCCATTCCGCCCTCGCCCGCATCTTCCGCAATGCCAGCCGCGCGGAACGCCTCGCCGTCCTGCAAGCCCACCCCGACCTTGCCGGCAAACTCGCCGCCGCAAGACGCCTGACCGCCGAAAGCACCGCCGAACAGGCCTCTGCCGCCCTCGATGCCCTGACGGATGCCGAGCGGGAAACCTTCCAGCGCCTCAATGCCGCCTACGTCGCCCGCCACGGGTTCCCCTTCATCATCGCCGTGCGCGACAATACCAAGGCCAGCATCCTTGCTGGCTTCGAGGCACGGCTGGCCCACGATACCGAAACCGAATTTGCCACGGCCTGCGGGCAGGTCGAACGCATCGCCGCCCTGCGGCTCAAGGATATCCTGCCATGACCAGCTATGAGGGCCCCGCCGACGGCCTGCCCCCACAAACCGCGCTGCACGCCGGCCGTGCCGTCTTCACCGAGGCTTACGCCGTCATTCCCCGTGGCGTGCAGCGCGATATCGTCACGTCGCTCCTGCCCGGCTGGCCCGGCACCCGCACCTGGATCCTGGCGCGCCCGCAGACAGGCTTTGCGGAAACCTTCGCGCATTATGTGATGGAGATTGATCCAAGCGGCGGCTCCGATACTCCCGAACCCGATCCGGGCGCGGAAGGCGTGCTCTTTGTCACCGAAGGACGTCTTTCGCTGACCATTGACGACAAAACCCACATCCTCCCGCCCGGTGGCTATGCGTACCTTCCCCCCGGCGCGGTCTGGACCCTGCGGAACGCCACTGCCACACCCACCCGCCTCCACTGGATCCGCAAGGCCTATGAACCCGCCCCCGGCCTTGCCCCCCCCACGGCTTTCGTGACCAACGAACAGGATGTCACCCCCGCCTCGATGCCCGGCACCGATGGCCGCTGGGCCACCACCCGCTTCGTGCGCCCCGATGATCTTTCCCATGACATGCACGTCAACATCGTCACCTTCCAGCCCGGCGCCCGAATCCCGTTCGAGGAAACGCATGTGATGGAACACGGCCTTTACGTGCTGCAAGGCCGCGCCGTCTATCGGCTCAACCGCGATTGGGTCGAGGTCGAGGCGGGCGATTACATGTGGCTGCGCGCCTTCTGCCCGCAGGCCTGCACGGCAGGCGGCCCCGAACCCTTCCGCTACCTGCTCTACAAGGACGTGAACCGCCACCCCCGCCTGCGCGGCCCCGGCGCCTTCGGACCCGTCAGATGAGTCCACCCCCCCGTTCTTCTCTGCGAAAATATCCCACGGGGTGCGCGAGGGGTGTGAAACCCCTCGCTCCCGCCGCGTGCCCGGGGCGACCGGCATGCAGATGATCCACCCGGCCCCCCTCACCGCCGCAGCGTTCGCGCCCTTCGGTCAGGTGCTCGACGCGACCGGCGACGACCATCGTCTCATCAACGCCGGCCTTTGCCGCCGTCATCACGACCGCGCAGCACTCGATTTCGGCGATGGACGCGCCGGCATTTCGATCTTCGCCGCCGAGCCCCGCACCCTGCCCTATGCGTTCGACCTCATCGAACGCCACCCCGAAGGCTCGCAGGCCTTCCTGCCGATGAACGCGCATCCCTTCCTCGTCATCGTGGCCACCAGCCCCGATGCCACGCCCCTCGCCTTCCTCACCAACGGCGCCCAGGGCATCAACCTCGCGCGCGGCACGTGGCACGGCGTGCTGACGCCGCTGCATGCCCCCGGCCTTTTTGCCGTGGTTGATCGCATCGGTCCGGGCGCCAATCTGGAAGAGTATCGCTACCCTACCCCTTGGACGGTTCTGTCCTGACGCAAGGCCATCCCCCGGCCCTTGACCCCACTGTCAATCCAGCCTGACAGTGCTATGCTTTCCCCGGCACGGAGATTTCGATGCTCGATACCCATTCCAAAGGCCTGACCACGCCTGCGCTGACAGGCGCCGCGCGCCCCGGCCTTTGCACCGATTGCGGCGTCTCGCGCCTCGGCGACGGTCGCGCCTGCGGTCGCGCGTGCCAGTTCATCCAGCCCGATTACGAGGCCGCCGAAGCCCGCATCCATGGCCGCAGCGCCGGAACAGACGGCGATGAAGGCTTTTTCGGCGTGGCCAAAGCCATGCTCCGTGCTCGCCTGACGCCCCCGGCGGATGGTGCCCAGTGGACCGGGATCACCACCGCACTCGGTGCGGCCCTGCTGGAGACGGGCGCCGTCGATGCCGTTCTGTGCGTCCTGCCCGATCCCGCCGACCGCTGGAAACCCCTGCCCGCCATCATCACCACGCCCGAGGCGATGGCAGAGGCGCGCGGCATGCGCATGGGCTTTGCGCCCACACTCGCCCTTCTGGAACCCGCCCGCGCCGCAGGCCACCGTCGCATCGCCTTCATCGGCATCCCGTGCCAGACCTACGCCCTGCGCGCACTTGAAGCCGAGCTGGGGTTCGAGGCGATCTACGTGATCGGCACCCCCTGTTCCGACAACACGACCACCGCCAATTTCCACACCTTCCTGAACCTTCTCGACCCGAAACCCGAAACCGTCAGCTACCTTGAATTCCGTACAGATTTCCGGGTCGAGCTGCGCTTTGACGATGGCCGCAAACCCCGCCTCATTCCTTTCCTGCAACTGCCCATCAGCCAGCTTGCCCCCGATTTCTTTCCGCTGACCTGCCAGACCTGCGTCGACTACACCAATCGCCTGGCCGATATCACCGTGGGCTACATGGGGGGCGACGGCGACCAGTGGCTGATCGTGCGCAACGACCGGGGGGCGGAAATCCTGAAGCTCCTCGGTGACCGGCTTGCCACGAAGCCGCTGTCGAGCCGGGGCAAGCGCGAAGGCGCGGTCAAGGGCTTCCTTGCCAACACCGAACGCGCGGCAGGCGGGCTGCCGTTGCGCCGCATGCCCAACTGGCTGCGCCCCGTGGTCAGCTTCCTGCAGCCCCGCATCGGGCCGCGCGGGCTCGAATTCGCCCGCGCGCGGGTCGAGATGAAGGCGATCGAGACGGTGCTGCACCTGCGCCGCGCATGGCCCGCCGCGATGAAGAACATGGTGCCACCGCATGTCTGGCGCGTGGCCGCGCGCTACGGGCTGACGCCCGGGAGCGACGAAACCCGGCGCTGATCCGGCCCTGCACATAGGGTGGGTGCACCCACCCTACCCGCCCATCCGCAATGCCATGTCCAGCATGCGGTTGGAAAAGCCCCATTCGTTGTCATACCAGCCGAACACCCGCAGCATGCCCTGCGGGGTCACCCGTGTCTCGGGGCAGGCCATCACGATGCTTTCGGGTCGCCCGCGCAGGTCAGAGGACACGAGCGCCCGCCCGGTCGCCCCGATCACGCCGCCCGCAGCACCAAAGGCCGCGTTGACCGCAGCCACCTCTGCCCGCCGCTCGGTCATCACGCAAAGATCGACGCAGGACACGCTCGCCACGGGCACCCGCACCGCCGATCCCCCGATCCGCCCCGCCACCTCCGGCAGCACGCCATCGAGCAACCGAGAGGCAGAGGTCGTGGTCGGCACCATCGACAGCGCCGCTGCCCGGCTGCGCGCGAAATCGGCGCCGGGCGCATCCACCGTGGGCTGGCTGCCGGTATAGCAGTGCACCGTGGTCATCGACCCCGTGACCACGCCCCAGCCTTCCTGCAATAGCCGCACCAGCGGCGCCAGCGCGTTCGTGGTGCAGGACGCGTTCGAGATGATGCGCTGATTGCCAAGCCGTTCCTCGTTGGCGCCCAGCACCAACGTCACCTCCGCGGCCTCCGACGGCCCCGAGACCAGAACCCGCCCCGCACCGCCGGCCAACCCCCGGTCCGCCACGGCACGCCCGGTACATTCCATCACGACATCGACGCCCGTCAGATCGAGCGTCGCCAGATCAGCGGCGCGGTGCAGCGGGATCGCGCGCCCGTCCACCACCAACGCCCCCTCCTCCAGCGCCACGGTCCCGCGCCAGGGTCCAAACACGCTGTCATATTCAAAGAGATGCGCGCACATCTGGGGCGCCGCGATGTCGTTGATGCCCGCAATCTCCAGCCCCGGCCAGCGCGCGGGAGAGCCTGCATAGGCGCGTAGCACCGACCGCCCGATCCGCCCGAACCCGTTGATGAACACGCGCATCTTCGCCTCCCCCGACTCACCGCCGCGACCCTGCGGCGGCAGCGCGGCGAAGCCAAGCCCCGGCGCGGTCAGGGCACCTGCGCCCCGCGCCGGTTCAGCACCACGGAATAAACCGACGTGGTCGCGGTGATGAACAGCCGATGCTTCGCCCGCCCCCCGAAACACAGGTTCGACACCAGTTCGGGCACCAGGATCTTGCCGATCAGCGCCCCGTCCGGCGCGATGCAATGCACCCCGTCCGCCGCTGATGACCAAAGGTTCCCGTCCGTATCCAGCCGGATGCCATCCGCGCCGCCGGGCGCGATGGCATGGAACACCCGGCCATCCCGTGGCCGGCCCCCATCCATCCGGAACACCCTGATATGCTTGGGGTCGCGGTGAAACATCCGGCCCGTGTCCGCCACATAAAGCAGGCTTTCATCGGGGCTGAACGCCAGCCCGTTCGGGCAGGCCATATCGGTAATCACCGCCTCGACCGTCCCGTCCGGGTCCACCCGGTAGACCGAACAGGGCAGTTCCTGTTCCCCCTTGAACCCCTCGTAGTCGGTCATGATCCCGTAATGCGGATCGGTGAACCAGATCGCCCCGTCCCGCGCCACGATCACGTCATTGGGGCTGTTCAGCCGCTTGCCGCCATAGCCGTCGACGATCACCGTCACCGATCCGTCCCATTCCGTCCGGGTCACCCGCCGGGTTCCGTGCTCGCAAGAGACCAGCCGCCCCTGCCGGTCGCGCGTGTGCCCGTTGGCGTGGTTTGAAGGCGTGCGATAGGTCGTCACCCCCTCTTCCGTCCAGCGCAGGATGCGGTTGTTCGGAATGTCGGAAAACAGCAGAGACCCCGCATCGCCAAACCAGACCGGGCCCTCCACCCAGTCATAGCCTGTGGCGATCCGCTTTACCGGCGCGTTGCCGATCACGAAGGACGCGAAGCGCGGGTCGTGAACCTCGAAGAACGACATGGTTTCCCTTCCTGCCTTACCAGGCATTCCTCGCGCCGACTGACATGGCCGCCATGACCACCCCGCGTATCGCCACCCTAGTCCACCGGCGTCAGAAGCGGGCGCCCGGTGAAATACGCCGACAGATTGTCGCGCATCAACTGGCCCATCGCCGTGCGCGTGGCGACAGTGCCACTGGCATGATGCGGCTGCAAAAGCACGCTGGGCAATGCCAGAAAGCGCGGGTCGAGCCGTGGCTCCCCCTCGAACACATCCAGCGCCGCCGATCCCAGCCGCCCGGATTCAAGCGCGTCCAGAAGCGCCGCCTCGTCGATATTGGCCGCGCGCGAGACGTTGATCAGCATCCCCTCAGGCCCCAGCGCCGCGATCACGTCGCGCCCCACGATGTGCCGCGTCTCGGCGGATGCGGCCAACGTGACGAACAGGAAATCCGACCGCGCGGCCAGCGCCACGGGATCGGCCACGAAATCCCACGCCTCCGCCCCGGCCTTGGGTCCGCGTGCCGAATAGGCGATCTTCATCCCGAATCCCGTCAGCCTTTGTGCCACGGCCAGCCCGATCCGCCCCAGCCCCAGAACCCCGGCCCGCTGCCCCCAGACGCGGCGCTGCAACGGGTAGCCTCCGTTGGCGGCCCAGTCGCCCGACCGCGCCCAGGCATCGGCCCCCAGCATGCCCCGCGCCTGAACCAGCATCATTGCCACCGCCAGATCGGCCACATCCCCCGTCAGCACATCGGGCGTGTTCGCCACCTTGATACTGCGCGCCCGCGCCGCCGCCATGTCCACCGCGTCATACCCCACGCCATAGACGGCAATCACCTCCAGCGCCGGGCAGGCCGCGATCACGGCAGCACTGGCACCCAGGCCGCCCGACGTGGCAATCGCCCGCACGCGCGGCCCTGCCTCGGCCAGGAAACGGGCCTTGTCCGCCGCCTCGAAATAGCGGTGCACGGTGTAATCTGCATCCAGCGGCGCCTGATCCCGTTCGGGATAACTTCCCATCTGCAGGATCTCGGGTTTTGCCATGGTCCGTTGCACTCCGCCGATTGGCCGTTACTGCTGTGGATACCATGGCCCCCTGCCCGATTCCGTGTCGAGCCCCTTTCCAGAAGGATCGCCCCATGTCCCATCCGCTTTTCGATCTGGCCGGACGCCGCGCGCTCATCACCGGCTCATCGCAGGGGATCGGCTACGCCCTGGCAAAGGGCCTGACGGAAGCCGGGGCCGAGGTCGTGCTGAACGGGCGCGATGCGGCCAGGCTCTCGGCCGCCGCCGCCACCTTGCCCGGCACGCGCACCCTTGCTTTCGACGCCACCGACCACCACGCCGTCCGCACGGCGGTGGATGGGTTCGAGACCGCGATTGGCCCCATCGACATCCTGATCAACAACGCCGGGATGCAACACCGCGCCCCGCTCGAGGATTTCCCGCCCGAAGCGTTCGAGCGTCTGCTGCAAACCAACATCGCCTCGGTGTTTCACGTGGGCCAGGCCGTCGCCCGCCACATGATCGTGCGGCGCAGGGGCAAGATCATCAACATCGCCAGCGTGCAAACCGCCCTCGCCCGCCCGTCCATCGCCCCCTACACGGCCACCAAGGGCGCCGTCGGCAATCTGACGAAGGGCATGGCAACAGATTGGGCGCGCCACGGCCTGAACTGCAACGGCATCGCACCCGGCTACTTCGACACGCCCCTCAACGCGGCCCTTGTGGCCGACCCCGCCTTTACCAGCTGGCTGGAAAAGCGCACGCCCGCCGGGCGCTGGGGCCGGGTGGAAGAGCTTGTCGGCGCCGCGGTCTTCCTTGCCTCCGATGCCGCGAGCTTCGTCAACGGTCACATCCTTTACGTGGATGGCGGCATCACGGCCTCGCTCTGATGCTGCGGGTGGTTCTGATGGGTGTCGCGGGCAGCGGCAAATCCACCGTGGGGGTGGCTCTCGCTGCCGCCACGGGCATTCCCTACCACGACGGCGACGATCTGCACCCTGCCGCCAATGTCGCGAAAATGAAGGCGGGCCAGCCCCTTGCCGATGCCGACCGCTGGCCGTGGCTTGACCGCGTGGCCACCGACCTGCGCCAGAACGCCCCCCTTCTCATCGGCTGCTCGGCCTTGCGAAACGCCTACCGTGATCGCATCCGATCCGGCGCGGGCGGGCCCGTCCGCTTTGTCTACCTTGCTGGCACGCGCGCGGTCATCGCGGCGCGCATGGCCGCGCGCACGGGGCATTTCATGCCGATGGCATTGCTCGATAGCCAGTTCGCCACGCTTGAACCGCCGGGGCCCGAAGACGCACTGACCATAAACATCGACCAGCCCCTCGAAGCCATCATAGCCGCCATCGCAACCGACCTGCGCGCGGCCAAGCCGTAAGGCCCCGAAGGCCGCCTTACATCAGCTTGCGGATCTCTTTCAGCATGCCCGTCTTGCGCAAGGTCCGCACCGGGTAATCGGGGTCACCCAGCATCCGGTCGAGCGTAAAGCCGGGCTCCAGCGCCTCAAGGCGGGATTTCATGTCATGCGCGCGGTCAAGATCGCCGCGCTGGGCGTGCAGCGACATCAGATAGCGATAGGCCGGCCGCAGCGAAGGCGCGCCAAAGGCCGCCGCTTCCGCTGCGGCGATCCCTTCGGTGTAGCGCCCTGTCGCCACACAGACAGTCGCGTGATGCGCATCCCACCAGTGGCGAAACTGCGACCGGCTGGCAATGGCACGGCCAAGGCGCGACAGCTCGTATGCCTCTTCCCCGCTGCCAGCCAGCATCTTGGCCACAGCCATCGCCTGAATGGCAAAGGGGTTGCGCGGGTTTTCCGAGATCGCCTGCTTCGCGGCGTCCCCCGCCGCCCGCGCATCGCCGAAAAGCATCGCGCGCGTCTGTGCCACCAGCGCCTTGACGGTCGCATTGCCCTCGTCCCGCTCCAGCGCGTGCTGGGTCAGACGTTCGGCCAGATCGTGCAACTCGGCCTTGCGCGACAGCGGCATCTCGATGGCGGTGACCATCTGCAAAAGCCCGCGCCAGGCCAGATGGACCGGATTTTCCTCAACCTCCCAGGCCTGCTCCATCAACCGGTCAGCTTCGGCCAACTGCCCTTCGTTGAACGAAAACATCCGGTGCAGCGCCAGCTGCCCCAACGCCGCCGATTTCGAGGCGGGGCGCCCAAGCCCGATCATGTGGGGCACCTTGGCAATCGTGCGCTCCGCCGCTTCCCAAGCAGCGCGGATCAGGTCTTCGCTGCCGATAAGCGAGGATGCGGTACCGGTAAAGCGGCAATCCTTGGCGAAAAGCACGCGGCCCGTCGGCACATGCGTGACGCGGATATAGGCAAGGCAGATGCCGTTGTCCTCGACCACATTGCACAGGATGTCGATGTCGCATTCGGTGGCGGCACGGTCGGGCAGGCGGGTGACGGTGGCCGCCGTCACCTGATCGGCGATCTCGCTTGCGATGCGCGCGGCCACGATCTCGGCCACCATGGCAGACCCGGTACCGGGCAGGTTTGCCGTGCCGATCCGGATCGAGATCGGCGTTGCGGGCGCGGCCTCGGGCAGAGCGGCGGCAATGGCGGCAGCCCCGGTCGGCGCGCGGCGGCGCATCCCCTCAATCCAGCGTTGGAAGGCCGGGTCGCGGATCGAAAGGCCTTCCAGGAATTCCGATCCTGCCGTCTCGGGGGCCACGCGGAACGCGCCCTTGGCAAGCTCCACCCATTCGCGGTCAGCGGTCAGGTGCTCGCCCCGGCTGCCCAGCGCCTTGCGCAGATCGACCAGCGCCTGACGCAGGCTACCCGCCGCCTGCTGGGGGCCACGGTCGCTCCAAAGCCGTTCTTCGATCCAGCGGCGCGCGCGGCGCTGGTCGTTCGCGGTCAGAAGCAGCGCCATGATCGCGCGGGCCTTGTGCGGCTTCGGCGTCAGGTCGGCACCATCGGGCGCGGTCATCGCAAAGGGACCGTGCAACACGACGTCAACCGGCCCTTCGGGCTGCGCGGGATGTCCGGCGTTGGTCATCATTCCCTCGTGCGGTGCTCCTTGCCGCAGCGTCACTGTAACATTTTGACACATCCGCGGATAGGCCGAAGGCGACCGTCAAAACACCGTAAATTTCTTGCACCCCGGGTCATCGTGCTTTGCTCCCGACCGCCGTGCCACCTAGGAAGGAAAGAAGCGAAATAGCACCGGTTCGGAGGTTTTAGATGGGCACGCAAGGGACGCAGGGCACCCAAGGGACCCAAGGCACGCAAGGCACCCAAGGGACGCAAGGCACGCAGGGAACCCAGGGAACCCAGGGAACCCAAAGCGCAGGCGGATCGGGCGGGCCCTATGTATCCTCGGCGCTTCTCTCCTCGCGTGACGGGATCGCGCGGCACTGGACCGGGGCCATCGCCGCCACGCAAGACAACGCCGTTCCGGGCGGGTGGGATGCGTTCCGCAAGATGCAGGAAGGGCCGCAGGCGGCGGTCCTCGATCACGAACTTGGCCTGTGTGCCGGGCTTGCGCTGCCCGACGGGCAGACGGGCGAGGTGGTCTCGGGCGTCGCGGCAGGGGCTGCGGTTGTGCGGCTGGTCCGGCCCGCCTTCACGCCCGCGCTCGTGACCGCACAGATGCAGCTTTTGCGCAGCTACGCCGATCTGCGGCTTGACCGGATGGCCGAGATTCAGGTGCAGACCGGCGACATTGTCAGCTTCTTTGGGGCATTGGGTTACCTTGACCGGGTCGCGACCAAACGATCGCTGGAACTGATCTGGGCGCTTTTGCGCCTCGTCGGGCGGGTGGAGATGCGGCTCAAGATGCATTTCGACCTGCCGCGCCCGATCACCCACGGGCCCGACCTGCAACCGATCATCCAGACGCCCGGCCACGGATCCTGGCCCTCTGGCCATGCGACCGAGGCTTTTGCGGTTGCCACGCTCTTTTCTGCGCTTTCGGGCGGCGGCACGGTCGATGCCGGGGCCGAGGTTGCGGCGCGGGCGCCCGCCATGCGCCTTGCCGCACGGATCGCGACAAACCGGACGGTGGCGGGCGTGCATTATCCCACCGACAGCATGGCCGGTGCGGTTCTGGGCCTCGGGATCGGCGAGATGCTGGTGAACTGGCTCTCCGGTCAACCCACCACGCCGATGCGTCTCTTTGATGGCAGCGGGTTTGATGGCGATTTCGATCTGGCCGCACTCGAAGCGGTGCTGGCCGGTGCTGCCACCGCCACGTTCACCACACCAGCCTCGCCGGTGCTTGCCAGCATGTGGCAGGTGGCCGCGTCCGAGTGGCCGTAAAAGGCCATCCAGGCCGCCGGGGGTTCAGGCGTTCGTAAAGAGTGAGGCGCGCCCGCTTCCGTCAGGAAACGGGCGCGCGCGTTTTTCAGACTGCGGGTTCAGGCGCGCGCGCCGGGATCGGGCCGGTCAGAAGCCCTGCACCGATCCGCGCGGGCGCAGCAGGCGCAGCCGGATCGCCCCATTCTGCCAGCAGATCGGCAATCTCCGCCGGGCCGGGCGCAGGCGGATTGCCGTGATCGTCCAGCCGCCGCGCCACCGCACGCGCGGCACGCGCCGCCGCTACCGATGTGCCGTCCAGCCGGTATGCGGCGCCCGAATTGGTGCCCGCCCCGATCACGCCCCAAAGCCCGCGCGACCGGTCGGACACCGCGGCAAGCGTGGGGCCGGGGATCGTGTACGTGGCCCCCTCACCCGAATAGAGCGCCGCCCCCAGCGTATCATTCCGCGCCGCACCGACCGACAGAAGGCAGGTTGAAGGCGAGGTGACGAAACTCGAATGCGTGCCCGCACGGGTGATGGGGCATCCCGGTTCGGGCGCGCCCGATCCTTGCGTCTCCACGTCCCACCCCTCGGCCAGCGGATGGTCGAGATAGCTTTGCCGCCCGCGCGGCTTGCGCCCGGCCAGCGTCTCGTCGCGCTGCACTTCGGCGCGCAGCGGGATCTCGGCGCCAGAGGTGGCGGTCAGCGCGATGGCCCAGGCCCCGTGCGGCGCCAGCGGGCGAAAGCCATCCTCGACCGTGGGCGCCATCGCGATGACCCCATGCGCGGGGGTGATGACACCCGGCGCGGTGGTGCGGGGGCCGATATGGTAATAGCGCCCCACGGTGCGACCGACGGCATCGGTGATGCGGCGGCTGGTGTTTGCGGGGATGGGCCCCAGCGCCTGCGGCCCCGCCGCACCCGGCGCAGTGATGGTCAGGCCAAGGCGCGCCATGTCGGGCGCATGATCGGGGCGCATCTCCAGATAGGACGCGGTCCGGTCGTCCGGCGGCAGGCGCCAGTCGAACCCTTGCGGCGCGGCCCCCGCGTGCATCCGCGCCGCCTGCCGCGTGCGGCGGCTGTTGCCGAAGGCGAAGACCACGCGCACAGAGCGCCCGGTGCGCAACTGCCATCTCTCGCAGGCCTGCGCGACCAGCGCCTCGATGGCCTTGGTGCCATCCTTCGGCCCGGCAAAGGTGGCGAAAGAGATCACGATGACCAGGGGCGCCTTGGCGCTGATCGCCTCGGCCTGCCGCAGGCACCAATGCACACCGCGAATGATCATCGGCTCGGCTTGGGTGCCTGCGGTGTTGTCCACGGCCTCGGGTGGCAGTTGCACGCCAAGCAGCGGCCAGTCCAGCGCCGGATCGGCGCTGTCAGGATCGGCCCCGGCGGCGGTATCCAGAACATGGGTGCCATGGCTGAACCCCATCTCGGTGGCGCGCCACGCACCGGGCTCCAGCAGACCCTGGTTGATGCGCTGATACTCCTCGCCCTCTTCCAGCCGGTCGCCTTGCGCCAGCAACCCGTTGATCTCGCCCGCCGTCACCACGCGCCCCGCCTGCACGAACCCCGGACCAAAGGGGCCGGGAACGGTGCGGAAGGCTTGCAGCCAGACCGCATGAAACCGCGTGACCGTGCCCCCGGGCGCGCCAGCATCGGCGCGCCGGAAGCGGGCGTTCAGAAACCCGATGCCATCGTCAATGGCTGCCACGATCGGCGCCACCCGCCGGGGTGGCGCGACGGCGCGGGAGGTCTTGATCGGATAAGCCGGGCGGGTCGCGCGCGGCTGGCACAGGCGACGGCCAAGTTGCAGCACCTCCAGCGCCTCGCCGAACTGGCGCTCGATTCGCAAGGGATCGGCATCGGGCCAGAAAAGGGTAAAGGGCGTGTCGTCGGCGGGCAGACCTGCCTTGGTGCCCTCTGCCTCTTCCGCCCCCGCTTCGGCGATCAGATCGCCCTTGGCAAGACCCGCCCGCAGCACCTCTTGCGCAGCGCCGAAGGCATCGGTGGCCTTGACAGGGCGCAGACGCACGAGCGCCGGTTGCAACAGCACAGGCTCGCAATCGCCGGGGGCCTCGGGCGCAAGGGCACGCGACCAGTGATCATAGGCGCTGTCCCAGCGGGCGATCGGCTCGGCTTCTGTCTCTGGCGTCATGGCATCCTCCGGATTGGGGCCAAGTATGCCGCCACCGGCTGCCCCCTGCCACCCGCCCGCGCCGGGTTTGACGCAACTTTCACGCGGGCAACACCGCTGCCTTCCGGGCCTTCGGCAAAGCCACGGGCCCGGGCACGCGCGACAACCCGCCACAGCAATTGAACCCGTCGCCCCGCCTGCCCATATCGCGGGGGAAAAGCACCCCGAGGAGGGCAGGATGAAAAACGCAAAATCGTTGCTGGATGGATTGTTGGGCGGCGCCGGCGCATCGCAGGCAGGCATCGGTGGGATGGCCGGGCAGGCGATGGACGCCTGGAACCGTCAATCGGGCATGGCAAAGGGCGCAATCGGCGGCGGGCTGCTGGCCGTGCTTCTGGGCGGCAGCGGCACGCGCAAACTTGCCGGATCCGCGCTCAAGGTCGGCGGCGCCGCGCTGATCGGCGGGCTGGCCTACAAGGCCTGGCAGGACTGGCAGGCGGGCAAGGCCGCATCCGCCACGCCAGAGGGCGGGCCCGTGGCCCTGCCCGCCCCCGATGGCACGCCATTCGCGCCCCTCGGCGCCGCTGCGCAGGACGACCGCGCAGCGCGCCTCTTGCAGGTGATGGTCGCGGCGGCAAAGGCCGATGGCCATGTCACGACGACCGAACGACGCCGCATCGGCGCGCAACTGGCCGAAATGGGCCTGCAGGCGGATGCCCAGGGCCTGATCGAGGCCGAACTCGACGCCCCGCTCGATGTGGGCCGCATCGCCGCCCTTGCCCGCACGCCCGAGGAAGCGGCAGAGATCTATGCCGCCTCGCTTCTTGTGGTCGACCCAGAGGCCCCCGCCGAAAAAGGGTATCTGGCGATGCTTGCGGCGCGCATGAACCTAGATCCCGGCCTTGTCGCGCATCTCGAGGCGAAGGCGGCAGCGCTGGCCTGACCGGTCCGCGCCCCTTCCCGGAGGGGCGCGGCCATCATCAGGGCTGCACCCCGCCCGTCGCTTCCGTCACCTGATCGGCGGCGGCGCGGACCAGCGCGCCAATGCGCGTGGCATCCGACAGCCCAAGGCGAAACGCGGGGCCAGAGACGGAAAGACCCGCAATCGCCTCGCCATAGGCGTTGAACACAGGGGCCGCGATGCAGCGCATGCCTTCGGCGCGTTCCTGATCGTCGATCGAATAGCCGCGTTCCCGTGTGCGTGCGAGATCGCGCATCAGCGACGCCTCGGACGTGATCGACAGCGAGGTAAAGCGGGCAAGCCCCTGCCGCGCCACGATCCCCGCCACGCGGTCGGGTGCGTACCAGGCCAAAAGCGCCTTGCCGATGCCAGACACATGCATCGGCCCGCGCGTCCCGGGGGGAAAGAAGGCGCGTATCGCCTCGCTGGTTTCGACCTGGCTCAGGAACAGCACTTCCTCACGCCATTCCACGCCCAGATTGGCCGTCTCGCCGCTGGCGCGCATCAGCGCATCCATCGGCTGACGCGCGCGCTCGATCACCTTGGTGCGGCGCAGAAACGCAGACCCCACGCGAAACGCCCCGCCCCCGATGTGCCAAAGCTGCCCCGGTTCCTCGATCTCGACCATTCCGTGCCCCTGCAGCGTCACAAGCGCGCGAAAGACCGTGGCCACCGCCTGTCCGCTGGTCGCGGCGAGTTGCGACAGGGTCAGCCCCGGCGCGCGGGCAAGATGGTCAAGCAGGACCAGCGCGCGGTCCAGCGCCTGCACCGTGTTCTGGTCGGTCTTGTCGTTGAACGCGCGCGGGCGACCACGGGCTTTCCTGGGGGGCGTGGCCATCTGCATGCCTTCTGGTTGCGAATTCTGTGCTGCGTTGCGGCTGAAAAAGCGGCAAGTGCTTGGTCTACCGAAAGAATAGCATGTCTTTCCACGAACGAAAAACATTTTCGAAAAAATTGCAGGTGAGGGTGGAAGCGCCTATGACAGCGCAGCATCTGTTGGGAGAGCGCATCATGTCGAGCCAGAACCCCGTTTTCATCCCCGGCCCCACCAATATCCCCGAGGCGATCCGCAAGGCCTGCGACGTACCGACGATGGATCACCGCTCAGCCGCATTCGGGCGGATGTACCGCCCTGCGGTCGCAGGCGTGAAGCGGGTGATGGGCACGACCGGAGACGTGGTGATCTTCCCGGCAACCGGTACCGGGGGATGGGAAGCGGCGGTGACCAACACGCTTTCACCCGGCGATACGGTTCTGGCCGCGCGGTTCGGGATGTTCAGCCACCGCTGGATCGACCTTTGCCGCAAGCACGGCCTGACCGTCGAGGTGATCGAGGCGCCATGGGGCCAGGGCATTCCGCTGGCCGCGATGGAGGCCGCGCTCAAGGCCGATACAACCGGGCGCATCAAGGCGGTTCTGGCCACCCATAACGAAACCGCCACCGGCGTGGTGTCCGATATCGCAGGCCTGCGCCGTGCGATGGACAAGGCCGGGCACAGCGCGATGCTCTTTGTCGATGGCGTGTCCTCCATTGGGTCGATGCCGTTCGAGATGGATAACTGGGGCGTGGATATTGCGGTCACCGGCAGCCAGAAGGGCTTCATGCTGCCTGCGGGCCTCTCGATCGTGGGCCTCAGCCCGCGCGCCATGGCGGCCTGCGAGACCGGCACCTGCCCCCGCGCCTTCTTCGACTTCCGCGACATGCTGAAGGCAACAGCCACCGGTGGCTACCCCTACACTCCCGCCGTCGGGCTGATCGCGGGCCTCGCCGCCTCCATCGAGATGCTGGAGGATGAGGGCATGCCAGCGGTCTATGCGCGCCACAAGCGCCTTGCCGAAGGCGTGCGCCGGGCCGTGGCGGCATGGGGGATGAAACCCTGCGCCGTCTCGCCCGATCTGTATTCGCAGACCGTCACCGCCGTGGTGGTGCCCGAGGGCTGCAACGGCACCGATCTGGTGAAACTGGCGGCAGACAAGTATGATGTGGCCTTCGGCGTGGGTCTGGGCGAAGTTGCGGGCAAGGTATTCCGCATCGGGCACCTTGGCATGCTGACGGATGTGATGGTTCTGGCCGGCCTTGCCGCTGCGGAAATGTGCATGGCCGATCTTGGCTGGCCGGTAACCCTTGGGTCCGGCGTGGCGGCGGCGCAGGATTTCTATCGCGGGTCGGTCGCGGCAGAAGCCCGCGCCGCAGCGTGATCCGTTCGGGCGGAGCGGGGGCCAGCCCCCGCGCCCCCGGGATATTTGGAACAGAGAAGAAGGGGCCGGAGATGAAGGACATAGGCGGTATGGACGTACCGACGTTCGAGGATGTGGTGGTCGCGCATGACCGTATCCGACCCTACATCCACCGCACGCCCGTGCTGACCTCCAGCTATCTGAACGCGCTGACCGGGGCGGACCTGTTCTTCAAATGCGAAAACTTCCAGAAGGCGGGTGCGTTCAAGGTGCGGGGCGCGTCGAACGCCGTGTTCGGCCTGCGCGACGACCAGCTTGAAAAGGGCGTGGCCACGCATTCCAGCGGCAATCACGCGCTGAGCCTGTCATACGCGGCCGGGCGGCGGGGCATCCCCTGCAACGTCGTGATGCCGCGCACCGCACCGCAGGCCAAGAAGGATGCCGTGCGCGGATACGGCGGGGTGATCGTGGAATGCGAGCCTTCGACCAGTTCCCGCGAGGCGGTCTTTGCCGAGGTGCAGGCGCGAACCGGCGCCGATTTCGTACATCCCTACAACGACCCCCGCGTGATCGCGGGGCAGGCCACCTGCAGCCGCGAGCTGATGGAACAGGTCGAGGGGCTGGAGGCTGTGGTGGCGCCCATCGGGGGCGGGGGCATGATTTCGGGCACCTGTCTCACGCTGTCCAACACCGCACCCGGGGTGAAAATCTACGCGGCCGAACCGCTGAACGCCGACGATGCCGCGCGCAGTTTCCGGGCCGGGCACATCATTGCCGATGACGCGCCCGAAACGGTGGCTGACGGGTTGAAGGTGCCGCTGAAGGACCTCACCTGGTACTTCGTGAAGAACCACGTCACGGACGTCTTCACCGCCACCGAGGATGAGATCATCGAGGCGATGAAGCTGACGTGGAAGCGGATGAAGATCGTGATCGAGGCCAGCTGCGCGGTGCCGCTGGCGGTGATCCTGAAAAACCCGGACGCGTTCCGGGGCAAGCGTGTGGGCGTGATCATCACCGGCGGGAACGTCGATCTTGATACGCTGCCTTGGATGAAATGAGGAGAGAGCCATGAATATTTCCCCGAAATTCGAAGGACTTGAGGTAGGCTACGACATCCCCGCCCTGCCCGGGATGGACGAGGCCGACATCCAGACGCCCTGCCTTGTGCTGGATCTCGACGCGCTGGAGCGCAACATCAAGAAGATGGGCGACTATGCCAAATCCAAGGGGATGCGGCACCGTGTGCACGGCAAGATGCACAAATCGGTGGATGTGGCCCTGTTGCAGGAACGTCTTGGCGGATCGGTCGGCGTGTGCTGCCAGAAGGTGAGCGAGGCCGAGGTGTTTGCGCGCGGCGGCATCAAGGATGTGCTGATCAGCAATCAGGTGCGCGATCCGGCCAAGATCGACCGGCTGGCGCGGATCCCGAAACTCGGGTCGCGGGCGATCTGCTGCGTGGATGATCTTGAAAATATTGCAGGACTGTCAGCGGCGGCGGTGAAGCATGGCACGCAGATCGAGTGCCTGGTGGAAATCGACTGTGGCGCTGGCCGCTGCGGAGTGAAGACGACGCCCGAGGTTGTGGCGCTGGCGAAGGCCATCGACGCGGCTGAGGGGCTGAAATTTGCGGGCATCCAGGCCTATCAGGGCGCGATGCAGCACATGGACAAATACGAGGACCGCAAGGCCAAGCTCGACCTCGCCGTGGCGCAGGTGAAAGACGCGGTCGATACGCTGAAAGCGGACGGCATCGCTTGCGATATCGTCGGCGGTGGCGGCACCGGCAGCTACTATTTTGAATCGACCTCGGGCGTCTACAACGAGTTGCAGTGCGGCAGCTACGCCTTCATGGATGCCGACTACGGTCGCATCCTTGATGTGGACGGCAAGCGGATCGATCAGGGGGAATGGGAAAACGCGCTCTTCATCCTGACCTCCGTCATGTCGCACGCCAAGGCCGACAAGGCGATCTGTGATGCGGGCCTCAAGGCGCAGTCGGTGGATAGCGGCTTGCCGGTGATCTATGGCCGGACGGATGTGAAATACGTCAAATGCTCGGACGAGCATGGCGTGATCGAGGATCCGCAGGGCGTGCTGAAGGTCAACGACAAGCTGAAGCTGGTGCCGGGGCATTGCGACCCCACCTGCAACGTGCACGACTGGTACGTGGGCGTGCGCGGTGGCAAGGTCGAGGTTGTGTGGCCGGTTTCGGCGCGCGGCAAGGCCTATTGAGCACGGGTAGGGTGGGTGCACCCACCCTACGCTTTCCCGGAAAGGACGACCCATGCTGATTGTGCCCGAGGCGCTGATCGCCGAACTGGTATCGCCGCAGGATGCCTTTGCTGCGGTAGAGGCGGTCTTCGCCGCGATGGCACGCGGGGATGCCTACAACTTCCCCGTCGTGCGAGAGGCGCTGGGCGAGGGGCGGCAATACGGCTTCAAGTCGGGCCTCGACCGGGCGGGGGCCAGCCTTGGCGTCAAGGCGGGGGGGTACTTTCCCGGCAACGCCGCCAAGGGCATGATCAACCACCAGTCCAGCGTGTTCCTATTTGACCCAGACACCGGGCGCCCCCTGGCCATGGTGGGTGGCAACCTGCTGACGGCCCTGCGCACCGCCGCGGCCTCGGCGCTGTCCATTGACCGGCTCGCGCGCAAGGATGCCCGCGTGCTGGGCATGGTCGGGGCCGGGCATCAGGCCCGGTTCCAGCTTCGTGCAGCAGCGCGGGTGCGGGCGTTCGAGCGGGTCATCGGCTGGAACTATCACCCCGACATGCTGTCCGGTCTGGCCGAGGTGGCGGCGGAACTGGGCCTGCCATTCGAGGCCGTGCCGCTGGCCCGGATGGTCGAGGCGGATGTGATCGTCACGATCACCTCATCCCCGGCCGCAAGCCTGATGGCCGCGCATGTGGCCCCCGGCGCACATCTGGCCTGCATGGGCACCGATACCATCGGGAAACAGGAGGTAGAGGCCGCCCTTCTGGCAGCAGCCACCGTCTTCACCGACGAGGTGGCGCAAAGCACCAGCATCGGCGAGGCGCAGCATGCGGTGGCGGCGGGCCTCATCGCCGCCGACGCGATCACACCCATCGGCGCGGTCCTGGTGGGCGCGCATCCGGGGCGCACCAGTGCCAGCGAGATCACGCTTTTCGACGGCACCGGGGTCGGTCTGCAGGACCTTGCCGTGGCAGCCGTCGCCGTTGCGCGCGCCCGCGAGCGTGGGCTGGGTATCGAGGTGCAGGTGTAAGGCGGAAGGCGGATTGAAACCGCCCGCATCCCCGGCGATGGTCGCCATGACCATCGACGGATCCAAGGCCGGGGGGCGAAGATGCGCGGAACCGTTACGCTGCACGGCTATCGGTTCAGCGTCTACACGCGTATCGCGCGCGTGGTACTGGCCGAAAAGGGTGTCGGCTACACGACCGAAGAGATTGATCCCTTCGCGCCCGACGTGCCGCTGGCCCATCTCGGGATGCACCCCTTTGGCCGCGTTCCGGTGCTGACGCACGGCACCTTCCGCCTTTATGAAACGGCCGCCATCGCGCGCTACATCGACGCCGCCTTCGATGGCCCGCCGCTGACGCCCACCGATCCGCAAGCCCAGGCACGCATGGCGCAAGCGATCGCGATCACCGACAATTACGGATATTGGCCGATGGTGCGGCAGGTCTTTTCCCACCGCGTGTTTCGTCCACAAGCGGGCGAGCCTGCCCGCGAAGGCGAGGTTTCCGCGGGCCTCCACGCTTCGCAGCGGGTTCTGGCCGCGCTCGATGCCATCGCGGTCGAGGGCATGGTGCTGGGCGGCGCAACCGTCACGCTGGCAGATTGCCATCTGGCCCCGATGATCGACTATTTCGTGGCCGCGCCCGAGGGGGCAGAGATGCTGAACGGGCATCCTGCACTGGCGGATTGGTGGTCCGCCATGCGGGAATGGCCTACCCTTTTGCGGACAGACCCGGGGCGCCCCACAGCGGGCTGACGCTACGCCCGCGTCGCTCGATGCCCTACCGGGCCAGCCCCATCGCCGCCAGATGTGCGGCACCCTTCTGGATATGGCGGCTGTCGTTCACCTCAAGGATCAGCCGGGGCATCCGGGGCAGCCGCTTCAGCGCGGCAAAGATCGTGCGCCACAGCAATTCCCCTTCGCCGGGATGCCAGTGCCGGTCGGCAAAGCCATCGGTATCCTGCAGATGCACGTGCTGCAGCCGCTTGCCCGCCACCTCGACGCACACATCGACCGGCGGCCCACCTGCCAGCCGGTGCGCATAATGCGCGTGCCCGGTATCCAGCGACACGGCAACGGCGGGGCTTTTCAGCGCATCGGCCAGACGCCCGCGCGCGCCCGCATCCACATCCTCCACATTCTCGATCACCAGTGTCACGCCCATCCCTTCGGCCCGCGCGATCACCGGCGCCAGCAGCCAGCGCACGCGCTCGATCTGGATCAGCGCCTGCGCGGGCTCGGACTGGTGGTTGAAATGGTCCCACGTGGTCACGGGCGAATGGATCACCATCTGGTCCGCCCCCAGCGCCGCGCAGGCATCCAGACACGCCAGCATCCGCGCGCGCGCAACCTCGGCCACGCCGGGATCGGGCGCATCGATCTGAAAGCCCAGAAAAGGCCCGTGCAGCCCCAGCCGACCCTCGTGCCCCTCCAGCAACCCCTTCGCCCGCGCGATCAGGGCGCCCATGTCGCCCGCCAGCGCCTGCGGGCTGGCAAAGCTCTGCAATTCCAGATCGCGCGGCACCTCCAGCACCCAATCGCGGTGCCGCGCCAGCATGTCGAGCGTCAGCGCCACCCCCAGAACCGGTACATCCTCCACCTTTTCGCCCCCCCCCAAGAAAACGGGGGCCGTCTGCCCCCCTCCGGGCTTTTCAGCCCGTTCACCCCCAAAGGATACTTGCACAAAGAAGAAAGCACACCCGCTTCTGCCCCGCGCCGATGCCCCCTCAACCCGTCCAGGCCGCAAAGATCGCC
>JBBSBE010000052.1:0-23860 GCA_038251625.1 Rhodobacterales bacterium
CAGCCGTCGCCGGGGGCGGTCACGTCCACCCAAGTGATCTCGTCGCGGGCGGAAAGGAAGTGCAGATCGGCGCGCAGTCGATCCGCCCGTGGCAGAAAGCTGACCATGGGGACGACATGGCCAAGGCTGAGGAAAGACAGGGTCGGGTGGCCATCGGGCAGCCCCTGCCGCACCAGATCGGCCAGAATCGAGACGGCAAGGTGGGCGCCGGAGGAATGGCCGACCACCAGCACCTCATCCCATTCTGCGGTCAGCGCGGTGGCGATGGTCTGGCGGAAATCGACCATCCGCGCCTCCAGCGCCGGGGGGTTTGCCCCGCCCCAGCGGGCGGAAAAGGCGTAGTCGTGCATCAGGTAATAGGCCATCAGCCGGTTATCGAGCCGCCGGAACCCCCGCAACGCCGCCGTGGCCGCAACAAGGGCCAGCACCGCATGCACGATCAGGCCGCGCCCGTCGAGCCCGGGCATTGCCCAGGCGACCGCCTGCCAGACGATCCAGCCCGCAAACGCCGCCACCGCAAGCTGCACCAGCAGAAGTGCGACCGGATATAGCGCCGCGATGACCGGGCCCTTGCGCAAGCGCATCAGGCGAACGAGCGCACCCGAAGCAAGGTAGGTCCATGCCGTTTGAAGAAGTTGCCAATAGGTCTGCGCGATGCCACCGCCCATCGACCCCTTCACGATGTCGGACCAGACCAGCACCTCGACATCGACCTCTGCCGTCTTCCCGTCGATCAGCGCTTCGACCCGCCACCCGTAAGGGCCACGCGCGCGCTTGGGCTTCAGCGTCAGCGCATAGCCTGAGAGTGCGGCCTGCGCGGCGCCTTCCTTGCGGTAAAGTTCGCGGTAGCGGCGGGGATGAAAGGGATCGTAGCCGGGGATGTAGAAGACCCGGCGCCGGAACGCCCTGCCCTGCCCTTCGCTTGCTTCAGCCATGCCTGCCCTCGCGCATCGCGGCGGGATACGCGGCCATTCTGGCGAATTCGGGGCGGTCAGCCAAGCGTGGAGAGGGCCGGGAAGGTTTCCAGAAGCCAGAACGAAAAGGCAGAGAAGGCGCCCGTCATCAACGCCACGCCGACGACGATCAGCAACGCGCCCATCGCCCGCTCGATCGCCTTCATGTGGCGCTTGAGGCGGGTCATCACGCCCATCGCCCGCTCGATGAAAAGGGCAGCCAGAAGGAACGGCAGGCCAAGACCCAAGGCATAGACACCAAGCAGCGTGGTGCCACGGGCAAGGTTCGCCTCGGTGGCGGCAAGGCTGAGGATGGCGCCAAGCTGCGGACCGATGCAGGGTGTCCAGCCGAAGGCGAAGGCGAGGCCCAGCACGTAGGCCCCCATGGCCGAGCCGCCCCTGTCACCCGCTTCGAGCCGCGCCTCGCGGTCAAGGATCGGGATGCGGAAGACGCCAAGAAAGTGCAGCCCGAGGATGATCACCATCGCGCCCGAGGCCCGGGCGAGCCAGATCTGGTTTTCCAGAAAGAAGCGGCCAAGGAACGAAGCAGTGAAGCCAAGGAACAGAAAAACGGTTGACAGGCCAAGGACGAAAAAGATCGCGGGCCAGATGACGCGGGCGCGCGCGGACGCCCCGCCCGCCCGCATCTCGCCCATGCTGATCCCGCCCATATAGGCCAGGTAGGGCGGCACGATGGGCAGCACGCATGGCGAGAGGAAGGACAGCACACCCGCCACCAGCGCGATCAGCATCGCGGGCAGCAGGCTTGCGTCGATCAGATCCAGTCCGCCCATGGGCACCTCGCTTTGGCTTGCCTAGCGGAGGCCGCGCGCCGCGTCACGCATCGCGCGGTCACGTGTGCGTGGTTTTTGCAGAAAGGCCGGGGGGCCTGTGCTGCCCCCCGGCCTTTCGGATGCTTGGTCCGGCGTTGTCGAAGGCTCAACGCGTGAGCGACCACCAGCCCTTGCGCTTTGGCTTGGGCTCGCCTTCGGGTTCTGCATCCGGTTCGGGTGCCTCCGGCACGGCCACCGGTTCAGCCACCGCTTTCACCGTGGCGACGGGCACGGGTGCAGGCGTCGGGGCGTCCTCTGCCGGGGCCGCCTCTGCCGGGGACGCCTCTGCCACGGGGGCAGGCTCGGCCTTCGGCTTTCTGCTGCGCGAACGCTTGGGCTTTTCCGCCACCTCGGGCTGGGGTGCGGCTTCCGGTTCGGGCGCGGGTGCGGCTTCCGGCTCGGGTGCGGCTTTCGGCTCGGGGGCAGCCTCGCTTGCGCCTTCCTCGGCGGGCTTGGCCTTGCCACGGCTGCGGCTCCGCGTGCGCTTTGGCTTTGGTGCGTCTTCGGCTGCGGCGTCGACAGGTGCTGGCTCGGCGGCAGGTGCGGCGTCGGCCTCGACCACCGCGCCATCATCGTCGCCGTCGTCATCCCCACCATCGGCCTCGGCGCCCTGCGCATCATCCGCAGCCCCGTTCTGACCGGCCGCTCCGCCACGCCGACGGCGACGACGACGACGCTTTTTCTTGCCAGCTTCGCCATTTCCGTTGGCCTCGCCGCGCGCCTCGCCACGCGCCTCGACGGCAACCGGGGCCTCGGCCTCTTCGACCTCATCCTCTTCGGGCGGGAGATCGGGCTCGTCCTCGTCCACAGCGTCGCCCATCAGGCTCGCGTTCCCCGAAATCACCGCTGTCGGCAGTTCCGAGACGACGCGCGTGGCAGTCTTGAACTTCTCGAGGCTGTAGTCGGGGCTGATCATCTTGGGGTCAGCCTCGATCCGCACGGCCATGCCGTAGCGGGCTTCGATGAGCGCGATATGCTCGCGCTTTTGGTTGTAGAGATAGTTGATGATGCCGACCGGCGCGGTCAGAAGCACTTCCTTGGACCGCTTGCGCGTGCCCTCTTCCTCGAGCGCGCGCAGGATCGTCAGCGCCATGCTGTCATCCGACCGGATAAGGCCAGTGCCGTGGCAATGCGCGCAGGGCTGCGTGGTCGATTCCAGCATGCCGGGGCGCAGGCGCTGGCGGCTCATCTCCATCAGGCCAAAGCCCGAGATGCGGCCCACCTGAATGCGGGCGCGGTCCGTCTTCAGCTTGTCCTTCAGGCGCTTCTCGACGGATGCGTTGTTCTTGCGCTCTTCCATGTCGATAAAGTCGATCACGATCAGGCCCGCAAGGTCGCGCAGGCGCAACTGGCGCGCCACCTCGTCGGCGGCTTCGAGGTTGGTCTTGAGCGCGGTATCCTCGATCGAGCCTTCCTTCGTGGCGCGGCCGGAGTTCACGTCGATGGCCACCAGCGCCTCGGTCACCCCGATCACGATGTAGCCGCCGGATTTGAGCTGGACCGTGGGGTTGAACATACCCGCGAGGTAGGTTTCCACCTGGAAGCGTGCGAAAAGCGGCACTGCCTCGGCATAGGGCTGCACCGCCTTGGCGTGGGACGGCATGATCATCTTCATGAAGTCCTTGGCGGTGCGGTAGCCCGCGTCGCCCTCGACCAGAACCTCGTCAATCTCGCGGTTGTAAAGGTCGCGGATCGAGCGTTTGATGAGGTTGCCCTCTTCGTAGATTGGCGCGGGCGCGATGGATTTCAGCGTCAGATCGCGGATCTGTTCCCAGAGCCGCATCAGATATTCGTAGTCGCGCTTGATCTCTGGCTTGGTGCGCTTGGCACCTGCCGTACGGATGATGAGGCCGGCACCTTCAGGCACCTCGATCTCACCCGCGATTTCCTTCAGCTTCTTGCGGTCGGCGGCTTGCGTGATCTTGCGGGAGATCCCGCCGCCCCGCGCGGTGTTGGGCATCAGCACACAGTACCGACCGGCCAGCGACAGGTAGGTCGTCAGCGCCGCACCCTTGTTGCCACGCTCTTCCTTGACCACCTGCACCAGCATGATCTGGCGCACCTTGACCACCTCCTGGATCTTGTAGCGGCGCGCGCGGGGCTTGCGCGGGGACCGGATTTCCTCGGACACATCTTCATCAGCGACCGATTCAATCTCGTCGTCGGTGTCGGAGGCGTGGTCCATGGCGCGGTAGGGCTTTTCGCCGTCTTCCGGCGCGGGCGCGGCCTGGGGGGCGTCTGCCTCAGTCTCTTCGCCAAGGTCCACGACGTCCATTCCGGCGATGGCAGACGGTTCGGCGCTGACCACATCATCCGTCCGGGCAGCCTCGGCCTTGGGTGCGGGGCGAGAAGAGCGGCGGCGCGAACGGCCGTTGTCTTCGTCATCCTCGGCGCGGGCCAGCGCACGCTCTTCATCAAGCAGCGCTTTGCGGTCGGCGACGGGGATCTGGTAATAATCGGGGTGAATCTCGGCGAAGGCGAGGAACCCGTGGCGGTTGCCGCCGTAATCGACAAAGGCCGCCTGAAGCGACGGCTCTACGCGGGTGACCTTGGCAAGATAGATGTTGCCTGCCAGTTGCCGCTTGTTGAGGGTCTCGAAATCGAACTCCTCAACCTTGTTTCCATCCACCACGACAACCCGGGTTTCCTCGGGGTGCGTGGCGTCGATAAGCATTTTCTTGGGCATGATCTTCCACTGCGCCCGCGTGCCAAGGCTGCACCCGGCGGACCGGACGCGGTGGCAAAGACAGGGGGGCGGCTTGTTCGGGCGGGTGCGCGGGCGGCGCGAAAAGCGGCCGTGCCCGGTGGGCAGACCCTGCTTTTCGCCAAATCCATCGCGCGCATCATCGCGGTTCACATCAGGGAGGCTTCCGCCCCCCACCTTAAAAAGCCCCACCCATCAAGGGTTTGGGGCAATGACAACAGCCTTGCGGCCGATCCGGCCACCCCCTCGCATCGCGTGGTCGCTCCTGTCGGGAGGGTGGAGAATTCGTGACGCAGGGGCAATCGCACCCCGCGTTCGGCGACCCTAGCGGCAAAAGGGCGACAAGGGCAATGGGGGAATTTGCGCCCGCCGACGCGACAGCACACGTTTTACGTGTGTTTCTCCGTCAGAAACGGAAAGTGCTGACGGGCAGATTAGTGGCGCTTGACGGCTTGGACGCACTGCGAAACTGACGATCCGTTACCACAATGCTAGGCTTCGCGAGCCAAGAAGTATGACAACTTCCGAGTACCGCCTTCAGACGCTCCGGCCGCCCCACACACTCAAACGGCGATCAAGGTTATCCACTTACGCGCTCGCCGCGAAGCCATTTTGTAGAGGGGCGGCCGAAACCCGAGCGCGCATTGCCCTATTCGGTGGCACCAACAAATCCGGTAACCCCGTCAGAGACTATCGCGACGCTCCATCCGCCTGTTCCGGTGAAAGACGCAAAGCACACCGACGGCAATCAAAAGCATCGGAAACGACGACGGCAGCGGGACCGATGACACGGGAATTCCTACCCGGGCGGAAGTAACGGTCAATTCTCCTCTCACACTCTCAAGAAACACGCCTTCGCGCGTTAACGTCTCGAATATGAATGCGCCCATTAGCTCAGACGCTGCCCCGGACTCGAATTCGAATGGAGCTTCAATATCGGCCGGTATCATGGCCGTCAGACCACCTGAATTTTCCACCAGTATCTGTCGCAAGACTATGAAAGATTCCTCACCCGGAACCGTAGAACTCTGATCAAGTGTGCCGTAGCTGAACAGAAACCCAGGAAGCTGAAAAATGGCACTCTGGCTAAGCCCGCGTGTGATCTTCGTCACACCGTTGATCGTCAGACGAGAAGACAGCACCGGGTTCTGGTCCCCGGCATCCGACCCGCTAAACAACGCGACAATGCCACCGGCTGGGCCAGAGATGCTCGTCCCCAGCGCTGTGTCGAATACGATCGTGTAAGCGAATATCTGACCGTCCAGAGCAGAGGGATCATCATCGCCCGAAAAGCCGAATGCAGTCGTTCCGGGACCGATAGAAGAATTGTTTACAATTCCGCCAAAAACGGCTTTCACAGTTGCTGCCGATATGGGATCTGCAAGATTGAAGAAAGCAACCAGCCCAGCAAGAAAGATTGCCTTTACATTCATCCACCGATTCCTCTTTTTAAAACTCAATCAGAAGTTTCACTCGAATCGCCCCGTTATGTCAATGTCGGGAAAGCCACGAACGCGAGAATGGTGGCAGAAATTGGACGATCCCAATTGGCACAGCGCGCAAACGAAGCGTTACTAGAAGCGGGCTGGGGTTTCTCCTAAGCCTATTCCGCTTGGAGCAGGGCAAAGATCACGTCAGATCGAAATCCAGGACCAAGGGGCGATGGTCAGACACCTCGGGCAATGCGGGCACGGCGAAGCGGCGGACGCGGACCTCGGGCGAGACCAGCATGTAATCTGCATACCGGCACGGTTTGCCGTACTGCGATGTGCGGGTATCGGTATGGCCCTGTCCGGTGACCAGATCGGTGAGGCCGATCCCGGAAAGGGCCGCAAAGGTGGCGCTGTCTGGCAGAAGGTTGAGATCTCCGGCGACGACGGCCCCGTCGCCGGGCTGCCGCAGGTCCGCGATGAGGGCGCATATCGCGTTGGCCTGCGCGGTGCGTGCCGGGGTGTCCTGCTTTCCCGCCACGTCGCGCAGGCCGTGCAGATGCACCAGCACCACGAACCGCCCGCTGGCGGGATCGTAAAGGCGCAAGCCGTGCAGGCTGCGCGGTACCGGATGCGTGCCCCAGCCATCGACCCCGAAGGCGCCGTGGGCGAAACGCTGGATCTGTTCGGTCAGGGCGAGGTCGGGCGCGATCCAAACGGCGATCCCGTGTTCGGACGCATACCCCTGCCCGCTCGCATCGCTCAGCCTGCCACGGGCCGCTGCGCAGAACTGTGCGCGGTGCGCGGGCAAAAGCGCAGAGATTTCGGCATAAAGGTCCGCCCGCTGGTCGAGGTGAAATCCCGCGTCCCGGAAGATCAGCCACGGCGGCGAAGGTTCAAGCGCCCGCGTCACTTCCTGCAGGCACAGAACATCCGCACCCAGCCCCTGCACCCACGGGCGCAGGTCATCCCATAGCCGACCGCCCCAGGCGTTCAGACTGACGATCCGCATGCTAGAGCGTGGCGCGTTCAAATGGACGCAGGTATCCGCAACGCACCCAAGGGCGGCGCTTGCCGTGGCAATCGCATTCTGGGTGCGTCGCGGATGCGATCTGACGCGACACGCAGCTCAGACGTAGTCGCCGCGCGTCAGGCTGTACTTCGCCATCTTTTCGTTCAGCGTGCGGCGTGGCAGGCACAGCTCTTCCATCACGTTGACGATGCTGCCCTTGTGGCGGCGCATGGTATTGTCGATCAGCATCCGCTCGAACGCTTCCACGTATTCCTTCAAGGGCTTGCCCTCGGTGGTCAGCGTCGGCCCCGCGGCCTCGTTGTCGGCCATCAGAAGCGAGGCGATGGAGCCCGTGCCACGGCGGTTTTGCAGCACGGCACGTTCGGAGACGTTCACAAGCTGGCGCACATTGCCGGGCCAGGGGGCTTGCAGAAGTTGTGCGGCTTCCTGCGCGGTGACTTGCGGCGCGTCGCAGCCGTATTCTTCGGCGAATTGTTCGGAGAGGCGGGTGAAGAGGGTCAGGATATCCTCGCCCCGTGTGCGCAAGGGCGGGCAGACGATCGTCATCGCGCCGAGGCGGTAGTAGAGGTCGGGGCGCAGGAGCGCCTCAAGCGTCTTGTCGGGCTGGTGGTGGTTGCAGATGGCGATGATGCGGGTTTCGGGCGGGGTCGCCTGTTCGTTTATCAACGCCAGCAGGCGGGCCTGCAGGGCATGCGGCATCGCCTCGATATCCTCAAGGCAGACAGTGCCACCGCGCGCCTCTTCGATCAGCGGCACGCCACCTTCCAGGGGGCCGAAAAGCCGCGCTGCAAGCTGATCCTCGGACCAGGCGGCGCAGGAGATGGTGACGAACTTGCGACCCGCGCGGGGGCCCACGGCATGCAGCGCGTGGGCGGCGAGGGTCTTGCCGGTGCCTGTTTCGCCATCGATCAGAACGTGGCCATCAGCCTGGCCAAGATCGAGGATATCCTCGCGCAACCGTTCCATCACGCCCGAAGTGCCGATGAGTTTCTTCATCAGGACCGTGCCGTCGGAAAGCTCGCGCCGCAGGGCGCGGTTGTCCAGCGTCAGGCGGCGGGCTTGCGTGGCCTTTTTGGCCAGTTCGGTCATCCGGTCGGGGTTGAAGGGCTTTTCCAGGAAATCATAGGCACCGATCCGCATCGCCTCGACCGCCATGGGCACGTCGCCGTGACCGGTGATCATGATGACGGGCAAGCCGCTATCAAGGCTCATCAGCCGCTTCAGCAGCGCCATGCCATCCATCCCCGGCATGCGGATATCGCTGACCACGACGCCTGGAAATTCGGCCCCGATGCCCTTCAGCGCCTCTTCCGCGCTGGCGTAGGTTTCGGTGTCGAACCCCGACAGGGCCAGCCATTGGCTGATCGACTGGCGCATGTCGTTCTCGTCATCGACAATCGCCACTTTCATCGCACGGGCCATTCAGATCACTCCGCTGCTTTCACTTCGCTGTCCAGTAGTGGCAGGCTGACCTCGAAGACAGCCCCGCCCCCCTCACCATTGCGTGCGGTCAACCGCCCGCCAAGGTCGCTTACGATCCCGGACGAGATGGCAAGGCCAAGGCCCACCCCCTCGCCCGGCTTCTTGGTCGTATAGAACGGTTCGAACAGGTTTTCGAGGTTGTCGATTCCATGGCCGTTGTCGCGCACTGTCAGGCGCATGGCATCTTCGGCGGCGATGCCAAGGTCGATGCGCGGCTCGGCGCTTTCCTTGGTCGCGTCCAGCGCGTTGCGCAGAAGGTTGATGATCACCTGTTCCAGCCGGATACGGTCGGCCATCACCATGACGGGCTTGCGCGGCAGGCTTCGCGTGATGCGCACCACGCGGGCCTTCAACTGCGGCTCCATCATCGACAGCGCGGAGGACAGCGACTGGCGCACATCCACAGGCTCGAACGCCTCGCCGCCCTTGCGGGCATAGGATTTAAGCTGCCGCGTGATCGCGCCCATCCGTTCGATCAGGTCGTCGATGCGCTGGAAGGACGACAGCGCCTCTTCCGGGCGACGGCGCTGGAGAAGGAGCCTTGCACCGGCAAGATAGGTTTTCATCGCGGCCAGCGGCTGGTTCAGTTCGTGGCTGACCGCCGCCGACATCTCGCCCAGTGCTGCGAGTTTGGAGGATTGCGCCAGCGTCGCTTCGGCCACGGCAAGATCCTGACGGACCTTTTCCCGCTCGGCGATGGCGCGTTGCAGGCGCGCGTTCAGCATCCTGAGTTCCGCCGATTCGCGCTGAAAGCTTTTGGTCTGCGACCAAGCCCGGCGCGACAGGATGTAAAAGGTCGCGGCCAGCAGAATGGCAAAGCCCATGATTTCGAGCGCCAGAACCGAATTCACCCGCTCGCGCACGGAATCGAAGGCAGTGAAGGTGACGATGCGCCAGCCGCGGAACGGAACACGCGCCTCTGTGCGCATGACGGCCACGCCTTTGACATAGGCATCGGGTGGTTCCTGCGCCCAGTCGGTGGTGGCCTGAATCGCCCGGCGGATGGCCGAGGGCGCATCCTGCACCGCCAGCGCCTCATCCACCAAAAGCCCGCGCCAGCGCGGTTCGGTGGACAAAAGCACCTGTCCTGCACTGTCGGTCACCAGTACCGCATCGGTCAGGCCCGCCCATGACCGTTCGTATTTCTGCAGATCCACCCCCACGACGATCACGCCCAGCAGGCGGCCATCGCGGGAGATTGCCCGCGAATAGGTGAAATCGGTGCCCCCGCCCTCGCGCGGGGCGGCGGTGAAGACGGTATCGCGGTTGCGTTGGGCATCGACGAAATAGGCGCTGGTCCGGTGGCTGGTGCCCAAAAGGTTGCGGTTGGTGGAGCCGACGCTGCGCCCGTCGCGATCCAAAAGCATGATGGACGCGGCGCCGATCTCGGTCTGATAGGTGATCAGGCTTTGCGAGGTCGAGGCGTAGTTCCCCTCATCCAGCGCGCGCAAAAGCTCGGGGTCGCGGCCCAGCAGCAGCGGCACCACCGAGTTGCGCTGCAACTCGGAAACGATGTTGCCCGAGTAAAGCGCAAGCCGCACCTCGGCGCGGTTACGCGTGGTTTCGGAAAACCGTTCGGTCAGCCAGCGGTTGGTGAAAAACACCGTGGCCACCGCAACCAGCGCCAGAAGCACCACCAGCGAACGCATCCACAGCGTCAGCCGCTGCGGCGCGAACGGGGGGGCAATCTCGTCCTTGAGGTTTGGCGGGGTTGTCACCATCTGCCAAGTCTAGGCGGCAAGGCGCCAGCGCTCAAGCGCGGGCACGGTCAGGCTGGCGCGAAGGCGCCCATGAGCGAGCGGAAAAGCACCGAACCATCCGCGCTGCCCTGTGCGGCTTCGATCGCGCGTTCGGGGTGGGGCATCATGCCAAGAACACGGCGGTTTTCCGACAGGATACCGGCGATTGCATCCATCGACCCGTTGGGATTGTCGGCATAGGTGAAGGCGATGCGATCTTCGCCCTTGAGCCGCGCCAGCGTTTCTGAATCGGCGGTGTAGTTACCGTCGTGATGCGCGATGGGGATCATCGCGCGGTCGCCCGCGTTCCAGCCGCCGGTGAAGGCGCTGGCAGAGGTTGTCACGTTCAGCGCGAGGGTGCGGCAGACAAAGCGCAAGCCTGCGTTGCGCATCAACACCCCAGGCAGAAGGCCAAGTTCCGTCAGCACCTGGAACCCGTTGCAGATGCCCAGAACGAAGCCGCCCTTTGCCGCATGTGCAGCCACTGCCGCGCCAATGGGCGAGCGGGCGGCGATGGCACCGCAGCGCAGATAGTCGCCAAAGGAAAATCCGCCGGGGATGCCCACAATATCGGTGCCCTCCGGCAGCGCCGTTTCCTTGTGCCAGACGCGGGTGACGCGGGCGCCCGCCTGCGCAAACCCCACGGCAAGGTCGCGGTCGCAGTTCGATCCGGGGAAGGTGATGACGGCGGCGTGCATGGGCGGCTCCCTTACAAGGCGTAAGGGTTCCTAGCCCATCAACGATCGCCGCGCCAGAGGATCAAATCCGGAGGATCAAAGCCAGTGGATCAAAGCCAGTGGATCAAAGGTAGTGCGGGTTCGACCATGCGCGCTTGCCGCCCGCATCCAGCACCGTCACGCGGATGAAGGGCGATTTGGCGAAGCGCGCCAGCGGGATCGTGGCGCGGGTCATGGAGGGCCCGTGGCGGTTGACGCAGGCCGATCCGGCGCCCTGCACCATCACGGTAACGGCGGCGGAACATTCCACCTCCACGCTATCCGCCGTTACGCGCACGTCCCGGATTTCGGGCCCCTGCGAGGAATAGAACTGCCCGGCCTTCAGCGCGGCCAGCAGCGCCTCCGGCTCGTTCGCCTCGGCCTTCACCATCACCCAGCCGCCAAAATGATCGGGCTCGTAGAAATGCGCATCATCCGTGGCGATCAGGTTCATCTTGCGTCCGTCGGCCAGCAGAAGGTCGGCGATGGAAAAGCCATCCGCCCTGTCGCAGCCGGTTGCACAACCGTGGTTGTAGATCTCCACCGCATGGGCCGCGCTGATGGATTTGGCATCGCGCAGCGTGAGGCCAGACCATTGCGGATGTGCTATAGCCACGAAAGCGCCGGCCGAAACGGCGCGCGCGGCCAGCGCAGGCCCGCTTTCCTGCTCGTCCTGCGGGCTGAAATCGGGGCTGTCGGACGGGGCGAAATCGGGCGGCAGGCCGACGGCCAGGATATGCCAAAGCTCGCCGTTTTCCATTGCGCCCGAATGCAGTTCGGCCCCGAGGATCGTGGTGAAGGCATTGGTGCGGAAGGGCACTGTATCGACGATGGGAAAGCCGTAGGCGCCGATGAAATGATCGGTCAGGGCCAGGAAATCATACCCCTCGTCGCGGTAGCGGCGGCACACCTCTTCCGGGGCGACGATGCCGTCGGAACGGGTGGAATGGGTATGCAGGTTGCCGCGCCAGAAGCGTCCGGGGGCGGCGAAGGCGGGAAGCTGGGTCATCGGGGCAGTCCTTTGAGGTCGTGCGAGGGTTGCAGGGATGCGTGTCGATCAGGCGGCAGTCGGATGACGGCTGGATGACGCCTTACGCCACCCGCACCCCCTGCACCCAGGTGCCGCGCACGGCCGCCGCGCCGCCGGCCCGCGCCACACGGATCACATCGGCCCGCGCCCCAAGATCGAGGTGCCCACGGTCGGCAAGACCGGCTGCCGCAGCGGGCGCGCGGGTGACAGTGGCCACGCCCCGCGCCAGATCGCCCCAGATATCGCCCAGCATCAACGCCGCCGACAAAAGCGCCGAAGGCACGTAATCGGACGACACGATATCCAGAAGATCCGCCTCGGCCAGCGTTTGCGCCGCAACATTGCCCGAATGGCTGCCGCCCCGAATGAGGTTCGGCGCCCCCATCATCACCGCGATTCCCGCCGCACGGCAGGCGCGGGCGGCCTCTTCGGTGGTGGGAAATTCGGCAAAGCCCGCGCCATGCGCATGGCTGGCGGCCACATCGGCCTCGGTCGTGTCGTCGTGGCTTGCAAGGACCGCGCCGTAGCGCCGCGCCTCGGCCACCGCCGTCGCCTCGTGCAGGGCGCCGAACTCGGCCGACAGGGCCTTCTGCGCGGCGACATGCCCGTCGAATTCGTCCATCGAATAGCCGTGCTTCCCCATCACGTAATGCTGCAGCGCGGTCAGGTTGCGGAACTGGCGCTGGCCGGGCGTGTGATCCATCAGGCTGACGATACCGATGCGATCGGCTGGGCCGAACTTCGCCATCTCTTCGACCAGCGTTTCCGAGCATTTCTCGGCACGCAGGTGCAGGAAATGGCTGATGCGCAGCGCGCTCGCCGCGCGCAGCCCAAGGATCTCGTCCGCCAGGGCGCGGGCATATTCGCCATAGTTGCCCTTGGCCTTGGACACGACCGACCCCACGCGCAGCGCATCAAAGACGGTGGTGATGCCGACACTGGAAAGCTCGGCGTCATGCGCGATGATCGCGGCGGCATGGGGCCAGTCCACCTTGGGGCGCGGCTCGATATGGCGCTCGAGGTTGTCGGTGTGCAACTCGACCAGCCCCGGCATCACAAGATCGCCGCCGCAGTCGATGGCACCTGCCGGCACGACGGGGCCGTCCGCAATCTCGGCGATGCGCCCGTCACGCAGCAGGATACTGCCGGTGCGCACCTCCGAGGGCAGAACGATGGTGGCGTTGGCAAGGATTACATCGGTCATTTCGGTTTCCTTCCGGCGTTCTGCGCGGTATCGCGGGGGGCAGGCCGGGGCAAGACTGTCACGGAAAATTCACGGTCGTCCGTCAGGAGGAGCGCATGGAAGGATACCGCCGCTACGCGATCTATGCCGCACCCGAAGGGCCTCTTGGCGACTGGGCGGCGCGCTGGCTGGGCTGGGATGCGGTGGCGGGAGCAGAGGTCGATCACCCGCCCGTACCGGGGCTGATGCAGCCCGTCGAGATGCTGACGGCCACACCCCGAAAGTACGGCTTTCACGGCACCATCAAGCCACCCTTCCGCATGGCCGAAGGTGCCTCGGTCGCCGATCTGCACGCCGCCGCATGGGCGCTCTGCGAGGCGGGCGCGCCGGTGCGGCTTGCGGGCCTGCGGCTGGCGCGACTCGGCGGTTTTCTGGCGCTTGTTCCCGATGGCGATGCCACCGCTCTGGCCGTGCTGGCCCAGCGGATGGTCGAGGGGCTGGACGGTTTCCGCGCCCCCCCCGACGCGTCCGAGATCGCGCGACGCAAGCCCGAAGGTCTGACACCCCGGCAGCGGGCGCTGCTGGATCGCTGGGGCTATCCTTTCGTGGCCGAGGAGTTTCAGTTCCACCTGACCCTGACGGGCGAGCTGCCCCCCGAGGTTGCGGCCAGCACCGAGGCAGCCCTTGCGCTGGAACTTCCGCCGCTGATCCCCGCGCCCTTCGTTCTGGACAGTCTGTGCCTCTTTGGCGAGGGCGCAGACGGGCGCTTCCGGCTTTTGCATCGCTACGCCCTGTCGGGCTGAAGGGCGGCAAGGAAGGCGGCTACCGCATCCTCGAGCCTGCCACCGTTTTCGACCACGCGCACCGGAATGCCCGGCGGCACCTCGTATCGGGCGCGGGCAAGGCGCGCGGCGATGTCCTGCGAGGTTTCGCGCCCGCGTGCGGCCAGACGTTCGGCCAGCACCTGCAGGGGCGCCGTCACCAGAATCACGGTCAGGTTCGGGAACGCCGCCCAGGCCTCGGCCAGCATGGCACGCGAGCCGTTGAAGATGATGTCGCGGCCTTCAGTCAGCGCCGTTTCGGCCGCAGCGGGGATCGCGTAGTGCAGCCCGTGCGCCTCCCACGTCAGAAGGAACGCGCCCCGCGCCTTGCGCGCGGCAAATTCGGCCTCTGTCACACCCTCGAACGGCTCCCCCCCTGCCTCTTCGGGACGTGTGATCACCCGGCGCACCACATGCACGGCCCCGCGCGCCGCCTGCGCGGCGGCGATCAGGGTGTCCTTCCCCGCACCCGAAGGCCCGACCACCGCAAAGACACGCCCCGGCATCTCAGGCTGCCATCGGGGTGAAGGCCGTCACATCCACCACCCTGTCGCAGACCTGCGCCCGCGCCCCTTCGTCGTGGAAGATGCCAAGGATCGCGGCCCCCCGCGCCTTGGCTTCCTCGATCAGCGACAGCACCACTTCGCGGTTGGCGGCATCAAGGCTGGCCGTCGGTTCGTCGAGCAGAAGAGCGGGATAGGGATGCGCAAAGCCGCGCGCGATGTTCACGCGCTGCTGCTCGCCGCCCGAAAAAGTGGTGGGCGACAGGCCCCACAGGCGTTCGGGAATGTTGAGCCGCGCCAGCAACCCTGCCGCACGGGCGCGGGCGTCGTCGGCGGGCACGCCAAGCACGCGCAGGGGTTCGGCCACCACATCGAGCGTGGGCACCCGGGGCACCACCCGCAGGAACTGGCTGACATAGCCAAGCGTGCCGCGCCGCAGGGCGATCACATCGCGCGGGGCGGCGCGCGCGACCTCGACCCCCGCTACGCGGATCGACCCCTCTTGCGCCAGATAATTGCCCCAGATCATCCGCATCAGCGTGGATTTGCCGGCACCCGATTGCCCCGTCAGGCCCACACATTCACCGGGTGCCACCGCCAGCGCGGCCCCCGCCATCACGGGGATCACCGTGCCGCCCTGGTTCCACAAGGTGAAGCTTTTGCCCACCCCCGCCACCTCGATCATCGCGGTCATAGCCATTTCTTCCATTTGAAAAAGAGGTACGTGCCCGTCGCGGATGCCAGCATCAGGCCCAGCGACAGCGGATAGCCCCAGGGCGCCGCCAGTTCCGGCATGCGGGCAAAGTTCATCCCGTAGATCGAGGCGATCAGCGTGGGCGGCAGGAACACCGCGGCCACCACCGACACGATCTTGATCGTCTGGTTCTGGCTGAGGTTGATCATCCCGAGCGTTGCATCCGACGCCAAGCCCACCCGCCCCGACAGGAAATCTGCGTGCACTTCCAGCGCCTGCAGATCGCGCATCAGCCCCTTGACGATGGGGCGCAGCCCTTCGCCCCGGTGGCCTTCGTTAAGGGTCTGGCCGAAGTAGCTGATCGCGCGTTCCAGCGTCAGCAATGCAAGCCGCACGCGGCTGACCGTCTCGCCCTCGCGGCCCACGCGGCGCAGCGCATCCTGCAGTGCATCGCCCTTGGGGTGATCCTCGGCGTAAACTTCGTGTGCCACGGTATCGAGCGCACGACCGGCGTTTTCCAGAAGATCCGCCAATCGCCCGACGATTTCTTCGCCAAGGCTGAGGAAAAGACGGTCGGGGTCGCCACAACCGGGGCCAACCTTGTCGGCGCGGGCTGGATATGTCTCGAACGGGCGCGGGGCGTGGTGGCGCACGGTCACAAGCTGGCGCTTGCCAAGGATGAAGGTGACGGGCCCCGAAACCTGCGTGCGATCCTCTGTCTGGCCCGGCAGCACGACGGTCATGTAATCCACGCCCTCTTCGCGGTAGAGGCGGTTGGAGATTTCGATCTCCTCCATATCCTCGAGCGTCGGCACGTCGAACCCCATGCCGCGCAGGGCCGCCACCTGCCCGGGCAGCGGACGCCAAAGGTCGATCCAGGCGGCGGTGGCAAGATCCGCCTCGGGTCCCAGCGCTTCAAGCTTGTGGCCAACCACACGGTAGGCGTTCATCATCGGGTCATACCTGCAGGACGGAAGAGACCAGAAGCTGGGTATACCCGTGCTGGGGATCGTCCAAGACCTGATCGGTGAGGCCCTGCTCGACGACCCGCCCCGATTTCATCACCATCAGCCGGTCAGCCAGAAGCCGCACAACCGCCAGATCGTGCGTCACGATGATGGCCGACAGGCCCATTTCGCGCACAAGGCCGCGCAGAAGATCCAAAAGGCGGGCCTGCACGCTGACATCAAGGCCCCCGGTCGGCTCGTCCATGAACACAAGGCGCGGGCCGGTCACAAGGTTGCGCGCGATCTGCAGGCGCTGCTGCATGCCACCCGAAAACTGGCGTGGGCGGTCGTCGATGCGGCCCGCGTCGATTTCGACACGTTCCAGCCAATCCTCTGCGGTATCGCGGATACGGCCATAGTGCCGCGCACCCACGGCCATCAGGCGTTCGCCCACATTGCCGCCGGCCGACACACCCATGCGCAACCCGTCGCGCGGGTTCTGGTGCACGAATGCCCAGTCGGTCCGACCGAGCATCCGCCGCTCGGGCTCGCCCATCGTGACGGTATCGCGGGGGCCTTCGCGGGTGTCAAAGACCACGCTGCCCTCATCTGGTGCCAGATGCCCGGCAAGGCAGGACAGAAGCGTGGACTTGCCCGACCCGCTTTCGCCCACGATGCCCAGAACCTCACCCGGCCAGAGATCGAAGGAAACGTCGGCACAGCCGATGCGCGCGCCATAGCGTTTGGTCAGGCCCTTGACGGTCAGAAGGGGCACCGGATCATGCATATCTTTCATTCCACATCCCCCACCCGCCGCGGCGCGGGGCGCAGCCTGGCCATGGCAAAGCTGTCTTTGAGAACGCCCTCGCACAGGATATCGCCGATCAGCCGACCCTCGGCCACGAAGCCCGCGCGTTCGTAAAGCGCGATGGCGCGCGGATTATCGGTCACAACGGTCAGTTGCACCCGCATCAGGCCATGCCAGTTGTCGGCAATGTCGAGCACGGCCGCCAGAAGCGCCGATCCGATGCCCCGGCCCCAGAAGGCATCATGCACCGCCAGATACACTTCGCCCACATGGGATTGGCGCTCCTCGAACCGTCGCAGGGCAGCCAAGCCGACGGCGCGGCCCTCCAGTTCGGCCAGCACGTTGGTCAGGCCAGCCCGCGTTTTCAGGAACCGCGCTTCCGCCCAGTCCTGCATGGTGTACGGCATCCGCAGGCTGCCCGCCCGCACGCCGGGCAGGTTCGCCATCTCGGTCAGGGCCGCGATGTCGCCCGCGCGTGGCTCGCGCAGAACAAGGCCGGTCATGCCGCCACCCCATCCGCGCGCCGCCCGGCGCAATAGTCTGTGTCCGAACACACGAACATCCGCCCGCCCGCATCATCGACGATCACCTCGTCCAGATAGCTGGTCGTCGATCCGCAAAGCTCGCACGGATGCTCGGCCTTCGACGGATCGAACGGGTGATCCTCGAAATCAAGGCTTACGGCGGTGCAGTAGGGGGGCAGCGCGTAGATGCGCTGCTCGCGCCCCGCGCCGAAAAGCTGGATCGCCGGGCAATCGGCAAGTTTGGGGTTGTCAAACTTGGGGATGGGCGAGGGGTCCATCACATAGCGCCCCTCAACCTTGACCGGATAGGCGTAGGACGTGGCGATGGCGCCGTGGCGGGCGATATCTTCGTAAAGCTTCACATACATCAGCCCGTAATCCTGCAACGCATGCATCCGCCGTGTTTCAGGCTCGCGCGGTTCCAAAAACCGCAGGGGCTCGGGGATCGGCACCTGATAGACAAGGATCTGCCCTTCGGCCAACGCCGCCTCGGGGATGCGGTGGCGGGTCTGGATGATGCTGGCCTCGCCCGTAGCCTCGGTCACGGCAACGCCTGCCGTGCGCTGGAAAAACTTGCGGATCGATACGGCGTTGGTGGTGTCGTCCGCCCCCTGGTCGATCACCTTCAGGCGGTCTTCCGGCATCAGGCAGGCCGCGGTGACCTGCACCCCGCCGGTACCCCAGCCATAGGGCATCGGCATCTCGCGGCTGGCGAAGGGCACCTGATAGCCGGGCACCGCCACCCCTTTCAGGATCGCACGGCGAATCATCCGCTTGGTCTGCTCGTCCAGATAGGCGAAATTGTAGGCCGCCTCGTCCGGTGCCCCGACCGTGACACTTTCAGTCCGCTCTCCGGTCATCTTTTCGCCCAGTTTTGCTGATGTTTTAATCTTACATCGCGTCGAGGTTTGCACATATGGCCAACACCCATCTTCTTGAACTCGCCCTTGCCGTTTGCGGCACCCTGACGCTCAGCATCGTGGGCCGCGCGCTCTGGGATATCTGGCAAAACCCAAAGGTTCTGGCCCGCGTGAAGGGCTGAACCGCTCATTCCGCAGCCTCCGCCATACCGGACGCGGCGGCGCGCAACTTCCGCACGAGTTCCAGCTCTGACTGGAAATCGACGTAGTGGGGCAGCTTGATATGCTCCAGAAATCCGGTCGCCTGAATATTGTCGGAATGCATCAGCACGAATTCTTCGTCCTGTGCCGGGGCGCCCATGAATTCCTCCCCCAGTTCCGCCCAGCGCAGCGACCGATCCACAAGGCTCATCGAGATCGCCTTGCGCTCTGACTGGCCCATGACAAGGCCATAACCCCGGGTGAACTGCGGCGGTTCGGTCTTCGATCCCTTGAACTGGTTCACGGTTTCGCATTCCGTCAATTCCAGCGCGCCGATGCCGATGGCAAAGCCAAGCTCGGGGATCTCCATCTCCACCTCGACCGTCCCGATCCGTAGCTCGCCCACAAAGGCGTGGGTGCGCCCGTAGCCGCGCTGGGTGGAATAGGCGAGGCCCAGGATGAACCCCTCATCCCCCCGCGCCAGCGATTGTAACCGCAGCGCGCGGCTGGCGGGCAGCTCCATCGGCTCTCGCGTCAGATCGGGCGGCACGTCGTCGGACGGCGGATCGGTTTCGATCATTCCGTCGCGGTTCAGGAAATCGGTGATGTGGGGCGCGGTCAGCGGCGCCGCATCGCCCGAAAGATCGGGGGACGGGTCGGCGCCATCGGCCATCAGGCGGAAATCCAGCAGGCGGTGGGTATAGTCGAACGTCGGCCCCAGCACCTGCCCCCCCGGCGCATCCTTGAACGTGGCCGATATGCGCCGCACACAGGCCATCGCGGCAGTATCGACAGGCGTGGACGCCCCAAAGCGCGGCAGCGTGGTGCGGTAGGCGCGGATCAGGAAGATCGCCTCGATCAGATCGCCCCGCGCCTGCTTGATCGCCAGTGCGGCGAGGTCGGGATCATAAAGCGATCCTTCCGCCATCACCCGGTTTACCGCCAGCCGCAACTGCTCGCGGATCTGGGCCACGGAAAGCTCGGCCACGCCCGGGTCGCCGCGCCGTTCCTCGGCCAGAAATCCGTGTGCCTCGTCGATGGCGCGCTCGCCGCCCTTGACCGCCACATACATCAGGCATCCTCCACAACGGTCGATCGCGGCAATCCGGCCAGCCGGTTGCCAGAGGTCAGGAACGTATCGAACCCCAGCGGGTAGAGCGCCCGGTTGGCGCGGAACGCGGCCGTTTCTGGCAAGCTCAGATGCGCCTCATCCTTGATGCCCGGACCCGTCAGCCGCGCGCCCTCGGGGGCCAGATGCGGCACCTCCACGATCAGGGTGACAGACCGGTCGGGGTATTCCGGGGTGCCGATGGCGAAGCGGTGCAAGGGCTGAAGCGACGCCCAGTCGCCCAAGGCAAAGACCGCGCTTTCCGGCCCGACCAGCGGCGCGCCGGTGTGAAAGGCGATCCATTCGCGCAGATCATCCGTATCGTGAGACTGGGCAAGGAACAGGGGCGTGGTTGGATCGGTCAATGTCAGCAGGATCACCCCCGCCGCCACTGAAAGCGGTGCGGGCGGTGCGGCCCCTTCGACACATTCGATCCGGCCCGGACGGGCCAGCGCCTCAAGCGCCGCGCGAAACGCGCGGGCAGCCTCGACCGGCGCATCGGCAAATCCGCCTTCCAGCGCGCTCATGCGTCTTCCCCCCGGACCAGCGTGAAGAACTCCACCTTCGTACGCGCCGCACGGGCGGCCCGGGCGCCGCGCCGCGCGTCCTCTTCTGCCGCCAGCGGCGCCAGCACGGTGTCGGTAATCGTGCGCGCGTCCGGCCCCTGCATCAGCGCATCCACAAGCGCCGCATGCAGCGCATGGCCCCGGTCGCGCCCCTGCACATGGCCATGGCCAACCTCGCCCGTTTCCAGCCGCACGGCGCAGCGGGTGACGGTCATCTCGCCCAGATTGAAGGGCGCGCCCTTGCCGCCGATCCTGCCCCGCACCATCACCGCCCCGATCTCGGGCTTGCGCAGCAGGTGGTGCCCGGGCAACGGCTGCGGCATCAGCGCCGCAAGCCGCGCCGGCGCCGCCCGCGCCAGAAGCCCCATCCAATCCGCCCGCTGCCAGCTTTGTTTGGTCATGGCGTCCTTCTGTCGCTTGCTTCCCAGAGTCGCATACTATACAACTAGACAAGTTGCTATCCCAACCCGTTCCGCCGCACAAGGCCCCCCAGCGATGAAACTTTGATGACAGACACTGCCCAACCTCTCTGGCAAGCCATCGCGACGGCCCTGTCGGCCGATATTGGCCGTGGCCTCTATGGCCCCGGCGACCGGCTGCCCACCGAGGCGCAACTGGCCGCGCGCTTTGGCGTGAACCGGCACACGGTGCGGCACGCGCTGGCGCATCTGGGCGAGGCCGGGCTGACGCATTCGCGGCGGGGTGCGGGCGTGTTCGTGAAGGCGCAGCCCACCGATTACCCGCTGGGCCGCCGGGTGCGGTTCCACCAGAATCTTGCCGCCTCGGGTCGTACCGCCTCGCGCCGCACGCTCTTGCTTGACACGCGGCGCGCCGACCCCGCCGAGGCCGAGGTTTTGCGGCTTGCCGCCGGCGCCGAGGTGCATGTCTACGAAGGCCTTTCCTTCGCCGATGGCCTGCCTATCGCACTTTTCCGGTCGGTCTTTCCGGCGCTTCGCTTTCCGGGCCTTTTGTCGGCCCTTGGCGATACGCAAAGCGTGACCGCGGCCCTCGCCCGCGAAGGCCTCGCCGATTACACGCGCGCCTCGACCCGGCTGACAGCCAAGATCGCGCGCGGCACCCGAGCCGCCCTTCTTCACCTGCCCGAAGGTGCGCCCCTGCTGCGCAGCGAAGCACTGAACATCGACCCGGGGGGACAGCCCGTCGAGTTCGGCACCACCTGGTTTGCGGGGGACCGGGTCACGCTGACCGTCGCACCAGAGTAGGAACGGCACCCGGCGAAATGTCATACGAGCGACACGGAACAGGGTTATCCACAGGCAAAACGAAAGCCCGAGCAGCGCCATGCCCCTGCCATTGCCCCCCCTGCGCCTGACCGGCGCCGAAACCCTGCGCGACGGCGAAATGCAGCGCCGCTCCCTGTCGCTTGTCGACGGCCGGATTGCGCGCGGACCGCTGCCAGAGGTGGACCTTTCCGGCTACCTGATCCTGCCGGGCATCGTGGATCTGCACGGCGACGGGTTCGAGCGCCAGATCGCTCCCCGCCCGTCCGCACATTTCCCGCTCGCCGCCGGAATCGCCGCGACCGACCGCGAGGCGGCGGCGCATGGCGTGACGACCGCCTATCTTGCGCAGGGCTGGAGTTGGGAGGGCGGACCGCGCGGACCGGACGCCGCCGAGGCGATGATGCAAGCACTGGCCGCCTTCCGCCCGAAGGCGCTGACCGACCTGCGCCTGCAACTGCGCGCCGAGGTGCATCTGGTGGATGCGGGCGCGCGGCTTCTGGCCGCCGTCGCACGCCACCGCGTGGGCTACGTGGTCTTCAACGATCATCTGGAACATGCGCAGGATATGATGCGCATCCGCCCCGCAGATTTCGCCGTCTGGGCGCGCAAGATCGGCCGTACCCCGGAAGATTTGCGGACCGCGGTCGGGGCCGCGGCGAAGCGCGCGCCCGAGGTGCCCCGCCACCTCTGCCGCCTCGCCGATGCCTTTGACGAGATGGGCGTGCTTTACGGCAGCCATGACGACCCCGACGGTGAAACGCGCGAGCGCTATTCGATGATCGGCGCCCGCATCGCCGAGTTTCCCACCACCCGCCGCGCGGCCGCCGCGGCCCGGGCGATGATGTCGCCTGTCCTTCTCGGCGCGCCGAACGTCGTGCGGGGCGGCAGCCAGTCGGGCAATGTGGCGGCAGGCGATCTGATCGCCGAAGGGCTCTGCGACGCTCTGGTGTCGGACTATCACATCCCGGCGCTGCCGATGGCGGCATGGACGCTGGTGGACAAGGGCCTGGCTTCCCTGCCCCAGGCCTGGGCGATGATTTCGACCCGGCCCGCCGAGATCCTGCGACTGGCAGACCGTGGGCGGCTCGAGCCGGGCCTGCGGGCGGACCTCGTCGTCGTGAACGCCGAGACGCGGGCCATCGAGGCGACGATCACGGCGGGGCGCCTTGCCTATCTGTCGGGCGAGGCCGGGCGACGCTTTCTCGCCCAGCCGCAGGCGCTGCGCATGGCGGCGGAATAGCCTGCCCTCTGCCCTCTGCCCCTTCTTCTCTGCCGAAGTATCCCGGGGTCCGGGGCAGCGCGCGCCCCGGGTCTGTCCGCCCGCGACCGCGCAGGGGTCGCTCCGTGGCAACGGCGGCCGAGGGGGTTCGATGCCCCCGAGGGCGCCAGCCCCTTTCAGGTCATGCCTTCATACTTTTCCACGAACTCTGCGGCCGGCATCCTGCGGAAGTCGGGCAGGGCCGCGCGCAGGGTGGCGTGGTCCCAGTCCCACCATTTCAGCGCCATCAGCCGGGCAGCCAGCGCCTCGGGGAAGCGGGCGCGCAGGGGTCGGGCGGGCACGCCGGCCACGATCAGGTAGGGCGCCACGTCCTTGGTCACCACCGCCCCCGCCGCCACCACGGCCCCTGCCCCGACCGTCACATCGGGCCGGATGACCGCGCCATGGCCGATCCATGTGTCCGGGCCAAGGACGGTGCGCCGGGCCTTGCGGCGGGCGAAGAATTCGGGGTCCGCCTCTGCGTCGTCCCAGTAGTATTCGGAGCGGTAGAGGAAATGGTGCAGCGAGGCGTTGCCCATCGGATGATCCGTGGGGCCGATCCGCGTCATCGCCGCGATGTTGGCGAATTTGCCGACGGTCGTGTTGGCGATGTCGGACAGGCGGTCGCAATAGGCGTAATCCTCGAAGGTCGAATGCGCGATCCGCGAGCCTCGCCCGACCTCGCAATATGCACCGAAGTGCGAACCCGAAATCTCGCAATCGGGATGAACGAACGGGGTATCGGGAGAGAGGCGGGGCATGGGGCGGCCTTATCGCAGGGATAACACATGTGTTATTCCAGAACTATCATTTCAGATCAATGCATTACCTGAGTGCATAAACCCATTCTTAACGATTTCACCGACGTCTTGTCCCTAGTGCCCGCCGCCATCGCCCTTGATCAGCTTGCGCCGCAGCCAGCCCGACAGATTATCCATCAGGATCACCATCAGGACGATCAGCACCATGTAATAGCTGACCTCTTCCCAGTCCTTCTGGGTGATGATGGCCTGGGTCAGCAAGAGCCCGATGCCGCCGCCGACAATGGCGCCGATCACGGTGGCGCCACGGGTGTTGGATTCGAGGAAATACAGCACCTGGCTCAGGATCACCGGCGTCACCTGCGGGATCACGCCGAAGCGCGCGCGCTGCAGGCCCGTGGCGCCGGTCGAGCGCACCCCTTCCACCTGCTTGTCGTCGATGTTTTCCAGCGCCTCGGAGAA
>JBBSBE010000053.1:0-23824 GCA_038251625.1 Rhodobacterales bacterium
GGCGAGACGCTTGTTGCGGCCCCTCTGGCCGGGTTTTCAAACGGTTGGACGGCCACTGTGCGCCCATCTTTCAGCACGTTCATCTTATCGCATTGAACCCACGCCGCTTATGTCTATCTTTATGTCAACGCCGCGCCCTCTTCCGGCCTGCGGTATGAACGGGAGTATCTTCGTGGGTAATGCACGAAACATCGCCTTCTGGGTCGTTCTCTTCGTCCTGATCCTGGCGCTTTTCAATCTTTTCTCCGGCGGGCAAAGCACGATGAATGCCCGGTCCATCTCTTATTCCGATTTCATCCAGCGGGTGGATGACGGGAACGTGTCCAGCGTGGTGCTTGATGGCGAGAAGGTCATCATCCGCGCCAAGGACGGCCAGCAGTTCACCGCAATCCGCCCCACGGGCGAGGAAATCACCGACCGGCTGATCGCCAAGGGCGTGGATGTTCGGGCCGAGGCGCAGGAACAGTCGGGCATCTTCAGCCTGATCTCGATCTGGCTGCCGTTCCTTGTGCTGATCGGCATCTGGATATTCTTCATGAACCGGATGCAGGGCGGCGGGCGCGGTGGGGCCATGGGCTTTGGCAAGAGCCGCGCGAAGCTGCTGACGGAAAAGCAGGGCCGCGTCACGTTTGACGATGTGGCGGGCATCGACGAGGCCAAGGAAGAGCTGGAGGAAATCGTCGAATTCCTGCGCAACCCGCAGAAATACAGCCGCCTTGGCGGAAAGATCCCCAAGGGCGCGCTGCTTGTGGGCCCTCCGGGCACCGGCAAGACGCTTCTTGCCCGCGCCATCGCGGGTGAGGCGGGCGTGCCGTTCTTCACTATCTCGGGCTCTGACTTTGTGGAAATGTTCGTGGGTGTCGGCGCGTCCCGCGTGCGCGACATGTTCGAGCAGGCCAAGAAGAACGCGCCCTGCATCGTGTTCATCGACGAGATTGACGCTGTCGGTCGCGCGCGTGGCGTGGGCATCGGTGGCGGCAATGACGAGCGCGAGCAGACGCTGAACCAGCTGCTGGTCGAGATGGACGGGTTCGAGGCGAACGAGGGCGTCATCATCGTGGCTGCCACCAACCGCAAGGACGTGCTGGACCCGGCGCTTCTGCGCCCCGGTCGCTTTGACCGCCAGATTCATGTGCCTAACCCCGATATCAAGGGGCGTGAGAAGATCCTGACCGTCCACGCCCGCAAGGTGCCGATCGGCCCCGATGTGGACCTGCGCATCATCGCGCGCGGCTGCCCCGGGTTTTCGGGTGCTGACCTTGCGAACCTTGTGAACGAGGCGGCACTCATGGCCGCCCGTGTGGGCCGCCGTTTCGTCACCATGGACGATTTCGAGAACGCCAAGGACAAGGTGATGATGGGGGCCGAGCGTCGCAGCATGGTGCTGACCGCCGACCAGAAGGAAAAGACCGCCTATCACGAGGCTGGCCACGCCATCGTTGGCATGAACATGCCGAAGTGTGATCCTGTCTACAAAGCCACGATCATCCCGCGCGGCGGTGCCCTTGGCATGGTCGTCAGCTTGCCGGAAATGGACCGGCTGAACATGCACAAGGATGAGGGCAAGCAGAAGATCGCGATGACGATGGCGGGCAAAGCGGCCGAGATCATCAAATATGGCGAGGAAGGCGTGTCTTCCGGCCCTGCGGGCGATATCATGCAGGCCAGTTCGCTGGCGCGCGCGATGGTGATGCGATGGGGCATGTCGGATGTGGTGGGCAACATCGACTATGCCGAAGCGCACGAGGGCTATCAGGGCAACACGGCCGGGTTCTCGGTCTCTGCCGAGACGAAGAAGGCCATCGAGGCGGAAGTGAAGCGCCTGATCGATGAGGGGTACGACACCGCCTACCGCGTCCTGACCGAGAAAGCGGATGATTTCGAGCGTCTGGCCAAGGGTTTGCTGGAATACGAAACCCTGACCGGTGACGAGATCCGCAAGGTGATCGCGGGCGAGAAGATCGACAGCGGGGACGAGCCGCCGAAACCGTCCGAGGGTGGCGGGTCGGTGATCTCGATCCCCAAGACGAAGCCCAAGGCGCCGCGCGGCGGGCTGGAACCGGAACCCACGGCCTGACGCCATGACGCAGGCGCTGGACTGGGATCCGGGCGACTACGCCCGCTTTTCCGGCCTGCGCCTGCGGCCCGCCCTCGATCTTCTGGCGCAGGTCTGCACGATCCCGGGTGGCGACGTGATTGACCTTGGCTGTGGCGCCGGTGCTGTTGCGGGCCCCCTTGCGCGCCGGTTTCCGGGGCATCGGCTGATCGGGGTGGATGCATCGGCGGCCATGCTGGCAGAGGCTGCGGGTTACGCAGACGTGCAGCAAGCCGATATTGCGGCATGGCAGCCAGACGCGCCACCGGCGCTGATCTTCTCAAACGCGGCCTTGCACTGGTTGCCCGACCACCGCGTTCTGCTTCCCCGGCTGGCGGGGATGCTGGCGCGTGGGGGTACGCTCGCCGTGCAGATGCCGCGCCAGTACGATGCGCCGTCGCATCGCTTGTTGCGGGAGGTGGCAGCGCGGCTTTTCCCTGAACGTTTCGATCCGGCAACGTGGCAGCCGCCCGTGGCCGACGCGTCCGCGTATTGGTCGCTCCTTGCCCCCATCGGCCAGGTGACAGCTTGGGAAGCGGAGTATGTGCAGCATCTGCCTGCCGCGCCCCGGGGCCATCCGGTCCGCGCCTTCACGGCCTCTACCGCCATGCGCCCCTTCGTGGCGGGGCTGAGTGACGCCGACAGCGCGGCCTTCCTCGATCACTACGACGCAGCCCTTCTGGCCGCCTATCCCTTGTTGCCAGATGCGTCTGCCCTGATGCCGTTCCGCCGTGTTTTCTTCACTCTCAAGGTTTGATTGCCATGCCCGCGCTTATCCCTACCGCCTTCACCGCCACGATAATCTGGATCGGCCGCGTGGCCGACCGCAAGGCTGCGCTGGCCTCGGCCCCGGCCACACAGATGGATCTGACCTTCGCTGGACCTGAGGGCGAGGCGCATGGCGGGGTGACGCGTCCCTCGTGCTCTCGCGTGATGGCGCTTTATCCGCGCGGCACGGTGATCCGCAACACGCGGCAGCTTTCGGTCCTGTCCGCAGAGGACCTGGCAGCCATCGCCGCCGACATGGGGCTTGCGGCGCTGGACCCCGCCCTGACGGGTGCCAGCCTTGTTCTGGAGGGCATTCCCGATTTCAGCCATCTGCCGCCCTCAAGCCGTCTGCAGGCGGAAAGTGGTGCGACACTGGTGGTGGACATGGAAAACCGCCCCTGCACCCTGCCTGCCAAACCCATCGAAGCGGCCCACCCCGGCCATGGCGCCCGGTTCAAGCCTGCCGCCGCAGGGCGGCGGGGCATCACCGCCTGGGTCGAACGCGAAGGCACCCTGTCGCTTGGCGAAACCTTGCGGCTTTTCATCCCCGACCAGCCGGTCTGGGCGCATCTTGGAACGGCGCGGGGCGCCTGAAACGCCCAAAGGCGAATTTTGTGCGCCTTGTGTCGCAATCGCGGATGGCTTTGCCCGATTCCCCCGGTATCACGTCGCAAACGGGCGATGCGCCCGCCGCAGGAGGGACTGATGGCCGTCAAGACCGATATCGAGATCGCCCGCGAGGCGAAGAAAAAGCCGATCCTTGACGTGGGTGCAAAGCTGGGCATCCCGTCCGAGCATCTGCTGCCCTACGGGCATGACAAGGCCAAGGTCGGTCAGGACTTCATCGCGGGCCTCAAGGGCAAGCCGGATGGGAAGCTGATCCTCGTGACTGCGATCAACCCCACGCCCGCGGGCGAAGGGAAAACCACCACGACCGTGGGCCTTGGCGACGGCCTCAACCGGATCGGCAAGAAGGCCATCATCTGCATCCGGGAGGCGAGCCTTGGCCCCAACTTCGGGATGAAGGGCGGTGCGGCTGGCGGCGGCATGGCGCAGGTCGTGCCGATGGAGGAGATGAACCTTCACTTCACCGGCGATTTCCACGCGATTACCTCTGCCCACAACCTGTTGTCGGCGATGATCGACAACCACATCTACTGGGGAAATGAGCTCGACATCGACGAGCGCCGGATCGTCTGGCGCCGGGTGATGGACATGAACGACCGGGCGCTGCGCGATATCGTGGTCAGCCTTGGCGGCGTGGCCAATGGGTTTCCGCGCCAGACAGGGTTCGACATCACCGTGGCTTCGGAAGTGATGGCGATCCTGTGCCTTTCGAAAGACCTGACCGACCTGCAAGAACGGCTGGGCAATATCGTCGTGGCCTATACGCGCGCGAAAAAGCCGATCTACGCCCGGGATATCAAGGCCGATGGCGCGATGACGGTGCTTTTGAAGGATGCGATGCAGCCGAACCTTGTTCAGACGCTGGAAAACAACCCGGCCTTCGTGCACGGCGGCCCCTTCGCCAACATCGCGCATGGCTGCAATTCAGTCATCGCGACCACGACGGCGCTGAAGCTGGGCGATTATGTGGTGACGGAAGCGGGCTTCGGGGCCGACCTTGGCGCCGAAAAATTCTTTGACATCAAGTGCCGCAAGGCGGGGCTCAAGCCCTCGGCCGCCGTGATCGTGGCGACGGTGCGGGCGATGAAGATGAACGGCGGGGTGGCAAAGGCCGACCTTGGCACCGAAAACGTGGACGCCGTGAAGAAAGGCTGCCCCAACCTTGGCCGCCACATCGAAAACGTGAAGGGCTTTGGCGTGCCCGTGGTCGTTGCCATCAACCACTTCTATTCCGACACCGATGCCGAGGTGCAGGCGGTCAAGGATTACGTGGCAGGCCAGGGCGCGGAGGCGATCCTCTGCAAGCATTGGGCCAAGGGGTCTGAAGGGATCGAGGAACTGGCGCACAAAGTTGTCAGCCTTGCCGAAGGTCCGTCGAACTTTGCCCCGCTCTACCCCGACGACATGGGCCTGATGGAAAAGATCGAGACGGTGGCCAAACGCATCTACCGTGCCGAAAGCGTTGATGCCGACAAGGCGATCCGCGAACAATTGAAGGTGTGGGAGGCCGCGGGCTATGGCCATCTGCCCGTCTGCATGGCGAAAACCCAATACTCCTTCACCACCGATCCGAACGTGCGCGGCGCACCCACCGGACATACGATCCCCGTGCGCGAGGTGCGCCTTTCGGCGGGTGCGGGCTTCATCGTGGCCATCTGCGGCGAGATCATGACGATGCCGGGCCTGCCCCGCGTGCCCTCGGCAGAGGTGATCCGACTGAACGCGGATGGAGAAGTCGAAGGGCTGTTTTGACGCGCTTGCAGGGGCGCTGGCGGGGGCTTACCTCGACAGCGGACCTTGCTTGGGGGAAGCGTGATGAAACGACCGGCGGAGTGTGAGACGATGGCCGATATCCGGGCCGAGATTGACCGGCTGGATCTGGAGCTTGTCACCCGCTTTGCCGAACGCGCGGCCTATATCGACCGTGCCGCTGCGATCAAGTCGCGCGTCGATCTGCCTGCGCGGATCGGTGGACGGGTTGAGGAAGTGGTGGCCAATGTCCGCCGCCATGCCGAAGCGACCGGACTGCCGCCCGATCTGGTGGAAAAGCTGTGGCGGCGGCTGATCGACTGGTCCATCGCGCGTGAGGAAAGCGTGCTTGGCCCTGATGGACTGAGAAAGGAAACGGAATGACGGCGCGTGTGATCGACGGCAAGGCCTTTGCAGCAGATGTGCGGGGGCGGGTCGCCGCGCATGTCGCCCGGCTGAAGGCCGAACACGGGCTGACCCCCGGCCTGGCCGTGGTGCTGGTGGGCGAGGACCCGGCGAGCCAGGTCTATGTGCGCAACAAGGGCGAGCAGACCCATGCAAGCGGTATGGCCAGTTTCGAACATAAGCTGCCCATCGACACGTCCGAGGCCGATCTGTTGGCCCTGGTTGCACGGCTGAATGGCGATCCCAAAGTCCACGGCATTCTTGTGCAGTTGCCGCTGCCTTCTCATCTGAATTCCGAACTGATCATCAACACCATCGACCCGGCAAAGGACGTGGACGGCTTTCACATCTCGAACGTGGGCCTTTTGGCGACGGGGCAGAAGGCCATGGTGCCCTGCACACCGCTGGGCTGCCTGATGTTGCTGCGCGATCTGCATGGGTCGCTTTCGGGGATGGAGGCTGTGGTGGTGGGGCGGTCGAACATCGTGGGCAAGCCGATGGCGCAGCTGTTGCTGGGGGACAGTTGCACCGTCACCATCGCGCATTCCCGCACCAAGGACCTGCCAGCCGTCTGCCGCCGTGCCGATATCCTGATTGCCGCCGTGGGCCGCTCCGAGATGGTTCCCGGCGATTGGGTGAAACCCGGCGCTACGGTGATCGACGTTGGCATCAACCGGATCGCCCGCGACGGCAAGATGCGGCTGGTGGGGGATGTGGATTACGCCAGTGCGTCGCAGGTTGCGGGCGCCATCACCCCGGTGCCGGGGGGTGTGGGGCCAATGACGATTGCATGCCTGCTGGCCAATACGCTGACGGCGTGCTGCCGGGCGAACGGGATTGCCGAACCGCAGGGACTGACGGCCTGACGCGGCGCTTTGGCGTGTTCGGAAGCCTCCGGCGGGGATATTTGAGCAGAGAAGAAGCCGGGCGGGATCAGGCAGGATCGACCGGGATCATCGTGCCTTGCAGAAGGGCGATGCAGGTTTCGCGGTCGCCGTCCTGCGCGAAAACCTCGGCAGTCACCACGATCAGGCGGCGGCCCGCACGGATGACGCGGCCCTTTGCCAGAAGGCTTTGGCCGATGGCGGGGGCAAGCAGGTTGATCTTGGCTTCCGCGGTCATCACCTCGCGGCCCTCGGGCATCAGGGTCAGGGCGGCATAGCCCGCCGCGCTGTCCGCAAGGGCAAAGGTGATCCCGGCGTGGCCCGCGCCGTGTTGTTGCTGCGTTGTGGGCAGAAGCGGCGCGGTGATGTCGACCTGTCCCGGTTCGACCCGGGCGAGGCGCGCCTGAAGCGTGGTCATCAGGCTTTGGCGGGCAAAACTTATCGCGATGCGGTCTTTCACGGCAGCCTCCGGGCGAATGCGGGGCGGGCGGGTTTGGGCGCGACGATGGGCACCGGAATGGCGCGGGGGCCCGTCAGGATGGCCAGCGTGCCGGGGCCCAGAAGGCCCGCCAGGGCGGGGTCATCGGCAAACAGACCGCCCGTATAGGCGCCGTAGGCGGGCAGGATCAGGCGCGCCCCATCGCACAGAAAGCAGGGCCGGGACCGCCCCGCGACGCGCCATTTGGGGTGGTAATGGGCCGAGATTTCCGCGCGGGCACCGGGGGTTGCGATATGGCGAAAGGTGAGCGGCCCTTCGCTGACCGTCGCCCGGTGCGCCCCCCCCAGCGACAGGGGCGCCGGATCGTGATTGCCCGCGATCCATGTCCAATCCCGCCCTGCCATCAGGCGCAAGAGCCAAAGGCGCGTGGCGTCGGGCAGTTCCGCCTCGGCCACGTCGTCATCGAAGCTGTCGCCAAGGCACAGCACGCGCCGGGCATCGGTTGCCGCAAGGTCCGCGTCGAGCTTTGTCAGGGTCGCTTCGGCCTCATAGGGCGGCAGAAGCGCGCCGCCGCGTCGGGCAAGGCGCAGGGATTTGCCCAAATGCAGGTCACCCACCACGATGAGCCCCGCATCGCGCCAGTAAAGCGCGCCGGAGGGCATCGCCGTCAGCGTCGCGCCGCAGAAGGGGAAGGCGTATCCGTTCATGCCCTGTTCCTGCCGGAACGCGGCGCGCGCGGCAAGGGGCCTCAGGCAAGGCCCGCCGCTTCCATCAACCGTGCGGCGGCATCCTCGACCAGTCGCTCGCGGCCCGACCCGTGCACGGGAATGCGGCCCGGCTCAAGAAACAGGGGCGCCGCGAGGGGGGTGACGCGGGGCAGGCGCACGGCGTCGATCCGGCCGCCGACGCGGGCCAGCATCGCCTCGATCCGCCCGAAATCGACCATGCCGCGCATCGCCTCTTCCCGCGTGATGGCCAGCATCAGGTGGTCGGGATCGTATCGGCGCAGCGTGTCGTAGAGGATGTCGGAAGAGAAGGTGGCCTGCCGCCCGGTCTTGCGGCGCCCCTGATTGCTGCGCTCGATGAGGCCCGCGATGATGGCCGAGGCGCGGAAGGTGCGCTTCATCACGGCATTGCCGCCAAGCCAGGTTTCCAGCCCCTCGCGCAGCGCGACCGCGTCGAAAAGGGGGGCGGGGTCGAGTACCGGCTCCAGCCCCCAAATCAGCGTGGCGTAGTCTGTGGCGACGAAGCCGAGGGGGGCAAGCCCCTGTTCTTCCATCGCTTTGGTGAGAAGCACGCCCAGCGTCTGCTGCCCGTTGCGGCCCGCAAATCCGTAAACGCACAGATGCTCTCGCCCGTCATGGGGGAAGCTTTCGCAAAGCAGCCGGTCCGGTTCCGGCAAGCGCGACACCTCGCGCTGCAACGCCAGCCAATGGGCGACAGGGGCGGGCAGATCGGGCCAGGTTTCCTGCTGGAAGATCTGCAGGATGCGGTTCGTGAGCAGCGTCGAGGTGGCAAATTTGCTGCCGTAGAACGTGGCGATCTTGGGTTCCCGGCCGGGGGCCCTGGTCACCTCGACCGTCAGTTCGCGCAGGCCCTCGTAGCGCACGACCTGCCCGCCGATGAGGAAGGTATCGCCGGGTGTGAGGGTGGCTGCGAAATCCTCTTCCACCTCGCCCAGCGGCACGCCACGGCCCCGCATGCGCACGGGCAAGGTTTCCGCACCGATGATGGTGCCGAGGTTCTGGCGGATCACTGCAGCGGCGCGCGGATCACGCAGGTGCCAGCATCCAGCCTTGAAAACGAGGCGTTGGTAGCGGTCATAGGCGCGCAGCGCATAGCCGCCCGTTGCCGCGAAATCGAGGCAGGCGTCGAATTCCGCCCGAGTCAGCGTGGCATAGGGGCCAGCGGTGACAACCTCGGCGTAGAAGGCATCTTCGTCGAAAGGACCGGCGGCAGCCGTCATCAGGATGTGCTGGCAGAGCACGTCACGTGGGCCAGCCCCACGCGGATCGCCATCCAGGGTGTGGGCTGTCACGGCATCCAAAGCGGCTTTGCATTCAACGACTTCAAAGCGATTGGCGGGCACGAGAAGCGCCTTTGACGGGGCGTTGTAGCGGTGATTGGCGCGGCCGATACGCTGGACGAGGCGCTTGACGTTTTTGGGGGCGCCGACTTGGATCACAAGGTCCACGTCGCCCCAGTCGATGCCAAGGTCCAGCGTGCCGGTGCACACAACGGCGCGCAACGCGCCCGCCGTCATGGCGGCCTCGACCCGCTGACGCTGTTCGCGGGCGAGGCTGCCGTGATGGATGGCGATGGGCAGGTCTTCGGTATTGGCAAGCCAGAGATCGCGAAAGAAAAGCTCGGCCTGTGCGCGAGTGTTGTGGAAGATAAGCGTTGTGCGGTGGGCCTTTACCTCTTCCAGCACGGCGGGGATGGCGTAGCGGCCCCCGCCGCCCGCCCAAGGCGGGGCAGCCTCGGTTTCCAGCATCGAGATATCGGGATCGGGGCCGGGATCGGCCATCAGGATCGCGCAATCGCGGGCGACATAGCGGGCCAGCGCGGGGGGATCCTCGACCGTGGCGGAAAGGGCCACGCGGCGCAGACCGGGTGCGAGAGAGGCGAGGCGGGCCATGCACAGCATCAACTGATCGCCGCGCTTCGATTCGGCGAGGGCGTGAATTTCATCGACGATCACGCGGGAAAGGCCGGAGAAAATCCGGGGTGCATCGTCGTAGCTGAGGAGAAGCGCGAGGCTTTCGGGGGTGGTGAGGAGGATATGCGGGGGGTCCGCGCGCTGGCGGCGGCGCTGGGTGTAGGTGGTGTCGCCGGTGCGATCCTCGACGCGGATTGCAAGGCCCGCGCCTTCGATGGGGGCACGCAGGTTGCGCCTGATATCGGCGGTAAGGGCCTTTAGCGGCGAGATGTAGAGGGTGTGAAGACCCGGCCCCGGATTTTCCCCAAGTTCGCAGAGGGTTGGAAGGAACCCGGCCAGCGTCTTGCCGCCGCCTGTGGGGGCGATGAGGAGGGTGGCGGGGTCATCCGCGCGCGCCAGCATCGCCACCTGATGGGGATGGAGGGTCCAGCCCCGGGCGGCGAAATAGGCGGCAAGCGGGGGGATGAGGGCGGGCATGGGGGCAAGGTAGGGCGGACACCGCGCACTGGGAAGAGGGGTGGCGTGCCATTGTTCAAGATATTGAAACGACGTAAGAATAGCTGTGTCGTATCCGTCCCGTTCGCGTCTGGCCTGTGCGTTGCATCCGCCCCGACGGGCGGATGCCGGAAGACGTCTTCAGCGTGTTTGCGGTCGGGTGTGATGCCTGCTGCCCGGGGGACCGGTCTGTGCCCTTGGTGCATGGCGTTTCGACTGGCGCCTTGGCACGACCATATCGGTGCCACGATTCTTGGCCATCCTGCCCGAAGGCAGTGGGGCGGATTGTGCAGAAGGCAGCGCGCGACGGCCGAATCACGCGCGGGTGGCGAGAACAGGACAGACGGGCGCGACTTGAAACGGCCTTTCCTTCGTAAACTTCTGAAGGTCTTGCTGTTCGCGGGGTTGGCGGCCGTTCTTTCGGTGGGCCTGTTCTTCGCCTACACGGCGTCTCGCTTCGCGCCGACAGGGAATTTTGCCTGGAATCAGCGCACCATCGTGCAACTTGACACCCCGGCAGGCGAGGTTCGGTTCGAGACCGTTGAACGGGTGGAAGTGGCCTATTTCGGACAGACTGGCGGGGATGCCCTGACGGGCACGGAAGTGCACTATCGGATGGAGGGGCAAGCGGCCTTTGTCGCGTTGCCGGGGGGGCGTGTGCTGTTCGCGCTTCGGCAGGGTCCGGGTCTGGCGGAGGGGGTCTATTCCATCGCCGGGAAGAACGGTCGCCGGGAGCGTCTGAGGCGGATCGTCGCGCAGGCCGGGGAAGCGCCGGTGCTGCTTGAGCGGCATCTGTGGCCGAGATTTGTGGCGTTCGAGGATTTGGCGCGGCCCGAGACGGTGGCGGTTCTGGACCCGGATGCGTTCGAGACCGCGCTGGGGCCGGGATACATACTGCGCGCCGTTCTGTTCCAGATAACGGACCTGACGGTGACGCGGCCTGACCTGCAAGCCGTGCTGCCGTGGTTCGAGGCCGTCCAGGGGCGCCACGACAGGTTGTGCCCGCTTGATGGCAGGTCGAACGAGTTGCCCGATTGCATGCGGGTGCGGTTCCGCGATTTCTCTGCCGAGATTGACCATGATGTGAAGTAACGACTGGGGCGAAGGCTCGGGCGGCCTGCATGATGGAGTGGTCCGTGCAAGGCCCTTGCAGGCCTCTGCGCCTGCGCCTAATCGGGGTGTCATGCGACTTCTTTTCCTTGGCGATGTGATGGGCCGGTCGGGCCGGGCGGCGGTGACCGAGGTGTTGCCGCGCATCCGTGACGATTGGGCCCTCGATTTCGTGGTGGTGAATGGCGAGAATGCGTCATCCGGGGTGGGGCTGACGGGGGATCATGCAAAGCTGATCCTTGCCGCAGGGGCCGATTGCGTGACGCTGGGCGATCATGCGTTCGACCAGAAAGACATGATGCAGTTCATCGAAGCCGAGCCGCGCGTGATCCGGCCCATGAACTTTGCCAAACAGGCGCCAGGCAAGGGGTACCGCGTCTTCACCGCGCGTGACGGGCGCAAGGTGCTGGTGGTGCAGGCGCTGGGGCAGGTGTTCATGAAGCGGCCTTTCGATGACCCGTTTTCGGCGGTGGATGCGGTGCTGAAGGCGCATCCCCTTGGCGGGATGGCGCAGGCGGTGATCCTTGATTTCCACGCCGAGGCCACGAGCGAGAAGATGGCGATGGGCCATTGGTGCGACGGGCGTGCGAGCCTTGTGGTGGGCACGCATACGCATGTGCCGACGGGGGATGCGCAGGTGCTGGCGGGGGGCACGGCATACCTGACCGATGCTGGCATGTGCGGCGATTACAATTCGGTCATCGGGATGGACAAAGGCGAGCCGATGCGGCGCTTCATCACCGGGATGGCCAAGGGGCGGTTCGAGCCTGCGGCGGGGCCCGCGACGCTGTGCGGCGTCTATGTCGAGACCGACGATGCCACCGGCAAGGCGCAGCGCGTGGTGCCGGTGCGCCTTGGCGGGCGCCTGACGGAGGCGCGGCCCTGACACCGCGTGCGCTTTATGTGGTGGTGCTGGTCGGCTGCGGGCTTGCCTGGGGCTGCACGCAGCCTTTGGGCAAGATCGCGGTGTCGACCGGGTACGGTTTCTTCGGCCTGATCTTCTGGCAGCTTGTGGTGGGGGCGCTGATCCTTGGCGCGCTGTCGCTGGCGGGGCGGCCGTTTCGACCGGGGCGCAACGCCTTTGGCTTTGCGGCGCTCATCGCGGTGATCGGGACGATCATTCCCAATTCCACTTTCTATCTGTCGGTCGCGCATTTGCCGGCGGGGATCATGTCTATCCTGATCGCCACCATACCGATCCTTGCGTTTCCCCTGGCGCTGGCGCTGGGGATGGATCGCTTCAGCATGGCGCGGGTGGTGGGTCTGGCCTGCGGGATCGCGGGCGTGGCGCTGATCGCGCTGCCCGAGGCGAGCCTGCCCACGCCCGAGGCGGCGGCCTGGCTGCCGATTGCGCTGATCGGGCCGGTTTTCTATGCCATCGAAAGCAACGTGGTGGCGCGGATCGGTACTGCGGGGATGTCGGCGGTGCAGGCGATGTTTCTGGTTTCGGTCGTCGGGGCCTTCATGGCGCTGCCGCTGGCGCTGGGAACGGGGCAGTTCATCAACCCCTTCGTGGCCTGGGGTGCGGCGGAATGGGCGCTGGTCTTTTCATCGATTGCCCACGCTTGTGCCTATGCGTCCTATGTCTGGCTCGCCTCGCAGGCGGGTGCGGTCTTTGCCTCGCAGTGCAGCTACATCGTTACCGGCACCGGCGTGATCTGGGCTATGCTGCTTCTTGGCGAGCGATTCTCACACTGGGTTTGGGGCGCGCTGGCCATCATGCTTCTGGGGTTGGCCCTTGTGCAGCCCCGGCCGCGTGACCGAACGCCGGTTTGACAACCGCTGGGCGCCGATTGACAAAGCGGCAACCAACCTGGGGGCGATGATGTTCGGTCTTGAAGTGCAGGGGGATGCGCAGGCCTGGGTGGCGATTGCGATTCTTGTGGGCATGTTGGTTCTGTTCGTGCGCGAGGTGTTTCCCGTCGAGGTGACGGCGCTTGGCGGGGCCGCGCTGATGCTGATCACGGGCATCCTGCCGCAGCCGGATGCGGTAAAGGTGCTGTCCAACGCCGCGCCCTGGACGATTGCGGCGATGTTCATCATCGTGGGCGCGCTGGTGCGGACGGGCGCGCTGGACTGGGCCACGGCGCGGGCGGTGAAGCTGGCGGAGACGTCGCCGACGCGCGCGTTGGTGATGATATCCATCGGTGTGGTCGCAATGTCCGCCTTCATGAACAACACGCCGCTTGTGGTGGTGATGATCCCGGTTTTCATGCAGCTTTCCAGGGCGATGAAGCTTTCGCCGTCAAAGCTGATGATCCCGTTGTCGTATCTTTCGATCCTCGGGGGCACGATCACACTGATCGGCACGTCCACCAATATCGTGGTGGACGGGGTGGCGCGGGAAAAGGGGCTGGCGCCGTTCCATATCTTCGAGATCACGCCACTTGGGATCGCCTGTGCGACGATCGGGATGATCTATCTGGCCCTTTTTACCCGACGCCTGCTGCCCGACCGCGACAGCATGGCCCAGATGCTGACCGACCGCAGCCGGATGAAGTTCTTCACCGAGGTCGCCGTGCCCGAGGACAGCCCTCTGGTGGGCCAGAAGATCGAGGAGGTGGCGCTTTTCAAGCGTGACAGCATGCGCGTGGTCGATGTGCTGCGCGGCGATGCGAGCCTCAGGCGCGGGCTTGGCGATGTGGTGCTGGAGGCGGGGGACCGCGTGGTGCTGCGCACGCCGATGGCGGAAGTGCTGTCCCTGAAGGACAAGAAGGAGCTGCGGCAGGTCGACAAGCTGTCATCGGTGGCCACCACGACGGTCGAGGTGCTTATCACGCCCGGATGCCGGATGGTGGGGCGGTCGCTGGGCTCTATGCGGTTGCGGCGGCGGTATGGCGTCTATCCGCTGGCGGTGCACCGCAAGAACCAGAACATCGGGCGGCAGTTGGACGATCTGGTGGTGCAAGTGGGCGACACGCTGCTGCTGGAGGGGGCATCGGGCGATATCCAGCGGCTGGCATCCGAGATGGAGCTGGTGGATATCTCGCACCCGTCCGAACGCCCTTACCGGCGCAGCCATGCGCCGATCGTGATTGGCGTTCTGGTGGCGGTGGTGGGGCTGTCGTCGCTGAACGTGGCGCCGATCATGATCCTGGCATTCCTTGGTGTGGCTGTCGTGCTGCTGACGCGCTGCATCGACGCGGATGAGGCGATGGGGTTCGTTGAAGGGCAGTTGATGCTCTTGATCTTTTCGATGCTCGCCGTCGGGGCGGGGCTCGATCATTCGGGGGCGGTGGAGCTGATCGTCAATGCGGCGGCGCCTGTGCTGAACGGGGTGCCGCATTTCGCGATCATCTTTGCCGTCTATGCGATGTCGTCCTTTCTGACCGAGATCGTGTCGAACAATGCGGTGGCCGTGATCCTGACGCCGATTGCCATCGGGCTTGCGGCGCAGATCGGGGTGGATCCGCGCCCGCTGGTGGTGGCGGTGATGTTCGGGGCGTCGGCCTCCTTCGCCACGCCCATCGGGTATCAGACCAACACGCTGGTCTATGGCCCGGGCGGCTATCGCTTTACCGATTTCATCCGCATCGGCCTGCCGCTGAACCTGACGCTGATCTGCACGATGAGCTTTCTGATCCCGGTCTTCTTTCCGCTCTGACCGGCGGGGTTGCGGCCCCGGGGGGGGACGGTGTAGAGACCGCCATCACTTCAGGCGCGACGGGAGAGAGGCCATGGCAGGCCATTCGAAATGGGCGAACATCCAGCATCGCAAGGGCAAGCAGGATAAGCTGCGGTCCAAGATGTTTTCGAAGCTGGCGAAGGAAATCACCGTCGCTGCCAAGATGGGGATGCCCGACGTCGACATGAACCCGCGTTTGCGGCTGGCGGTGAAGGCGGCCAAGGCAGTGTCGATGCCCAAGGACGTGATCGACCGGGCGATCAAGAAAAGCCAGATGGGCGACGAGGCGGATTACACCGAGATCCGCTATGAAGGCTACGGCGTCAACGGGATTGCGATCATCGTGGAAGCGATGACCGACAACCTGAACCGTACGGCATCGAACGTGCGCAGCTATTTCACCAAATGTGGCGGCAACCTCGGCCAGACCGGATCGGTGGCCCACAGCTTTGACCGCGTGGGCGAGATTTCCTATCCGGCCGAGGCAGGTGACGCGGATACCGTGATGATGGCCGCAATCGACGCAGGCGCCGACGACGTGGAAAGCGATGACGAGGGGCATTGGATCTATTGCCCGGTCGAGGCGCTTTCGGACGTGTCGGACGCGCTGGAAAAGGCGTTGGGCGAATCCAGCGAATCAAAGCTGGTCTGGCGCCCGCAGGCGCGCACCGAGGTGGATCTGGAGACGGCGGAAAAGCTGATGCGGCTGATCGACCTTCTGGAAGAGGATGATGACGTCCAGACGGTGACGCACAACTTCGACATCCCTGAGGATGTGGCGGCACAACTGGCCTGAGGCCTGCGCCCCGCGCGAAAGAAGTCGGCCCCCGGTGACGGGGGCCTTTTCGTTTTCGGTGCACATCATGACCTGCATCAATGTGCGCGGGCTGGCGCCGGGCCAGACTGCCGCCTGCAAGTGGCCGTGAGGAGGCATGTGATGCGCGTTTTGTTGTCTTTTATTGGCGGATTGGCGATTGCGGGGCCTGCGCTGGCACAGGATGCCGCCGAAGGTGGCGCGCTTTTTCAGCATCATTGCGCCGTTTGCCATGGCGCGAACGCCAAGGGGGCCGGGCCGATGGCCTCGGTCCTGACGATCCAGCCGAGCGACCTGACGGCGCTGGCCGCGCGCAACGGCGGTATCTTTCCGACCGTCCGGGTGGTGATGCGGATCGACGGTCGGGAACCGCTGGTCGCGCACGGCAGCCCGATGCCCGTTTACGGCGATTTCTTTGTCGGGCCGGACGTGATGGAGAAGACAGAGACCGGGCAGCCCTTGCTTACCAATCAGCCGGTGGCCGATCTGATCGCATGGATCCTGTCGGTGCAGGAATGAGGGCGAGGCGCGCCGCCCCGCGCCAGCGGCGGGTTCGCAGGCGTTAAGGTTGGCCCGCTTTCCGTTGCCGGGCGCGTTCGCGGTAAAGCGCTTCCGGTGTCACGCCAATCGCCTCGGCCACCTGCACCCAGGCGCCGGGGGCGGGTTCGCCGTAAAGCGCTGTCCAGGCAGCCAGACGGTCTGACACGCGCTTGAGGCGCAGAATTTCAATCCGGGCGCGCAGGCGCTGTACCTCGTGCGCGCTGTCGGTCAGCAGGCCGAGCGCGGCATCCGGCGTGGATTTCAGGCGGTCGAGAAGGATGGCGCGGTCGAGCGCCAAAAGCGTGGCAGGGGCGCGGGCCACGGCGTCGCAGTGATAGTGCCGGGCAAATAACGAGGCTTCGGCCAGCATCTGGCCCGGACCGGCGAGGGCAAGCACGAGGGGCGCGCCATCTGGAAGGCCGCGTTCCAGCGCAAGCGTGCCCGATGCCACGAGGAAGACCGTTTGGACAGGGTCATCCCGGCGGAACAAAACCTCGGCGTCGGCAAGGCTGCGCCGGGTGCCGCCTGCAAAAAGATCCCGCCATTCCGACATGATCACTATCATGCGGGCAGTGGGTGGCTTCGTCTAGGGTTGGCGCTGGGACGTGGCAGTTGGAGGCGGCAGATGTGGCGGAAGAAAATCGTGATCGGGGCGTTTGCCATGGTGGCGCTCGGGGCGGGCCTTGCGTTCGCGCAAGTCGCGGGGCACGCGGACATGACGCATGGCATGCACCATGGCGGGATGGCGGCGGGCCCGCTGTCCGAGCCGGGGCAGGGGGCTTTTGCAGCTCTGGCCGAGGTGGTGGCGGTGCTTGAGGCTGACCCGGACACGGACTGGTCCACCGTCAACCTGCGGGCGCTGCGCGACCATCTGATCGACATGGATCTTGTGGTGCGGGATGCAGTGGTGGAGGAGATGGCGGTGCCGGGCGGGATTGCCGCCACTGTGACGGGCGATGGCGCCGTGATGGCGGCGGTGGGGCGGATGGTGCCCGCGCATGCCGCGGAACTGGCCAAGGATGCGCGCTGGATCATCGCGGCGGATGTTGCGGCGGACCGGGCGGTTCTGACCGCGACAAGCGGTGATCCGGCAACTGAGGCGAAGATCAGGGCGCTGGGGTTCTACGGCCTGATGGCCAGTCAGGACCACCACCGGGCGCATCATTGGGGCATTGCCACCGGGCAGGGCATCCATTCGGGGCATTAGGCGTCAGTCGGGCAAAAGCACCGCTGCCGCTGCCGCCCGGATGGCGCGCGTCAGGGGCGCGAGGGCTGCGCCGGTGCGTCGCGCGGCCTGCCAGTAGAGCGGCGTATCGAGCGGGGGGCCAAGATCGATCAGCGAGCCCGAAGCAAGATGCGGCGCGGCCAGCGCCTCGGGGTTCATGCACCAGCCAAGGCCCGCTTTCGCCGCGTCGACAAAGCCATGTGACGAGGCAAGGTGGTGGACGGGAAGGGCGATCCGCTGGCCCGTGCGGGCGGTTGCCCAATCGTGTTGCAGACGGTCCTTGGCGTTGAAAGCGAGGGCGGGCGCGCGCGAAAACGCCTGCGCCGTCATGCCGTCGGCGAACCATCGGGCGGCGAAAGCCGGGCTTGCCGTGGCGCGGTAGCGCAGGGCGCCCAGTGCGTGGCTGTCGCAGCCCTGCACCGGGCCGGGCGTGCCGGTGATGGCCGCCGCAACTTCGCCCCGCCGCAGCCAATCCTCTGACCAGTTCTGGTCGTCGATCACGATGTCGTAGCGAAAGCCCGGAACGGTGGCGAGCGCGGGCAGGATCCATGTCGACAGACTGTCGGCGTTGATGGCAAGGCGCAGGGCCGTGGCCTCGCCCAGCGGCAGCGCAAGGTCGGCGGCCAGCGACGTCTCCATCAGCGCCACCTCTTCGGCGTGTCGGATGAGGCGCATGCCCGCTTCGGTGGCGGTGACGGGGTGTGTACGGATCAGAAGAAGGCACCCGGTGCGATCCTCCAGCGCCTTGATGCGCTGCGAGATGGCAGAGGGGGTCAGGCCAAGATCGGCGGCGGCAAGGTCGAAGGCGCCACGGCGGTGAATGGCGACAAGGGCCTGAAGCTGGGGATAGTCGAGCATGCGGGGACCTTGGGATTGCGCGTGATCGCGGGGAGAAGTCGGCGCCTTGATTAAGCAGAATTTCATTGAGGTAAGAAAGATACACTGGATTGAACCGGGCGACTGCTGTCTGGTCAACCCCGGACAAGCGAGAGCGGGCGATGATCGGCGCAGGGTTGGCAGGATTTTTCACCGGGTTGGGCCTGATCCTGGCGATCGGGGCGCAGAATGCTTTCGTTCTGCGACAGGGCATCCGGCGCGAGCATGTGGGGGCGGTGGTGGCCGTCTGCGCGCTGTCGGATGCGCTGCTGATCGGGGTTGGGGTGGCGGGGTTCGGCGCGGCGGTGGCGCGGGTACCGTGGCTCGGGCCGCTGATGCTGTATGCGGGGGTGGGGTTCATGGTGGTCTACGGCGCCCTGCGCTTCTTGGCCGCAGCCCGTGGGGGCGAGGCGTTGCAGCCCGCAGGGGCCGAGGTTTCAAGCCTGCGGGCGGTGATGGTGACGTGCCTGTTGTTCACCTGGGCCAATCCGCATGTCTATCTGGACACGCTGGTGCTGGTGGGTGGCGTTTCGGCGCAATACGCCCCGTTTCAGGCGGCGTTCGGGGTGGGCGCGGCCACGGCATCGCTGGTGTTCTTCGCGGCGCTCGGGTTTGGGGCGCGACTGGTGGCGCCGATCTTTGCCAGGCCGCGGGCTTGGGTCGTGCTTGAGGTCGCGGTGGGGGTGGTGATGTGGACACTGGCGGCAGTGCTCTTGCTGCGGGGCTGAGGGGCTTGCGGCGGCGTGCCCGCTCTGGTTCAGTCGCGCGCATGACCGGAACCCCCGTCCTGACCGCCAATGAGGCGCGCCCGTTGGAGGGTGTGCTCTGGATGCTTGCGACGGGGCTGTGTTTCGTCGGCGTCACTGGGATCGTGCGCTACCTTGGCACCGAATTGCCGGCCGCGCAGGCAGCCTTTCTGCGCTACAGCTTTGGCGTGGTTTTCCTGATCCCGACGCTTGCGCGCGTGTTGCGGGATGGTTTTGCGCCGGGGGTGTGGAAGCTCTTTGGCGCGCGGGGGCTTCTGCATGCCGTTGCGGTCGCGCTTTGGTTCTTTGCCATGGCGCGGATCCCCGTCGCCGAGGTGACGGCGATCGGCTATCTGAACCCGGTGCTGGTGACGCTGGGGGCGGCGCTCTTTTTTGGCGAGCGGCTGGCGTTCCGGCGGATTGCGGCGGTGGCGGTGGCGGTCGTCGGGGCGCTGATCGTGTTGCGGCCAGGCATCCGCGAGGTGACGGGCGGGCATATCGCACAGGTGGCGGCGGCGTTCCTGTTCGCGGGGTCCTATCTTCTTGCCAAGCGGCTGGGGCAGGTGGCGGGGCCCGGCGCGGTGGTGGCCATGCTGTCGCTGGCGGTGGCCATCGGGCTGGCACCGCTGGCGTTTCTGGTCTGGGTGCCCGTGAGCCTGACACAGGCGGCATGGCTGGCGCTGGTGGCGGCCATCGCGACGGTCGCGCATTACTGCATGATGCGCGCCTTTTCTGCCGCCCCGCTGACGGTGACGCAACCGGTGACGTTTCTGCAGCTTGTCTGGGCCACGGCGCTTGGATCGCTTGTGTTCGGCGAGCCTGTGGATCCGTACGTGATCCTGGGCGGCGCGGTCATCATCGCCGCGATCAGCTACATCACCTTCCGAGAGGCGCAACTGAAGCGGCGGGCGGTCACGCCGTCGCCAACGGAAAGCGTGATCTGACCGGCCAGCGTGGTGTTAGGGCTGCCTGAGAACGCGCGCGGTGCCTGCTTCGGTGGCGATCGGCGATACCTTGCGCCGAATATCTGCGATTCCCCCCAATGGCCGATCGGGGGGCGGTTGAGTTGGCGGGTCAGGACCGCTATGCCGCAGCAAACCGCGCAGGAGAGCAGGTCATGGCAGCACGCAAGGGCATCATTCTGGCCGGTGGGTCGGGGACGCGGCTTTATCCGATCACGGAAGCGGTGTCGAAACAGCTGCTTCCGGTCTATGACAAGCCGATGATCTATTTTCCCCTGTCCGTTCTGATGCTTGCGGGCATCCGCGAGATTGCGGTTATCACCACGCCCGAGGATCAGGCACAGTTTCGCCGCCTGATGGGCGATGGCAGCCGCTGGGGCCTGTCGCTGACCTTCATCGTACAGCCGGCCCCCGAGGGGCTGGCACAGGCCTATATCCTCGCGCGCGATTTCCTGGCCGGGGCGCCATCGGCGATGGTGCTGGGCGACAACATCTTTTACGGCGCGGGCCTGCCGGAGCTTCTGGCCAAGGCCGACGAGACGCCCGAGGGGGGCAGCGTTTTTGCCTATCACGTGGCCGATCCCGAACGCTATGGCGTGGTGGATTTCGATGGTGACAGGGTGCGGTCCATCGTCGAGAAACCGGCAGAGCCTGCATCGAGCTACGCAGTGACCGGGCTTTATTTCCTGGATGCCAGCGCCCCGGATCGGGCGGCCGCCGTGCGCCCCTCGCCACGGGGCGAGCTGGAAATCACCGATCTTCTGCAAAGTTATCTGGACGAGGGCCTTTTGAAAGTGCGCCGGATGGGGCGGGGCTTTGCCTGGCTCGATACCGGTACGCATGGCAGCCTTCTGGATGCGGGCAATTTCGTGCGCACGCTGGAAGAGCGGCAGGGAATGCAGGCCGGCTGCCCGGAAGAGATCGCCTATGACAGGGGCTGGATCGGGGCCGAGGCCGTGGCGGAAGCCGCCAAGCGCTATGGCAAGAGCCGCTACGGGCAGAACCTTGCCGCGCTTGTCGCGCAGCGCAAACGCTGAGCCACGTGCGGGCGGTGCCCGTTCAGCCGTGCGACCAATCGTCGGGGTCGGCGGCATTGCCGGGCGAGAGGCCAAGGATATCGCCCTTGGTCGAGCAGCCAAGCCCCAGCACGGTGCGGTTGGCATAGGCGAAATAGGCGCAGACCTGATTGATCTCGAGGATCTCGGCGTCTGACCAGCCTGCGGTGCGCAGGGTGTCGATATCGTTCTGTGCAAGGGCGGCGGGGGCGACCGTCAACTGCCGGGCATAGGCCATCGCCACCTTCTCGCGCGCGTCGAGGGGGATTGCGTCGATGTCGCCCGCCGCCATCGCCCTGCGCAGCGCGCCCGCGCGTTCGGGGTCTTTCAGCAGCCTCTCGAGGCCCGCGTAATGGTGATCCACGCAATAGGCGCAGGCGTTCAGCATCGACACCCAGACGCCGAGCGTTTCCAGAAACCACTTCGGGATCGCATTGCCGGAATGGTGCAGCGTCGCCTTGTAGAGCGCCATGTGCCCCTCCATCGAATGGGGGCGCAGGGAGTGCATCATCATGATGTTGTCGACAGTGTCGCCGGGCCCCTTCACGCGATCATAAAGCGTGCGGAGCTTTCCGGTAGAGGCGTCATAGGGGACGGTGGCGATCCAGGGCATGGGGGACTTTCAGAGCGCCTTGTGGGACCCGTCGCAGAGCGGCGCCTTGGCGCTGTGCTTGCAGCCACAGAAATAGACTGTCTTGCTTTCGGTCGCGGTGAATTTTACCGGGGTCATCGTGGTGGTCTTGTGCGAGCCATCGCAGAACGGCTGTTTCTGCGAGTGGCCACAGGAGCACCAGAAATAGGTCTTTCCGGCCTCGACTGGCACGGCAAAGGGGGCCGACTGGGCGATGAGAGGGGTATCTTCGGGCATTTGAGGGCCAATCTCGGCAGGTTCAGATGGGCACAGACTGTGCCGTTCCGGCCCGCGACGCAAGCCGGGTCAGACGGCGCGCCGCCCCCAGAGATCGTACTCCCCCGCCTCATCCACCATGACGGTCACGATTTCGCCGGGTGTCAGCCCCTCGAAGCCTTCGTCGATGAAAAGGTTGCCGTCGATTTCGGGCGCGTCGGCCGTGGTACGGCAGGTGGCGCCGTCGGCGTCAACTGCGTCGACGATGACCTGCTGGCGGGTGCCGACTTTGGCTGCGAGTTTCGCCTCGCTGATGGTTTGGGCCTTTTCCATGAAGCGGGCGAAGCGATCTTCCTTCACCTCATCCGGCACATGGTCGGGCAGAGCGTTCGATCGCGCGCCCTTGACGTTTTCGTAGCGGAAGCACCCCACGCGATCCAGTTGTGCTTCGTCCAGCCAGTCGAGCAGGGTCTGGAACTCGGCCTCCGTCTCGCCGGGATAGCCCACGATGAAGGTGGAGCGCAGCGTGAGGTCCGGGCAGATGGCGCGCCAGGCGGCGATCTCGTCCAGCGTGCGGGCGGCGGCGGCGGGGCGGGCCATGCGGCGCAGCGTATCGGGATGGGCGTGCTGGAAGGGGATGTCGAGGTAGGGCAGGATCAGGCCGTCTGCCATGAGCGGGATCAGGTCGCGGACATGGGGGTAGGGATAGACGTAGTGGAGCCGCACCCAGGCGCCGAGGCTGCCAAGATCGCGGGCGAGGTCTGTGATATGGGCGCGGTGTCCCTTGGCCTCGGCGTGGCGGATATCGACACCGTAGGCGGAGGTATCCTGGCTGATGACAAGAAGCTCGCGGACCCCCGCCTCCACCAGCCTTTCCGCCTCGCGCAGCACGGCATGGGCGGGGCGTGACACCAGCTTTCCGCGCATGTCGGGGATGATGCAGAACTTGCAGGCGTGGTTGCAGCCCTCGGAAATCTTGAGATAGCTGTAGTGGCGCGGCGTCAGCGTGACGGCCGAGGCGGGCAGAAGGTCGATGAACGGATCGGGGGCCGGGGGCACGGCGGCGTGGACGGCATCGAGCACGGCCTCGTACTGGTGGGGGCCCGTCACGGCGAGGACCTTGGGATGCGCGCCGGTGATGTAATCGGGTTCGGCACCAAGGCAGCCCGTGACGATGACGCGGCCGTTTTCGGCCAGCGCCTCGCCGATGGCATCGAGGCTTTCGGCCTTGGCGGAATCGAGAAACCCGCAGGTGTTGACGATCACGGCATCCGCCCCGGTGTAGTCGGGGCTGATCGCGTAGCCCTCGGCCCGGAGGCGGGTCAGGATCCGCTCGCTGTCCACGAGCGCCTTGGGGCAGCCGAGCGAGACCATGCCGATGGTGGGCTGGCCTTCGCGTGGCAGGTCGGGGCGGCGCGTGTCGGGGACGGCGGCGCGGGCGAGATCGGGGCGGAGGAGGGGCGGGTTTTGCGACATGTGGGGGATATAGCCGAGACGGGGGCCGGGGGGAAGCCGCGGCTGTCCACACGTGCGACAGGGGGCGGGGTGTGGAATTTCAATGGGTTAGGGTAGGGTGATTTACGGATTGTTAGGGTGTTGCGCGGGGTAACGGGGAAGGGCGCGCGGGTGGAGGGGCCGCGGGGAGCGGCGGTCCTTGGGCGGCATGTGGGGGCGTGAGAGTCTTGATCGCGTTGGAGGGCGGCGATGCTGGACGGGGTGGACGTTGGATTTGTGTGGTCCAATTGGCGCTTTCGGCCCTTAGCGGACCCTCAGGCCGCGCGCGGCGAAGGACAGACGCCTGCACGGACCTGCCTTTCGTTGTCGCGTTTGCGGCTCTTTCAGAAGGGAACTTTGAACCTCTCTGGGAGCTAGAGACCTGTCGTTCATTGGATGGCATCATGCA
>JBBSBE010000054.1:0-23794 GCA_038251625.1 Rhodobacterales bacterium
GGCACGCTCGACAAGTATCTGGGCGACGGCGTCATGGCCACCTTCGGCACGCCGGAAACCAGCCCCGCAGACGCGGCCAACGCGCTGCGCGCCGCACTGTCCATCGTGGAGGCGGTCGACGGCATCGGGATGGGGCTCCGCGTCTCGGTCGGTGTCCACTTCGGCCGGGTGACGCTGGGCGACGTGGGCCCGCCCCGCAGGCTGGAATTCGCCGTCATCGGCGATACCGTGAACGTGGCCGCACGGCTTGAGGCTGCAACGCGCGATCTGGGTGCGCGGATCGTGGTGTCAGAGGCGCTGGCAACCCGCGCTTTGGTCGATGGACGGGCAAACGGCGCGCTCGACGGGTTTCACGAAGTGTCGAACCTTGCGCTGCGGGGCCGCAGCAGCGGCGTCGATGTGCGGGTCTGGCGCGGCTGAAACCGCGCCACTACTTCTTGAACTCGACCACCAGCTTGCAATCGAAGCGCCCTGACGCCACCGCCTGATTGTAGACCTTCGCGCTGACCTGATCCTTGAACGTCTGGCGATCGATCCCCTTGATGCAGGTGAAAAGCGCCTCCTTGCGCGCGCGCTCGCGGCTTTCATATCCCCAGCCCATGCCGTTCTGCCCCATCCGGTTCACGGCGGCCGCGCCAAAGGTGCCGGGGTCACCCTTGCCCGAATGGCGGATCAGATCGCGGCTGAGGCTGGCATTGATGCCCTTGACCAGCGCGCCCCTCCCCTTCGGCGCCCCCGCAGGCAGGATCACGGCGTACAGCACACAAGGGCCCGCCCCCTGTTCCTCGCAGGCGGCCTTGGCATAGCCCTTGGCATCCTCCAGCCGGTGCTCATCCACCCAGAAGCTGCCCTTGTCGCCCTGCTTGCTGATGAAATAGGCCCCGTGAAAATCCTTCGCACGCGCCTTGAACTTCGAGAACCCGCTTTTCTGCCGTGCGCCAAGGGTGGCCTTGCTCAGGACCTGCACGGCACCGGTGGCATAGGCCGAAACCTCCGCCATGGCGGGCGCGGCAAGGGCAAGCGTCAGGATCAGGGTCAGGGTGCGGGCGAACATGACTTTCCTCGTGGCACTGGGGCGGACAATGGGGTGATGCAATCCCCAAATCCTGACGGCTTGCGCCCCGCTGCGCAACGATTATCCGATCTTACTGCCCCGAAAACCGGGGTGCTCGCTTCTCCTGAAAAGCCGTCACCCCTTCGGCGAAATCTGTGGTGGCCCCGCATTCGCCCTGAAGTTGCGCCTCCAGCGCCAGTTGCGCGCCAAGTCTGTTGCCAAAGCTTTCCCGCATCGCCCGCTTCACGGCCGCAAACGCGACCCCCGGCCCCGCTGCCAGATGCGCGGCCCGCGCGGCCACGCGGTCTGCAAATTCGCCATCCGGCACGGCTTCCCAGATCATGCCCCAATCCGCCGCCTGCCGCGCTGTCACCTTGTCGGCGAAAAGGGCCAGCCCCATGGCCCGTGCGAGGCCAACCGCACGCGGCAAGGCCCATGTGCCGCCCGCATCGGGCATCAGGCCGATCTTCGTGAAGGCCTGCACGAAGACCGCGCTTTCCGCCGCGATCACCACGTCGCAGACCAGCGCAAGGTTCGCCCCCGCCCCCGCCGCGGCCCCGTTCACGGCGGCAATCACCGGGCAGGGGCAGTCGACGATGGCGCGCAGGATCGGCTCGTATTCCTCGCGCAGGATCCGCTCCACATCGCCGGGCTTCAGCCCGCCGCCATCGGCCAGATCCTGCCCCGAACAAAAGGCCCGCCCTGTGCCTGTCAGCACCACCGCGCGCGCCGTGTGGGCACCTTCCAGTGCGGCCCGCAGCGCCACCCGCACCGGGGACGACAGGGCATTCATCACCTCGGGCCGGTTCAGGCGGATGGTCACCACCCCGCCCGCTTCGGTCACCACCACCGCGTCTGTCATGCCAGCCTCCCGCGCCGCTTTCCCGCCAACCCTACCCCGGCAGGGCGGCAAGGAAAGCGTAACCGCGCGTCACTTCCGCAGAAGGTCGGCCAGCCGCAACTCTTCCTCGGGCGTCAGCGGCGCGGGTGCCGCAGCCCCCTGACGCCGGCGCAGATATAGCGCGGCGATCCCGCCCCCGATCAGCAAAAGCCCTGGCCCCGCTATCCACAGGATCAGGTTGGCCCCTTTCGCAGGGGGGTTCAGCAGCACAAACTCGCCGTAGCGCGCAACAAGATAGGCGCGCACCTCTGCGTCGCTGTCGCCTGCCGTCACCCGTTCCCGCACAAGGATGCGCAGATCGCGCGCAAGGCCCGCATCCGAATCGTCGATATTCTCGTTCTGGCACACAAGGCAACGCACCCCGGTGCTGATCGCCCGCGCCCGCGCCTCAAGGCCCGGATCTGCCAGCATCTCATCAGGCTGCACAGCCGCCACCTGCCCCGTCAGCCCGCAGACCAGCGTGACCGCAATCACGAAGGCAGCGCCCCGCCTCATTCAGCCGCAACCGTCGCTGCGTCCGCCCGTCGCGCACCCGCCGCCATGCGGTAGCGCCGGTCTGACAGGCTCAATGCCCCTCCCAGCGCCATCAGCATCGCCCCGCCCCAAATCCAGTTGGCAAACGGCTTGATATAGCTGCGCACCGCCCAGCCGCCCCCGTCCTGCGGATCGCCGATCACCAGATAGAGGTCGCGCAGCAGGCCATTGTCGATGGCGGCCTCGGTCGTGGGCATCTGCGCCACGGTGTAGAACCGCTTTTCGGGGTGCAGGACGGCCACGTCCTTGCCACCACGCGTCACCACCATGGTGGCCATCGTCGTCACGTAATTCGGGCCCTCGCCCCGCTCCACCTTGGCCAGCCGCACCTGATATGGGCCAAGGGCAAAGCTTTCGCCCTCTTTCACCACGCGGATATCCTCGGTCACCCAGGCGTTCATCGCGGCCACGGCAAAGATCGTGACCCCCATGCCCGCATGCGCCACGCCCTTGCCCCAGTCGGCACGCGGCAACCGTCCCAGCCGCGACAGTCGCGCCGCCAGATCGCCCCGCCCGGTGCGTGCCCAAAGGTCCAGCACCGCGCCGCCCAGTACCCAGGACCCAAGCGCCAGCCCCACCGGCCCCAGCGCCGACCGCCCCGTCTGCACCGCAAACGCCAGCGCCAGCATCGCCACCGCAAACACCGCCGCTGGCCAAAGCGCACGCGCGCCACCAATCTTACCCCGCTTCCACGCCAGCATCGATCCCACCGGCAGGATCAGCGCCAGCGCCACGAAGAAGGGCGGAAAGGCTGCGTCGAAGAAGGGCTCGCCCACGCTCAGCTTGGCACCCCAGCCGATTTCGGCGATCAGTGGCCACAGCGTGCCGATCAGCACGACAAAGCACGACACGGCCAAAAGCAGGTTGTTGGCCACCAGCGCCCCTTCGCGGCTGACTGGCGCGAAAACGCCCTTCGCCTCCAGCGCACTCGCCCGCGCAGCAAAAAGCGTCAACGCGCCGCCGACAAAGAAGGCCAGGATCAGCAGGATGAACACCCCCCGCTCGGGGTCGTTGGCAAAGGCGTGCACGCTGGTGATCACCCCCGACCGCACGATGAACGTGCCGATCAGCGAAAACCCGAAAGCAAGGATCGCCAGCAGGATGGTCCAGGCCTTCAGGCTTTCGCGCTTTTCCACCACGATGGCCGAATGCAGCAGGGCTGCAGCCAGAAGCCACGGCATGAAGCTTGCATTCTCCACCGGATCCCAGAACCAGAAGCCGCCCCAGCCAAGCTCGTAATAGGCCCACCACGATCCCAGCGCGATCCCGATGGTCAGAAACACCCAGGCCGCCAGCGTCCAGGGCCGCACCCAGCGTGCCCAGGCCGCATCCACCCGGCCCTCGATCAGCGCGGCCACCGCAAAGCTGAATGCCATCGAAAGGCCCACATAGCCCAGATAAAGAAACGGCGGATGGAATGCCAAACCGGGGTCTTGCAACAGCGGGTTCAGGTCCTGCCCGTCAAAGGGCGGCACCGCCAGCCGCAGGAACGGGTTCGAGGTCAGCAGCATGAACAGAAGAAAAGCCACCCCGATCGACCCCTGAACGGCCAACACCCGGGCGCGCAGGGTGGCTGGCAACCCCCCCCCGAACCAGGCGGCCGACGCTCCGAAAAGGCTCAGGATCAGCGACCACAGCAGCAGCGATCCCTCGTGGTTCCCCCAGACGCCCGACACCTTGTAAATCAGGGGTTTCAGGGAATGCGAATTCTCCACCACCACTTTCAGCGAAAAGTCCGATGTGATGAACCCGTTCATCAGCGCGGCAAAGGCAAAGGCCACCAGCAGGAACTGCGCCGATGCGGCCGGTTCGGCCACTGCCATCCAGCCGCTCCAGCGCTTGTGGGCGCCGACAAGCGGCATCACCGTCTGCACCAGCGCCACCATCAAGGCCAGCACCAGCGCGAAATGCCCAAGCTCTGCGAACATCAAGGTCTCCTCTTCAACCTCAACCATAGGCGCAAAAGCGCGACACTCCAACGCCCTGCGCGCCCCTGCCGCACCCCGCACACCTAACCGTGACGGCGCCCTGCCCGCCGCGTGGTCAACAGAAGGTTCGTCTCGCTTGTCGTCACCCCCTCCAACTCGCGGATCCGGAAGATCACGGCATCAAGCGCGGGCAGCGTTTCGGCCCCCAGCTCGGCGATCAGATCCCACTTTCCGTTGGTCGAATGCACCGCCAGCACCTCGGGCAGGCCCGCCAGCCGCGCCATGATGCGCTCGGCCCCGCGCCCCTCGATCCCGATCATCATCAAGGCCCGCACCGGCGCCGCGCTCACATCCGCCCGCGTCAGGACGGTGAACCCCGCAATCTCGCCCGCCGCCGCCAACCGCTCCATCCGCGCCCGCACGGTGGCCCGCGCAACCCCCAGCCGCGCCCCAAGGTCCGACAGCGCCGCCCGCCCGTCGCGACGAAGCTCTGCGATCAGCCGCACGTCCAGATCGTCCATATCGGTCACTCCTGCCGCCGTTTTGCGCGGACCTTTGCGCAATCCGATCATATCTGCGCTGGAAACCGCCGCAACCCGGCAGCATTGTCGCGGCAAAGAGGAGTGTCCCATGGCCAACTGCATCCTGATCGGAGCCCCCATCGATTCGGGGCAGAAGCGCCCCGGCTGCCTGATGGGCCCTGCCGCGTACCGCGTGGCGGGCATTGCCGCCGCGATCCGCGACCTTGGCCACGGGGTCACCGATTGGGGCGACCTCACGCTGCCCGACCTGACCGATGCCACCTGCGAAAATCCCGTCGTGCATGACCTGCCCGAAACGCTCGGCTGGACCGAGCGGCTGACCGACAAGGTGGACGACGCGCTGTCAGACGGCGGCCTGCCCATCATTCTTGGTGGCGATCACTCGCTTGCCCTGGGCTCCGTTGCCGGGGCCGCGGCCTATGCCCACCGGGCGGGCCGCCCGCTGTTCGTCCTTTGGCTCGACGCCCATACCGATTTCCACACGCCGCTGACCACGACCAGCGGCAACCTCCACGGCACGCCCATGGCCTATATCGCGGGGCGCGGGGGGTTTGATGCCTTCCCACCCTTCCCGGCACCCGTGCCCGCCAACAGGCTGTGTTTTTTCGGTATCCGTTCCGTCGATCCCGCCGAGCATGCCGCCCTTCTGAAGCACGACATTGCCATCAACGATATGCGCGTTCTTGACGAACACGGCATCGTGGCCCCCCTGCGCACCTTTCTGAAAGCGGTGCAGGCGGCGGGCGGCATGCTGCATGTCTCGCTCGATGTTGATTTCCTCGACCCCACCATCGCTCCCGCCGTCGGCACCACCGTCCCCGGCGGCACGACCTTCCGCGAGGCGCACCTGGTGATGGAACTTCTCCACGAATCGGGCCTCGTCACCTCGCTCGACCTTGTCGAACTGAACCCCTTCCTCGATGACCGCGGCATGACCGCCCGCCTGATGGTCGATCTTGTCGGATCGCTGATGGGCAAGAAGGTCTTCGACCGCCCGACACGTTCCAAGTGAAAGCCCCCGTCATGAACGCCCCGTCCCACCAGGCCTTTGTGCCCTTCGTCTCTGTCCACAACATGATGAAGCTTGTCCTCCTCCTCGGGGTCGAGCGTGTGATGGTGGACCTTGCCGCCGAGATCGAAGCCGATTTCCGCCGCTGGCCGATGTTCGACAAGACCCCCCGCATCGCCTCGCATTCCGAGGTTGGCGTGATCGAACTCATGCCCACCTCGGATGGTCAGACCTACGGGTTCAAATACGTGAACGGCCACCCCTCCAACATGAAGCGCGGCCTGCAGACGGTCACCGCCTTCGGCCTTTTGGCCGATGTGGCCACGGGCTACCCGGTGCTGCTGTCGGAAATGACGATCCTCACCGCGCTGCGCACCGCCGCCACCTCTGCGATGGCTGCAAAGTGGCTGGCACCAAAGGGGGCCACCACCATGTCCATCATCGGAAACGGCGCGCAGGCAGAGTTTCAGGCGCTGGCGTTCAAGGCCATCTGCGGGCTGACGGAGGTGCGCCTATACGATATCGACCCCGCCGCCACCGCCAAATGCGCTGCTAACCTGGCCGGTCGCGGGTTGACCGTCGTGCCCTGCAAGACGGCGGAAGAGGCGATCCTTGGCGCGCAAGTGATCACCACCGTCACCGCCGACAAGACCAACGCCACCATCCTGACCGACAACATGCTGGGCGCGGGCGTCCACATCAACGGCGTGGGCGGCGATTGCCCCGGCAAGACAGAACTGCACCGCGACATTCTTCTGCGGTCCTCGATCTTCGTCGAATACCCGCCCCAGACACGGGTCGAGGGCGAAATCCAGCAGCTTGCCCCCGACCATCCGGTGACAGAGCTGTGGCAGGTCATTGCGGGCGAGGCCAAAGGGCGCACCAGCGCAGATCAGGTGACTCTGTTCGACAGCGTCGGCTTCGCGGTCGAGGATTTTTCGGCGCTGCGCTATGTCCACGCCAAGGCAATGGAGACCGGTCTTTTCGACCAGCTCGACATGATCGCAGACCCCGACGACCCGCGCGATCTCTTCGGGATGATCCTGCGCGCGGCTTAACGCGCCGCGCGCCGTGTCGGTACAGAAAACCGACGCGCGCGGTACAGGGAACCGACGGCGGCGGGACGGGCCTTCAGTGCAGCCGGAACTCGCCCACCACGTTGCGCCATTCCCCCGGCGCGATCAGCTTTCGATGCGTGAAACGCACCGAATGCAGCGGGCCTTCGATCTTTTCCTGCCAGAACTCGATGAACTTGAACAAGGCCGGATAGTCCGGCGCAAGATCATACTCCTGCCACACGAAGGTGTTGAGAACATTACGATAATCGGGCATCCGGTAGAACATCTCCGCCGTCGTCAGCCCGTATCCCTTCAGCATCATCTCGGTCTCGGACCGAGCAGCCCCTATCGCCATCGCACGCTCCTTTGTCGTCCCCCTGTTACAAAGCATGCGCCTTTCGTTTTATTTTTCAACAAGAACAGTATGTTGTCACTCAGATCAGGTGGCTGCCAAAGCACAGCGCCCACCCGCATTGCACCCCATATCCAGTATGGTCTATAGTGTCGCAAACAGGATATAGCCCCCGAACAAGGGAAGCAGCACCTACATGAGCGATACCCCCGAAGACGCTGATAAAACAGACGATTCCGCGCCGCCCCCGCGTCACGGACCGCAGATCTCCATCGCCGAGGAGATGAAGACCTCGTTCCTTGACTACGCGATGAGCGTCATCATCAGCCGCGCGATCCCCGATCTGCGCGACGGCCTGAAACCCGTGCACCGGCGCATTCTTTACGCGATGCACGAAACCACGAACTCGCACGACAAACCCTATCGCAAGTCCGCCCGCCCCGTGGGCGACGTCATGGGCAAGTATCACCCTCACGGCGATTCTGCGATCTACGACGCGCTCGTGCGGATGGCGCAGCCGTTCAGCATGTCGCTCAAACTCCTTGATGGACAAGGAAATTTCGGATCCATGGATGGCGACAACCCAGCCGCCATGCGCTATACGGAGGTGCGGATGGACAAGCCCGCCGCCTTCCTTCTGGCCGATATCGACAAGGATACCGTCGATTTTCAGGACAATTACGACGGCAAGGACCGCGAGCCGACCGTCCTGCCAGCCCGATTCCCCAACATGCTGGTCAACGGCGCGGGCGGTATCGCCGTCGGAATGGCCACGAACATTCCGCCGCATAACCTCGGCGAGGTGATCGACGGCACCCTTGCGCTGATCGAAGACCCCGATCTTTCGTCAGAGGCGCTGATGGAAATCATCCCTGCGCCCGATTTTCCCACGGGGGCCCAGATTTTGGGCCGCTCGGGTGCGCGCAAGGCCTATCTGGAAGGCCGGGGCTCGGTGATCATCCGGGCCAAAACGCGGGTGGAAGAGATTCGTAAGGATCGCTATGCCATCATCGTTGACGAGGTGCCCTACCAGGTGAACAAGGCGGCGATGATCGAAAAGATCGCCGATATGGTGCGCGAGAAACGGATCGAAGGCATCGCGCATGTGCAGGACGAATCCGACCGTGTCGGCGTGCGCGTGGTGATCGAGTTGAAGCGGGATGCCACCGCGGACGTGGTGCTGAACCAGCTTTACCGTTTCACCCCGCTGCAAACCTCGTTCCCCTGCAACATGCTGGCACTGAACGGCGGCCGCCCCGAAACGCTGACGCTGCGCGATTTCCTGACATCCTTCATCGGCTTCCGCGAAGAGGTGGTCGCGCGCCGCACCGCGTTCGAATTGCGCCGTGCCCGCGAACGCAGCCACATCCTCTGCGGCCTCGCAGTCGCCGTGTCGAACGTGGACGAGGTTGTGCGCACCATCCGCGCCAGCGCCGATGCGGCAGAAGCGCGCGAGAAACTGATGACCCGGCGCTGGCCCGCGCAGGACATCGCCGACTATATCAAGCTGATCGACGACCCCAGCCACACGATCAACGAGGACGGCACCTACAACCTGTCGGAACTTCAGGCCCGTGCGATCCTCGATCTGCGTTTGCAGCGCCTGACCGCCCTCGGGGTCAAGGAAGTGACCGACGAGCTTGCCGAATTAGCCGGCAAGATCAAGGACTACCTGGCCATTCTTGCATCGCGCGAACGTATCCTTGCAATCATTTCGGATGAGCTTCGCGAGGTCAAAGCCGCCTTCGCCGTCCCCCGCCGCACGGAAATCGTGGACTGGGCGGGCGACATGGAAGACGAAGACCTGATCGAACGCGAAGACATGGTCGTGACCATCACCTCGGGCGGCTACATCAAGCGCACGCCCCTCGCCGAATTCCGCAGCCAGAACAGGGGCGGCAAGGGCCTCGCGTCGATGCAGACGAAAGAGGATGACGTGGTCACCACGCTCTTCGTCGCCAACACGCACACGCATCTGCTGTTTTTCACCACGGACGGCATGGCGTACCGGCTGAAGTGCTGGCGCCTGCCGCTGGCTGGCCGCACCGCCAAGGGCAAAGCCATCGTCAACATCCTGCCGATCCCGAACGGTATCTCCATCGCCGCCCTTATGCCCGTGGATGTGCCAGAGGAAGAATGGGAAAACCTGCAGATCGTCTTCGCCACGTCCGAGGGCGACGTGCGCCGCAACGCGCTGTCGGATTTCACCAACGTCAAGCGCAACGGCAAGATCGCCATGGGCCTGCCGGATGAAGTTCGCCTGATAAACGCCCGCATTGCCGATGAAAATGACGATGTGATGCTGGTTACCGCCATGGGCCGCGCAATCCGCTTCCCAACCACGGACGTGCGCGTGTTCAAGGGCCGCGATTCGACGGGCGTGCGGGGCATCCGCCTTGCGACGGGCGACCGCGTCGTCTCAATGGCCGTGATCCGGCATTTTGAGGCCGATCCTGCCGAACGGGCCGCCTACCTCAAGCAGCGCCGGTTGGTTGCGGGCGCCACCGAAGAGGCCGAGGCTGACGAGGATGAAGAAGCGGTTGAAGCCGGGCAGTTGAGCCAGGAACGCTATGCCGAAATGTCGGCGGCGGAAGACCTGATCCTGACAATCACATCAGGCGGCGCCGGCAAGCTCAGCTCCAGCCACGATTATCCAGTCCGCGGCCGTGGCGGCCAGGGCGTCATGGCGATGGACAAGGCGATGCGTGGCGGGCGACTCGTGGCCTCATTCCCCGTCGATATCGCTGACCAGATCATGCTGGCCACCTCGACCGGCCAGTCGATCCGCGTGCCGGTGGATCAGATCAGCTTCCGGTCGCGGTCTGCGGGCGGTGTGCGGGTCTTCAACACCGCCAAGGGTGAAGAGGTCGTCTCGGTCGCCCGCATCGCGGAGCAGGCCGAAGAGTGACCCCTCTGGAAGCCCGCCTCGCGGCGCTGGCGGCTGCGGGCGGCACGGTCACCTACGGAGCGCTCGCGCGCGACCTCGGGTTGCGTATGGGCACGCTGACGGCGGCGCTCGAGGCGCTGATGGAGGCGGACACGGCGGCGGGTCGGCCCCTCCGTGCGGCTCTCTGTACCGGGCGGCTTTCGGGCGGCCTTCCCGCCCGCGGCTTCTTTGAAAAAGCCGCAACCCTCGGGCGCGATGCAGAAGATCCGGCGGCGATGGTGGCAGCCGAGCGGCAGGCCCTGTTCAGCGCCGCCGCAGGGGGCTACATCCCCGCTCCGGAGGATCAGACATGACAGAAACGCTCCACATCATCGGCGGCGGCATGGCGGGGGCCGAGGCCGCCTGGCAGGCGGCACGGATGGGCGTGCCCGTGGTGATCCACGAGATGCGACCGACCGTCGGCACCTTTGCGCACCGCACCGGCAGCCTGGCAGAGATGGTCTGCTCCAACTCCTTCCGGTCCGACGATGACGAGCGCAATGCCGTGGGCCTTCTGCATTGGGAGATGGGGGCAGCGGACGGGATCATCATGCAGACGGCGCGCGCGCACCGCCTGCCAGCCGGTGGCGCGCTGGCGGTGGACCGCGACCCCTTTGCCGAGGCCGTGACACGGGCGATCCATGCTCATCCCCTGATTTCCGTTGTTGGTGAAGAAGTTACAGAGCTTCCCTCAACCGGCCACTGGATCGTGGCGACCGGGCCCCTGACCTCTGGCGCGTTGGCCGAAAGCATCCGGGCGGTGACTGGGGCCGAACATCTGGCGTTCTTTGATGCCATCGCCCCGATCGTCCATGCCGAAAGCATCGACATGTCACAGGCCTGGATGCAAAGCCGGTATGACAAAGGCGAGACCGAGGCCGAGCAGACCGCCTATATCAATTGCCCGATGACCAAGGCAGAGTACGAGGCCTTCATCGACGCGCTGCTGGCGGCGGACAAGACGGCCTTTCGCGAGGGCGAAACGGCGGGTTATTTCGACGGATGCCTGCCCATCGAGGTGATGGCCGAGCGCGGGCGCGAGACGCTGCGCTTTGGCCCGATGAAGCCCGTGGGGCTGACCAATCCGCACCGCGCCGAAAAATCCTATGCCGTTGTTCAACTGCGGCGCGATAACAAGCTGGGCACGCTTTTCAACATCGTGGGCTTTCAAACCAAGATGAAGCACGGCGCGCAAACCTCTGTTTTCCGGATGATTCCGGGGTTGCAAGAGGCTGCCTTTGCGCGCCTCGGCGGCATCCATCGCAACACGTTCATCAATTCACCCACCCTTCTGGATGACAGGATGCGGTTACGGGCCCGGCCCGCTTTGCGCTTTGCCGGTCAGGTAACGGGGGTGGAGGGTTACGTCGAAAGCGCCGCGATGGGCCTTCTTGCGGGCCGGATGGCTGCGGCACAGATTCTGGGGCGCGATCTCGCCCCGCCCCCCCCCGAAACCGCGATGGGGGCGCTGGTGAACCACATCACGGGCGGTGCGGACGCCAAGACGTTCCAGCCGATGAACGTGAACTTCGGCCTTTTCCCTCCCATTGAGGCCAAGGGCGGGCGGCGCGGGCGCAAGGACCGCTACAAGGCGTATACCGACCGCGCGAAAGAGGCCTTTGCCGCATGGCTGGCCGCGTAACACGCTTTGCGCCATCGCCGACGGGGCCGCTGCATCTGGGCCATGCGTACGCAGCGATGGTAGCGGCGTCCCGGGGCGACCGGTTTCTGCTGCGGATCGAAGATATCGACACCTCCCGCTGCCGCCGGGAGTGGGAGGCCGCGATCTTTGACGATCTGGCGTGGCTGGGGCTTCAATGGGAATCGCCGGTGATGCGGCAATCTGACCGGCAGCCCTTTTATCGCGCGTCGCTGACGCGGTTGACGGCGCTGGGGGTGACCTATGCCTGCACCTGCACGCGCGCCGATATCCGGGCCGCCCTCAGCGCGCCGCAAGACGGGCCGGACGGGCCGATCTATCCCGGGACGTGCCGGCACGCGGGGCTTGACGCGGAGGGTGCCGCGATCCGGCTGGATATGGGGCGGGCGATGGCGCTCGTGGGGCCGGTCGGGTTCACGGAAGCGGGGCCTGTCCGCCCGGGGCGGCACGCGGCAAATAGCGCGCTGATGCTTGCGGATGTTGGCGATGTGGTGCTGGCGCGGCGCGATCTTGGCACATCCTATCACCTCGCCGTGGTTGTGGACGACGCGGCGCAGGAAATCACGGAAATTACCCGCGGCGCAGATCTTTTTGCGGCGACGTTCGTGCATGTTCTGCTTCAGAAATTGCTCGAATATCCAACGCCATCCTATTGGCATCACAACCTTATCCGCGATAGCGAGGGCAAGCGCCTCGCCAAGCGGGATGATGCGCGCGCGCTCTCGCTTTTCCGACACGAGGGCGCCACGCCCGCCGATATCCGCCACATGGTGGGGCTTTAGATCACCGGATCGGTCAGGATCGTTTCGTGCCCGTTCTCCACGGCCGTAAAGAAGCAGGAAGGGCGGTTGGTGTGGCAGGCGGGTCCGGTCTGTTCGACCATCAGGAGCAGACAATCGCGGTCGCAATCGAGGCGCAGCTCGATCAGTTTCTGCGTGTGCCCCGAGGTTTCGCCCTTCACCCAGAACGCCTGCCGTGACCGGGACCAATAGGTGACCCTCCCCGTGGCAAGTGTGCGCGCCACGGCATCAGCGTTCATCCATGCGAGCATCAGCACCTCTCCGCTCGCGTGGTCCTGCGCGATGGCGGGGATCAGCCCGGCGGCATCGTAGCAAAGCGTCGCTGGATCGAAGGCCATGGATTGTGTCCTTTGCAAAGGGTGGGCAGAGGATTATCTTGAGTGAAGAACGGAGGGAACCCATGAGCGACAGTGACCTCATCAGCCTTTACTCGGGCCAGATCCTCGCGCTGGCGGCGGATGTGCCCCATCTCGGGCGTCTGACGGATGCGCAAGGAACGGCGCGCCGCCGGTCGCCGCTTTGCGGCTCGACCGTCACGGTCGATGTTCGGATGGAGGGCGGGCGCGTGGCTGACTTCGCGCAGGATGTGAAAGCCTGCGCCTTGGGTCAGGCGGCGGCGGCCCTGTCGGGCCGGGCGATGATCGGGCGGAGCCTTGGCGAAATCGAAGTGGCCCGAGATGGCCTGCGGGCGATGCTGAAAGAGGGCGCGCCGCCACCCGGCGCCCCCTTCGCAGGATTCGAGGTGCTGATCCCTGCGCGCGACTTCAAGAACCGTCATGCCTCGATCCTTTTGGCGCTTGAGGCGACAGCAGAGGCCGTTGCGGCAGCGGAAGCCGGGGCGGAAGCGTAAAAAAAACCGCCGCCTTCCCCATCGGGAAAGCGGCGGCAAGTGGCGTGTCTGTCGGGAGATGGCGCCGGGGGAACGGCGCAGGGCTGCACGTTGGGGACAGGGCAGCGCCCGAAATTTCAGACCGCAGGCAGAACCGTCACACCAGGCCCGGCAGCGAAAGCGCCGCGACAAGCACGGCAAAAAGCGCCAGAACGCCAAGACCATCTTCAACCAGCGTGCCTTGCGAGCGTGCCAGAACCTTCTGGATTTCGGTGATCATCTTGGCCTCCTTGCCGTGGTGTTGCTGGATTGTTCTCATATTAACTCCGCCCTGTAAAGAACTTTTAAGGAACATATGCGAACAAATCGCTATCCGACCGTGATTAGCCGGATCGCTCGGTCCTGATCCAAAAGCCACAGCAGCATCCGCGCCGCCCGTCCACGCGGGCTTTCCAGCATCGGATCCTCGCCCAGAAGCCGCCGCGCATCGCTTTGCGCGATGGCCATCAACCCCGCCTGCCGTTCCAGATCCGCCACGCGAAACCGCGGCAGGCCCGATTGCGCCGTCCCGATCAGATCCCCCGCCCCCCGCATCGCCAAATCCTCTTCCGCGATGCGAAACCCATCCTCGGTATCGCGCAGCACCTTCAGCCGCCGTTCGCCCCCCTCGCTGAGCGGCGCCTGATAAAGCATGAGGCAGGTCGATTGGGCCGATCCCCGCCCCACGCGGCCGCGCAACTGGTGCAACTGCGCAAGGCCGAAGGTTTCTGCCCGTTCGATCACCATGATTGTGGCGGCGGGGACGTTCACGCCCACCTCGATCACCGTCGTCGCCACCAGTACCAGCGCATCGCCCGCCACGAAGCGCGCCATGGCGGCGTCCTTGTCGACGGCGGGCATCTGGCCGTGGACCAGCGCCACGACCCCCTCGCCCAAGGCCGCGCGCAACTGCACAAAGCGCGCCTCGGCGCTGGCGTAATCCAGCACCTCGCTATCCTCGACCAGCGGGCAGACCCAATAGGCCTGCCGCCCCTCGGCCACCGCGCGGGCCAGATGAGCCACCACCTCGTCCATCCGCTCGGTGGGGATCAGGGCGGTCTTGATCGGCGCGCGCCCGGGCGGCTTTTCATCCAGAACCGACACATCCATATCGCCGTAGCTTGCAAGGGCGAGGCTGCGGGGGATCGGCGTGGCGGTCATCACCAGCACATCGGTGGCCCTGCCCTTGGCGCCAAGCTCCATCCGCTGGGCCACGCCAAAGCGGTGCTGTTCGTCCACGATGGCCAGGCGCAGATCGTGAAAGTCCACGCCTTTCTGAAAGACGGCGTGGGTGCCGATCAGGATGTCGATGCGCCCTGCGGCCAGATCGGCAAGCTTGCCCTCCCGCTCGGCGCCCTTGTCGCGGCCGGTGAGCAGCGCGATACGCACCCCCGCAGCCTCGGCCAGCGGGGCGATCCCCTCCATATGCTGACGGGCAAGGATTTCAGTCGGGGCCATCAGCACGCCCTGCCCCCCGGCCTCGACCCCGATCAGAAGCGCCAGCAGCGCAACAAGCGTCTTGCCCGACCCCACATCGCCCTGCAGCAGGCGGTTCATCCGCAAGGGCGCTGCCATGTCGGCCGCGATTTCAGACAGCGCGCGGGTTTGGGCACCGGTGGGCGCGTAAGGAAGGGCCGCCAGAACGCGGGCTTGCAGGGTACCATCCCCGCGACTCTCCACCCCTTTGCCACGCCGCAACGCCGCACGGGCCAGTGACAGGGTCAACTGATGGGCAAAAAGCTCGTCATAGGCCAGGCGCTGGCGGGCGGGCGCGGTGGGGGCAAGGTCGGCCGCACCGCTGGGCGCATGGGCGATGGTGACAGCCGCGCGCCAGCCGGGCCAGCCCTCGCGCGCCATCAGAGGCGGGTCGATCCATTCGGGCAGATCGGGCGCGCGGGCCAGTGCTGCGGCCGCCGCCTTGGCCACCACACGCTGCGTCAACCCTGCGGACAAGGGATAGACGGGTTCGTAAAGCGGCAAATCCCCCGCTTCTTCGGGGCGCAACACATGATCAGGGTGGACGATCTGCGCGATGCCGTCGAAAAGCTCGGCCTTGCCCGAAACGATCCGGCGTGCGCCCGTGGGCAGCAGCTTTTGCAGATAGTCGCCCCGCGCGTGGAAGAAGATCAGTTGAAATTCCAGCACAGCGTCGCGCACCATCACGCGCGTCGGGCGCCCGCGTTTCGGCGGCGGAAAATGGCTGCCGACCGTCACCTCGACGGTAACCGTGGCGGGCAGTTGCACATCGCGCAGCGTTTCACAGCGCAGACGGTCCACCCCCGACTGCGGCAGATGGTAGAGCAGGTCCTTGGGGCGCGTCAGGCCCAAAGCCTCAAACGCCTGTGCAGATTTGGGGCCCACACCCTCCAGCGTTTCAAGCCCGGCAAAGAGCGGGAAAAGCGGCTCGGGGCGGCTCATGCGGTGCCGATCAGGGCAAGCCAGGCATCCTCGTCGATCATGCGGACACCAAGGCGCGCGGCATCCTTGGCCTTGGACCCCGCACCGGGGCCCGCCACCAGAAGATCGGTCTTGGCACTCACCGCGCCCGATACCTTGGCCCCCAAGGCCTCGGCCCGCGCCTTCGCCTCGGCGCGCGTCATGCGGACAAGGGTGCCGGTAAAGACCACCGTCAGCCCGGCCACGGGCGAGGCTGCGGCGGGCGCCTCGGGGGGCAAGACCGTCAGATGCGCCAGCAACCGGTCGATCGAGGCGCGTTCCTCGGGATTAGCCAGCGCATCGGACAACGACAGCGCCAGGACGGGGCCAATGCCATCGGTCATTACCAGATCCGTCCACGCAGCTTCAGCCTCGGGCGGGGCGTCAAAAGCGGCATCGCGCGCCTCTTTCACCCGCGCGCGGCGTCCCTCGGCGGCAGCGGCGGCGCGCTCCTGATCCTCTGCCCGGTCGGCAGCGCGGTGCGCAAGAGCCGCAGGCCGCGCGCGATCCAGTGCGTGCGTCAGCGCGTCCCAGCTTGCAAAATGGCGGGCAAGATCGCTGCCCGCAACCTCGCCCACGTGGCGCAGGCCCAAGGCAAAGATCAACCGGGCCAGCGGGATGCGCCGCCGCTCTTCGATGGCAGCAAACAGGTTGGTGGCAGATTTCTCGCCAAACCCGTCGCGGTTCTTCAGTTTGGTCAGGTTCGCGGCATCGCGGGCGGCAAGGGTGAAAATGTCGGCAGGCTCGCGGATTGGCAGGTACTCGTCGGCAAAGAACATCTCGATCTGCTTGGCCCCAAGCCCCTCGATATCGAAGGCCCCGCGCGAGACGAAATGCTTCAGCTTCTCCACCGCCTGCGCCGGGCAGATCAGGCCCCCGGTACAACGGCGCACCGAATCGCCCGGTTCGCGCGTTGCCTCGGACCCGCAATCGGGGCAGCGGGTGGGAAAAGCGAAGGGCTGTGCCGCAGGGGGCCGGGCGTCAAGATCCACATCTGCAATCTTGGGGATCACATCGCCCGCCCGATACACCTGCACGCGGTCGCCGATGCGGATATCCTTGCCGCCCCGGATCGGCGCGCCCTTGGCATCGCGGCCGGCGATGTAATCCTCGTTGTGCAAGGTCGCGTTCGAGACGACCACCCCCCCAACCGTCACCGGCTGCAACCGCGCGACCGGGGACAGCGCGCCGGTGCGGCCAACCTGAATGTCGATCCCCAGAAGCGTGGTCCAGGCAAGCTCGGCCGGGAATTTATGCGCAATGGCCCAGCGGGGCGTCGCCGCGCGAAAGCCAAGGCGGCGCTGCAGGGCCAAGTCATTGACCTTGTAGACCACGCCGTCGATATCATAGCCAAGGCTGGCCCGCTGCGCTTCGATCCGGGCGTAGTGGGCCAGCATGTCTGCGGGCGTCCCGCAGAGAATCGTCAGCGGATTTGTCTGGAACCCCAATGCCTTGAGCCGGGCAAGCGCACCGTACTGCGTGTCGGCAAGAGGCGCAGACAGGGCGCCCCAGGCGTAGGCGAAATAGCGCAGGGGCCGCGCGGCCGTGATCGCCGCGTCAAGCTGGCGCAGGCTGCCCGCGGCAGCGTTGCGGGGGTTGGCGAAGGTCTTTGCCCCAGCCTCGGCCTGGCGCGCGTTCAAGGCCGCGAAGTCGGCATGGCTCATATAGACCTCGCCGCGCACTTCCAGCACGTCCGGCGCACCGGTCAGATGCTGCGGGATATCGGCGATGGTTCGGGCATTCTCGGTCACGTTCTCGCCCGTCTCGCCGTCGCCGCGCGTGGCGGCCTGCACAAGCTGCCCGCCCTCGTAACGCAACGAGAGCGACAGGCCATCGATCTTTGGCTCGGCCGTGCAGGGAATGGGCGTGTCGCGATTGAGATAGCTTTGCACGCGGGCGATGAAATCCGCCACATCGGTATCATCGAATGCGTTTTCCAGGCTCAGCATCGGTACCGCGTGCCGTACCTTGCCAAAGCCGTCCGCCAACGGGGCGCCCACTTGATCGGTGGGGCTGTCGGGGCGTTTCAGATGCGGAAAGCGCGCTTCGATCGCGGCATTGCGGCGCTTCAATGCGTCATATTCAGCGTCGCTGATGCGCGGCGCATCTTGCGTGTGATAGGCACGGTTGGCCTGCGTGATGGCCGCCGCCAGCCGCGCCAGTTCTGGCGTTGCTTCCGCTTCGCCGAGTGCCTCGACTGCCGTGTCCATGGCCGCCCCCCGCCTTGCCGCCCGCAAGGGTTTAGGCGGGGCGCGGTCCTTCGTCCAGTACGTCAGAGGGATTGATCGTCAGGCACCCAATGCGATCCGCTGTTGCGCCATGGCAGGCCCGGGATCACGCAGCACATAGCCCCGGCCCCAGACGGTTTCGATGTAGTTCGACCCGCCCGTCGCCTCGGCCAGTTTCTTGCGCAGCTTGCAAATGAAGACGTCGATGATCTTCAGTTCAGGCTCGTCCATCCCGCCATAAAGATGGTTGAGGAACATTTCCTTGGTCAGCGTGGTGCCCTTGCGCAGGCTCAGGAGTTCCAGCATCTGGTATTCCTTGCCCGTCAGGTGGATCGTCTTGCCTTCGACATCCACGGATTTCGCATCGAGATTCACCGCAACCTTGCCCGTTCGGATAATGGATTGGGCATGTCCCTTGGACCGGCGGATGATCGCATGGATGCGGGCGACCAGTTCTTCGCGATGAAACGGTTTGGTCATGTAGTCGTCGGCGCCAAAGCCGAAGCCACGGATCTTGCTTTCGGTATCGTCGGCCCCCGACAGGATCAGGATTGGCGTATCGATCCGCGCAAGGCGCAACTGACGCAGCACATCGTGCCCCGACATATCGGGAAGATGAAGGTCAAGCAGGATCAGATCATAGTCGTAAAGCTTTGCCAGATCGATTCCGTCTTCACCAAGATCGGTGCAATAGACGTTCAGATTGGCATGCGTCAGCATCAATTCGATACTGCGCGAGGTCGTGGGATCGTCTTCGACCAACAAAATTCGCATCAGAAACACTCCGGCGGCGAGGGACATCGTTAACGACTGTGGCGTCCAATGGTTAATCGAGCGTTACTCTGCCAGAGCGGGATGCAAAAACAACTTAAAGTTGTCGATACTTCTGGATCGTGGTGACCTTGAGGGCCTTTTCGCCATGCACCTCGATCGCCTTGCGCCAGAGCGCAAACTCTTCCGGCGACAGAGCATAGCGTTCCAGCGCTTCTGCTTCCGAAATCAGCCCGTAAACGACGGCTTTCACCACCACGGCCTTTCGGCTGGCCACCCAGCGGCGGATATCCGGTGGTGGCAGGTCAGCGCGGTTCAGGATGCTGCCATCCGGCAGCGTTACCTGACGCGGACCGTCAACTCTTTTAAGATACATCACACGTCCCTCGTCCATCCCGCCTCACGTTGCCGGAACAGGCTTAAGCATCGGTGAAGCGCAGGGGTTGTGAGTACGGCGCATTTTCCTATATTGCCGCACATTCCCGAAAGGCTGTTCCGATGCGCGACCTGCCCCTCAATTCGCTTGGCTTCCCCAAGGCCCCGGCAGACACGCGCGTCGTCGTGGCGATGTCGGGTGGCGTGGACAGTTCCGTCGTGGCCGCGATGCTGGCTGACGAGGGGTATGACGTGGTCGGCGTCACCTTGCAGCTTTACGATCACGGGGCGGCGCTGGCAAAAAAGGGCGCGTGCTGCGCGGGGCTTGATATCCATGATGCGCGGCGGGTGGCGGAAACGATGGGGTTCCCGCATTACGTGCTCGACTACGAAAACGTCTTTCGCGAGGCGGTGATCGACGAGTTTGCCGATGCCTATCTTGCCGGTGCGACGCCGGTGCCGTGCATCCGCTGCAATGAGCGCGTGAAGTTCAAGGACCTGCTGGCGACGGCCAGGGACCTTGAGGCCGATTGCATGGCCACCGGGCACTACATCCAGCGCAGGATGGGTGCTGCGGGGGCAGAGTTGCATCAGGCCGCTGATCCTGCGCGGGACCAAAGCTATTTCCTGTTCTCGACGAAGCCAGACCAGCTGGAATTCCTGCGCTTCCCGCTGGGGCATCTGGTTTCAAAGGCGGAAACGCGGGCGCTGGCTGCGAAATACGGGTTGCCGGTGGCGGACAAGCCGGACAGCCAGGATATCTGCTTCGTGCCGAACGGGAACTATGCGGCGGTGATCGAGAAGCTGCGTCCCGGGGCGGCGGACCCGGGCGAGATCGTGGATAGCGAGGGCCGCGTGCTGGGGCAGCACGGGGGCGTCATCCATTACACGATCGGGCAGCGGAAGGGGCTGGGGATCGGGGGCCTCGGCGAGCCGCTTTACGTGGTGCGGCTCGATCCCGCGACGCGCCGAGTGGTGGTGGGGCCGAAAGAGGCGCTTTCCACCCGGATCGTGCCGCTGCGCGAGATCAACTGGCTGGGCGATGGGCCGCTATCCTCGCAACCGGAATGGAGGGTAACGGCGAAGGTTCGATCCACCCGGCCCCCGCGCGAGGCGGTGATCCGGCCCCTGTCGGACACCGAGGCGGAGGTAGAGTTGCTGTCACCCGAGGAAGGCGTGAGCCCCGGGCAAGCCTGCGTCTTTTATACGCCCGAAGGATCACGCGTGCTGGGCGGCGGCTGGATCTGGCGGGGATAGCGAGCCTGTCCACGCGTGCGACATAGGCCCGCCCCATAAATATCAATGGGTTGCAGGCGCGCTTTTACCAACGCTTAAGGTTTCGGCCGCCCCGGGGCATCAGGGGCGGCCTGTTCCTTGCCGCTCGTCCGCCCTCCGCCGCACCGCTTCCAGCACAGATCGCGCTGCACGCAGGCCCGGCGCTTCACCGCCCCGCCCCAGACGATCCATCGTCAGGGCCATGACATCGAGTTGCGCCTGACGCGCCTCGCGGTCTTGCAGAAGGCGGGCAACGGCGGGGGCCACGCGCGCAGCGCGGCAGTTGCGCCCGATGAATTCGGGGATCACGCGGGTTTCGCTGACGAGGTTGACCAGGGTTACTGTATCGACCCGTGCCATCCGCTGCATCACAGCCATCGTGATGGGGTGCATGTCGTAGGCGATCACCATCGGGCAGGCGTTTGCCGCAAGTTCCAGCGAGACCGTGCCCGATGCCGCGATCGCCACATCTGCCGCTGCAAACGCCGCGCGCTTGCGGGCCGGATCGGTGATGACCTCGGGGCGGATCGGCCAGGTTTTGATCAATTCGCGCACCTGCGGCAGAACATGCGCAACGGTTGGCAGGGCCACGCGCAGATTGGGGCGGCTCACGGCCAGAAGCGCCAGCGTGGTGCCGATGACGGGTGCGATCCGCGCCACCTCGCCCCGGCGCGAGCCGGGCAGCGCCAGCACCAGCGGCCCCGCCCCGCCCATCGCGGCCACATCGTGGGCAGAGGCCAGCGGTTCGGCAACGACGGGATGCCCCACGAAATCGCACGTCATCCCGGCGTCGCGCATGTAGGGCGGCTCGAAGGGCAGAAGCGCCAGCACATGGTCGATCACGCCGGCCATCCTGGCCGCCCGTCCGGGCCGCCACGCCCAGACAGAGGGGGCGACGTAATGGATGGTCCGAAAATCGGGCCGTGCAGCCTTGACGATGCGCGCGACGCGCAGACAGAAATCGGGGCTGTCGATGGTAATCAGCGCCTGTGCGCCCGAGGCAAGGACCGCCGCCGCCGCCTGCGCGATGCGGCGTTTGAGTGGGAAATACTTCGGCAGCACCTCGGCGATGCCCATGACCGACAATTCCTCCATCGGGAAAAGGCTGGTCATCCCTTCCGACTGCATCGCGGGGCCCGCGATCCCGGCGAAGGCGACGCCCGGATCAAGCACCTTCAGCCCCGCCATGAGTGCGGCCCCGAGCTTGTCGCCCGAAGGTTCGCCCGCGATCAGAAAGAACGTCATGGCGCGCGCGACCAAAGGAAGAGGCCCGCCGCGCTGGCGGCCGCTGCCGTTGCCTCTGGCGTCAGAAGAAGCGTGCCACCCGCCTGAAACGCAATGCCCGCAAGGCCCGCGCGCGCGGCGGCAGCAACGGTGACGGGTCCGATGGCGGGCAGGTCGATCCGGCGGTCCTGCCCCGGTTTCGGCGCCTTGTAGAGAAGTCCGCGCGCGGGGCGCAGATCGCGCGGCAGCGTGGCGACCCCTTCCAGCATCCGGTCGGTGCCGGGCAGCGCCTCGACCGCGAGGCACAGACCACCCGCGACCACCGCCCCCTGCCCCACATCCACGGCCCCCAGGGCAGTCACGATGGCGGCGGCGCGGGTGGCATCGGCCCCGTCGTCCGCCGTCACCTCGCCTGCCAGCACGCCCGGGCCGGGCAGAAGCGCGGGGGCAATCTCGGCGGCGCCGGCCACATCGAAGCCCGCCTCCTCGAACAGGGCGATCACCGCGCGAAGGGTCGCATCATCGCCGCCTTTCATCGCTGCAAGAAGCTGCGGCACGATCTGGGCCGTGCCGGGATCAAAGAGCGAGGGATCGAGCCTTGGCCGTGTCACAGCCCCGGCAAAGACAACGCGCGCCACGCCGGCATCCTCGAGCGCGCGCCAGAAGGGTACCAGACGCTCCACCCGGAAGGTCAGATCGGGTGCGATGCCGTCAGGCAGGAACCCTTCCATCGACGCCACAAGGGGCGTGTCGGGCGCGGCGGCCACCAGCGCTGCGGGCAGTGCGCCGCGCCCGGCGATGATCGCTGTGCGCGCGGGACCGCCGGTCATTTCGGGGTCAGGAAGCTGCGGTCAGAGGCGGCGAGGATGAAATCGGTGATCTCGCGCACATGGGCGCTTTCGGTTTCGTCCGAAAGCCGCCGGGCGCGATCAAGGAAGGTACCCTCGCCCTGCGCCAGCATCTGGTAGGCGGCGCGCAATGCCGTGATTTCGGCCCGCTCGACCCCGCGCCGCTTCAGGCCCACGAGGTTCAGGCCATCGAGTTCACCGCGTGGCGCCTGCACAAGGCCGTAAGGGATGACGTCATTGGCGACCATGGTGACCGCGCCGATGATCGCCCCGCGCCCGATCCGCACCCATTGGTGCACGCCGGAAAGGCCGCCCACGATCACATCGTCGCCCAGCACGCAATGGCCCGCGATGGCGACCTGATTGACGAGGATCACGCGGTCGCCGATCTGGGCATCGTGGCCCACATGCGCGCCGGTCATGATAAGGCAATCGTCGCCCACGCGCGTGACCCCGCCGCCGCCTTCGGTGCCGACGTTGAGCGTGGCGCCTTCGCGGATGCGGCAACGGCGGCCGATCACAAGGCGGGTGTGTTCACCCTTGTATTTCAGGTCCTGCGGCACCTCGCCCACGGTGGCGAACGGAAAGACGATGGTGCCCTCGCCCAGCGTTGTCCAGCCCGTCACGACGGCGTGGGATTTGACCGTGACCCCTGGGCCAAGCGTCACCTCGGGGCCGATCACCGCAAAGGGGCCGACCGTGGCCCCCGGCCCGATGGTCGCCCCATCCTCGACAATCGCGGCGGGGTGGATGCGGGCGTCAGGTGCGATCACCGGCGTCAGGCCTTGGGCAGATCGAACATGGCGGTGTAGACGGCCTCTGCCGCCAGTTCACCCCCCACCATCGCGCGGCCCTCGAACTTCCACACCCGCCCGCCGCCGCGCAACGCCTTGACGTGCAGTTCCAGCACGTCGCCCGGCACGACCTTGCGGCGGAACTTGGCGGCCTCGACCCCCATGAAAAAGACGTTTGCGCCCTTGTCCACGAGGTCCATGGACAGGCCCA
>JBBSBE010000055.1:0-23773 GCA_038251625.1 Rhodobacterales bacterium
GGTGGAAAGCCTGCAGCGCCAGGGTGTGCGGGTCTCTGTCGTCTCGACGATCCGCAGCCAGCCGCCGATGATTGCGGACGAGTTGCGCCGCCAGGCCGACAACTTCATCGAGCTTGACGATCTGCGCGATGTGATCGGCCGACCGCCGCGCGAACCGCGGCCCATGATGGAGCGCGAAGAAGCGCAGGTTGACGGCAAGTGACGAACGTGCGGCCCGCCCCGAGTGTGGGCGGGCAGCGCGACCGGCAACGGATCACCAACAGCGGGGCGCACCCCTGAAGGCTGGACGCGCCGGGCGCTTGGCACTAGCTTTTGCGGGACATTGCACGAGGCCCGCCGGATGACCGATCTGCCCCCCCTGACAATCCATCTTGCCGCCCCGCGCGGCTTTTGCGCGGGCGTGGACCGGGCGATCCGGATCGTGGAGCTGGCGTTGGCGCGCTGGGGGGCGCCTGTGTATGTGCGCCACGAGATCGTGCACAACAAATTCGTCGTCGATGACCTGCGCGCCAAGGGGGCCGTGTTCGTCGAGGAACTGGACGATTGCCCCGGTGACCGCCCGGTGATCTTTTCCGCCCATGGCGTGCCGAAGGCGGTGCCCGCCGAGGCAGCGCGGCGGCAGATGATCGCGGTCGATGCGACCTGCCCTTTGGTGACCAAGGTACATATCGAAGCCGCGCGGCACAGCGAGATGGGGCGGCAGATGGTCATGATCGGCCACGCCGGGCACCCAGAGACGGTGGGGACGATGGGGCAGTTGCCCGAGGGCGAGGTGCTGCTGGTCGAAACGGTGGCCGATGTGGCGCGGCTTGAGGTGCGCGACGAAGCGCGCCTTGCCTATATCACCCAGACCACGCTTTCCGTGGATGACACGGCGGCGGTGGTCGCGGCCCTGCAGGCGCGTTTTCCCGCCATCGTGGGGCCTGCAAAGGAAGACATCTGCTATGCCACCACCAACCGGCAGGCGGCGGTGAAGGCGGTGGCGCCGATGATCGACGCGCTTTTGGTGATCGGGGCGCCGAACTCATCAAACTCGCGCCGTCTGGTCGAGGTGGGCCGCGCGGCGGGCTGTCCTTATGCGCAGCTTGTGGGCCGCGCGACCGAGATCGACTGGCGCGCGCTGGCGGGCGCGCGGGCGGTGGGGATCACGGCGGGGGCAAGCGCGCCCGAGGTGCTGGTGAACGAAGTGATCGATGCGTTCCGCGCCCGTTTTGCCGTGACGGTTAAACTGGTGGAAACGGCGCAGGAAAACGTGGAATTCAAGGTTCCCCGGATATTGAGAGAGCCCGCCTGACCGATCAACGGTTTCCGCCGTCTTTCCGGGGGGATGGACAAGCCGCCCTTGCCGCGCCAAACCCTTGGCGGTATCCGCCCGAGGCCCCCGATGACCCCGATCCCGCGTTCCGCCCTGATCCTTGGCCTTCTGGGCCTGATTCCGTTCGTGTGGGGCGCCGTTACGGAACTTGTGCCCGAGGCGGCTGACTGGGGTGTCCGCAGCCTAGGGCCTCGGTTCATCGGGCCTTATGTGAGCCTTGCCTATGGCACGGTGATCCTGTCGTTCATGTCCGGTGTGCTGTGGGGGTTTGCGACCCGGGGGAAGGGGGCCGAGGCGGCGCTTGGCTATGCCTTGTCCACGATGCCCGCACTTTGGGCGTTCTTCTTTATCGGGGGCGGGCCGGTTTCAGCGGCGATCTGGCTGGCGGCGGGGTTCGTGCTGGTGCTGCTTCTGGATTACATGTTCTGGCGGCAGGGGCTGGCGCCAGACTGGTGGCTGCGGCTGCGCGTCTTGCTGAGCGTCGTGGTGCTGGCCTGCCTTGCCGTGCCGATCTGGGCCTGAAGGAGCCGCGATGCCCGATCTTTTCGCCTATACCGACGGCGCCTGTTCCGGAAATCCCGGCCCCGGTGGCTGGGGCGTGCTGTTGCAGGCCAAGGATGGCGGCGCGGTCGTGAAAGAGCGCGAGCTTTCGGGCGGCGAGGCGGATACGACGAATAACCGGATGGAGCTGATGGCGGCCATTTCGGCGCTGGAATCGCTGACCCGGCCCACAAAGCTGACGATCGTGACCGACAGCGCCTATGTAAAGAACGGCATCACCGACTGGCTGGCGGGGTGGAAGCGCAAGGGCTGGCGCACCGCCGGGGGATCGCCGGTCAAGAATGTGGAGCTGTGGCAGCGGCTTGAGGCGGCGCAAGCCCGCCACACCGTCGACTGGCGCTGGATCAAGGGCCATGCGGGCCATGCCGAGAATGAACGCGCCGATGCGCTGGCCCGAGGGGGAATGGCCCCCTACAAGCCCCCGAAGGCGCCCGCATGACAGCGCTTTTCCTGCTCGATATTGCCTCGGTCGTGGTTTTTGCGCTGACCGGTGCGCTGACAGCCTCTCGCGCGCAACTGGATGTGGTGGGGTTCCTGTTTCTGGCGGTTCTGACGGCGACGGGCGGGGGTACCCTGCGCGACGTGATCCTGGACCGGCCTGTGTTCTGGATTTCCGAACCGCTGTTCATTTTGGGCGCGGCGCTGGCCGCAATCACGGTATTCTTCACCGCGCATCTTCTGGAAAGCCGCTATCGCGCGCTTTTGTGGCTGGATGCCTGCGCCCTGGCTGTTGCGGTTCCGGCAGGGGTGGCCGCGACGATGGAGGTGGGTGCTGCGTGGCCGTTGGTGCTGGTAATGGGCATGGTAACGGGTTGCATGGGCGGGCTTTTGCGCGATGTGGTCTGCAACGAGGTGCCGCTTGTGCTGAAGCAGGGCGAGCTTTATGCGACAGCCGCCTTTGCCGGTTCCGCCGCTGCCATGGCGGCGATCGCGACGGGACTGCCCGTTGTTGCAGCGCTGGCGCTTTGCGCCGGGGGCACGCTGGCCCTGCGAGCGGGAAGCCTGGCCCTTGGGTGGCGTTTGCCCGTCTACCGCGCTCGCCCACCGCAGACATTTCCACCAAAACGCTGATATTCCGGTGACTTGCCACTAAACGAACAATCGTTTATATTACCGGAATGGCACGCAGCAAGCTGATCCCGGATTCAGAGGTTTTTGCCGCCATTCGCCAGCTTCTGGCGGATGGTGGGGAAAAAGCCGTGGCCTTCGGTTCGGTCGGGCGCGCAACGGGACTGGCGCCCCCGACGCTCGCCCAGCGCTATGGCACGCGCGATGCAATGGTGCGGGCGGCGATGACCGCCGCCTGGGATACGCTGGATGCCGCGACCGACGCGGCGGATGCGAAGGCCGAAACCGGCCCAAAGGGCGCGCAGGCGCTGCTGAAGGCGCTGAGCGGCGGGGCCGGGCCTGCGGACCTGACGCTGCTTGCCGCCGATTTCCGCGATCCGCCACTGCGCGAACGCGCTGCGGCGTGGCGCGCACGGGTCGAGGCGGCCCTGGCGCAGCGCCTGGGGGGCGGCAAGAAAGGGCGCGAGGCGGCGGCGCTGTTGTTCGCCGCCTGGCAGGGACAGAATCTTTGGGATCCGGCGGGTGGCAAGGGCTTTCGCCTCAAGGATGCGCTGAAGAAGATCGCCTAGCGGCGGCCGCGCGGCCCGTATTGGCGCCAGAGCCAGATCAGCAGCATGGCACCCAGCACTGCGCCCACGAACATCGCGACCCATCCGGTAACCGAGATGAGGATCCGCAGCGCCAGCCAGCCGACCATCGCGCCCGCAATCCCGATCACGATGGTTGTGGGTACATCGGTTTGCAGCATCATGAAACGGGTGGCGAGGAAACCCGCTGCCGCGCCGACGATGACGATCAAGAGAATGGCTGGCACGTCGGTTCCCTCCTGACGGCGCACGATAGGTGGCCGCAGGTACATTGGGAATCACTTTGTCTTAATCAAGGCGCGCGGGCAGCGCCATCCCGCGCAAAGCCTCATTGGCCGACAGGGAGCGCTTGCCGGCGCGCTGCACCTCGGTCACCTCGACAGCGCGGCTGCCGCAGGCCACGGTGAAGCCGCCCAGCACCTGCCCGGGCGCACCGTCGCCCGCGGCGAGGCGCGCGCGCAGAAGCTTGACCCGTTCGCCTGCAATCTCGCACCACGCACCGGGAAAGGGGGACAGGCCCCGGATCTGGCGATCCACCTCGGGTGCGGGGCGGGACCAATCGACCCGCGCTTCGGCCTTTTCGATCTTGGCCGCGTAGGTGATACCATCTGCCGACTGCGGCAGAGGCGTCAGCGCGCCCAGACGCGACAGCGCGGCACCAATCAGCCCGGCCCCCATGAGCGACAGGCGGTCATGCAGATCGCCGGTGGTGTCTTCCGCCCCGATGGGCATGGTTTCGCGCAGCAGCACAGGCCCGGTATCAAGCCCCGCCTCCATCTGCATGATACAGATGCCGGTTTCCGTATCCCCGTTCAGAATGGCGCGGTGGATCGGCGCCGCCCCCCGCCAGCGCGGCAAAAGCGACGCATGAATGTTGAGGCAGCCGTGGCGCGGCGCGTCGAGCACCGGTTGCGGCAGGATCAGACCGTAGGCCACGACCACGGCGACATCCGCCCCGAGGGCCGCGAAATCGGCCTGCGCGCCGGGATCGCGCAGGGATGCGGGGGTGCGGACGGGTAGGCCCAAAGACATGGCCCTTGCCTGCACCGGCGACGGGCGCGGGGATTGGCCGCGTCCTGCGGGGCGGGGGGGCTGGCAATAGACCGCCAGCACCTCATGCGCGCGGGCGAGGGCGTCGAGGACCGGGACGGAAAACGCAGGGGTGCCCATGAAGACGATCTTCATGCGCGTTTTTCCCGCTTTTCCGCTTTCGCAATCAGCATCTTGCGCTTTAGGGGCGAGAGCCTGTCAAAGTACATCCGGCCATCCAGATGATCGAGCTGGTGCTGCGCGGAAGTGGCCCAGAGCGCCACGAAATCCCGCTCTTCCACCACGCCATCGGCATTCAGGTAGCGCAGGGTCACCGCCCGGGGCCGTTCGATCAGGGCATGGACGCCGGGCAGGTTGGGGCTGGCCTCTTCATGGCTGCGCATCTGGGCAGAGGCGTGAAGAAGCACCGGATTGGCCATCCGCACGACCTGCCCCCGCGTGTCGGACGCATCGACCACGGCGAGGCGCAGACCGACCCCGATCTGCGGCGCGGCAAGGCCCACGCCGGGCATCGCCTCCATCGTGTCGATCATGTCGGCCCAGATCGCGCGCGTCTCTTCCGTCACCGCATCAATCGGCCGGGCGGGCGTGCGCAACAGCGGGTGCGGCCAGCGCAGACAGGCCCGCGCGGTCACGCGGCGTAGCCTGCAAGGACGGCAGCGCGCGCCGCAGGCGTCAGACGGTCAAGCGTGACGATGCCATCCAGATGATCGGTTTCGTGCTGGGCGCAGAGGGCGGCAAAGCCGGTAAGGTCCGCCTCTTGCACCGCGCCGTCAAGCGCCGTCCAGCGCAGGCGGATCGATTGCGGGCGTTCGATATCGGCGGTGACGCCGGGGATCGAGAGGCAGCCTTCTGCGGCCACCCCGCGCGCGTCGGATTGCCAGAGGATCACCGGGTTTATGCAGACAACCGGATCGGGTGTGCCGGTTTTCCAGGCCACATCCATCACGAACAGGCGTTTCAGAGCCCCGACCTGCGGGGCGGCAAGGCCGCGACCGGGAGCTGCGTACATCGTTTCCAGCATATCGGCGGCAAGGGCCGCCACAGCCTCGCCCGGCGCCACCGGCGCGCAAGGGGCCGACAGACGGGGATCGGGCCATCGCAGGATCGGCAGGACAGTCATTCCCCGGCCCGTTCACGCGCGCGTTCGCGCTTCAGCTTTTCCATCTTGCGGGTGATCATCTGGCGCTTCAGCGGGCCGAGGTAATCAATGAAGAGCTTGCCGTCGAGGTGGTCGATCTCGTGCTGCACGCAGGTGGCCCAGAGGCCATCGAACGCCTCTTCCACCATCGCGCCGTCAAGCCCCATCCAGCGCACCCGGACCGATGCGGGGCGCGTGACCTCGGCGTATTGATCCGGGATCGAGAGGCATCCCTCATCATAGCTGGCGCGATCCTCGCTGGACCAGATGACGACCGGATTGACCAGGACCATGGGGCGCGGGGGCAGCATCGGGTCCTTCACGCAATCCATCACCAGGACACGCCTCAGGACCCCCACCTGCGGGGCCGCAAGGCCGATCCCGGGCGCATCGTACATGGTTTCAAGCATGTCATCCGCCAGTGCTGCGATATCGCGCGAGATTTCGGGCACGGGGTCGCAGGCCTTCTTGAGGCGCGGATCAGGATGGAGGAGGATCGGTCGTTTCATGCGCCGCGATGTAAGGGATGTGCACGCGCGAGGCAATGGCGGGACGAGACGCGCCGTTCACGCTTTTCAGTGGGATTATTTCCTGCGTTTTGTCATTATTGAAGAAAATTGTTATTCTTGGGATGATTAACGCGTGACGCTGTCCTGTTTTGATTGCCACTCTTGGAAGGATCATCCCGATCTGATATGCCGCCTTGCGGCGCTACCTGCACAAAGGACCCCGGCCATGGATTTCGATAGCCCCGTCAACCGTCTCGGCACCCATTGCGTGAAGTGGGACATGATGGAAAAGCTGTTCGGTGTGTCGGCTGAGGACGGCATCGCGATGTGGGTGGCCGACATGGAGTTTAGGCCCCCTGCCGTGGTGCAGCAGGCGGTCGAGGCGATGGCCGCGCATGGCATCTACGGATACTTTGGCGATGATTCGCGCTATATCGCAGCGATCCGCTGGTGGATGGCCAACCGCCATGGCTGGGAGGTTGAGCCGGGCGCGATCTTCACCACGCATGGGCTGGTGAACGGCACGGCGCTTTGCGTGGATACCTGGACGACGCCGGGCGATGCGGTGGTGCTGACGACGCCCGTCTATCACGCCTTTGCCCGCGTCATCAAAGCCGCCGGGCGCGAGGTGCGGGAATGTCCGCTGGCGCTGGTCGATGGCAGCTACCAGATGGATTTCGCCGCCTGGGACAAGCTGATGACCGGGAATGAGCGGATGTTCATCCTGTGCTCGCCGCACAATCCGGGTGGCCGCGTATGGACGGTGGACGAGTTGCGGGGCGTTGCCGATTTCTGCCGCCGCCATGGTCTGATCCTGGTGTCGGACGAGATCCACCACGATCTGGTCTATCCCGGTCAGAAGCACACCGTCATGCCGCTTGCCGCGCCCGAGATTTCGGATCGGCTGGTGATGATGACGGCCACCACCAAGACCTTCAACATCGCGGGCAGCCATATCGGCAATGTCATCATTCCAGACCCCGCCCTGCGCGCCGCGTTCCGCGCCCGGATGGATGCGCTTGGCATTTCGCCCAACAGCTTTGGCATCCATATGGCGACGGCGGCCTATTCGGCCGAAGGGGCGGCGTGGCTGGATGCGCTGATGGACTATCTGGACGGCAACCGGCGCATTTTCGACGCGGCGGTGAACGCGATCCCGGGGCTTGCCTCGATGCCGCTTGAGGCGACGTATCTGGCTTGGGTGGATTTCTCGGGCACCGGGATGGCGCCCGAGGAATTCAAGGCACGGGTGGAAAAGGGCGCGAAGATCGCGGCCAACCATGGCGAAAGTTTTGGCACGGGCGGGGGCACATGCCTGCGGTTTAACCTTGCGGCCCCGCGCGCGCAGGTGGAAGAGGCGGCGCGTCGGCTGGCCGTGGCCTTCAGCGACCTGCAATAACGGCGACGCAAAGGCGCTGGCCGCGCGGCAGGGTCGTCGCGCGGACGGCCCCGGTAAAGCCGGCAGCGGCGCAATCAGCAAGCACATCTGCTGCGGGCCGGTGGTAGGGCGGACGCGTGGCATGGGTGACCACGCCATCGGGTTGCTTGTGTGCGCCTTCGGTTTCACCAAGGAAAACCGTAAGAAGAAGCCGCTTCAGGTGCGGGCAGCGGGCGCGCAGGCGCGTCAATGCGGGGCGCAGCGTGCCGGGCGGCAGATGCGTGAAGACCGCAAAGGCAATCGCATAGTCGATGGTGTCGGGCACACCGGCGAAGGCAAAAACACCGTCCGCGATCAGCTGTGCGGCGGGCAGGCGGTCTTGCGCTGTCAGTTCCTGCGCATAGCCCGCCGCCATCAGGTCAGCCGAGGCATCCGTGCCCCAATAATGGCCGGGATCGAGATAGGGCACCGCGCGGCACCCCAGCCGCAACGCGCCGCAACCGATATCCAGAAGGCGGTGATGCGGCTGCATCCCTTCGGCCTGAAGGGCCACCATCTGCGCCCGCCCCGTTTCATCCCACCGCCCGCCGACGATCGCACGGTGGCGACCCTCGGCAAGCGCACGGTCATAGAAACCGGGCGCGAGGTAGGGTGAGGGGCACGTCGCGGTCAGAGCAGGCTCAATTCTGAAGGTAGCTTGTGGCCCAAGCGATCAAAGTACCGCGCCGGACCGCCGATTGCATCGAAATCGAGCCCCTGGTACCGCTGCACGATATCATCAAGATCGTCATTCAGCACACGATTGCCCGGCGCGAGGTTGCTGATGACCGCGAGCCCCGTCTTGCGCGCGGAAAGAAGCTCGATCTTCAGATCGGGACGAAGATCGGCAAGCGCCACCAGCAATTTCCAGACATCGCCAGTCCAGGCCGCCCCGCGCTCTATGTAGGACAGGTCACGCGTTGTCATGTCAGCGTTGAATGGCGCCATGTCGTGAAGGCAGATTGCCCCGTGCGGCGCCATCCGCGCCTCGCAGTTGAGAAAATCACGCAACACAAACTCGAAGAGGTGCATCCCGTCGATAAATGCCAATTCGGGCATCCAGCCTTGGCGTTCCAGAAACTGTGAAGCGAAGAAATCGTCACTCGTCTGCTGAAAGAAGAACTGGTGGGTTGCAGTGTTGAACACGTTGGCCCGGATCGCGAACTGCGGGTCGATCGCGATGTAGGAGCACGATCGCCGCGCGAGCGATGTGCCGCTGCGGGATCCGATCTCCAAGTAGAGGGAGGGCTGCAATTTCGCCTCCAGCCGATCGATGACGTCGAGGTAGGATTCACCGTCGTTCACCGGAAAGCCGGGATCCTGATGGCTGCCCTCAGTCCTGGCTTTCGGCTTGCGAAATAGTCTCACGAAACGACCTCTCTCAGAATGGCGTCAAGCTGCGACGCGATTGCGGTTGGCGAGACACGGTTGGCCACGGACAGCATAACCTCAAGTCCATCATTCCAGACAGGCCCGCCAAAATCATGGGCGGCACGATCCATCGTGTCCAGGATTTCGGCGCTCTGTGGGCCTGCAACCAGATAGGGGTAATCAGCGCCAAGGAACGCAATCACATCGTTGGTATCGCGCCCGATAATGATGTTGCTGCGGGCAAGCGCCGCGGTGAAGCCCTTGGTCAAGGGTTTCGGATGCTTCAGGTAATTTTTCTCATCTGATCTGACCGCATAATGCAGGTTATAGCCCGGCAGATGGCGCAGCGCCTCTTCCATATGCTCTGGCGAGCGCGCTTCAATGATCTTGAGCCGCCCACGAATCTCTTCAGGCAGGAACCCGACTGATTCGCTGCCGCAATAAACCTGTCGCGTTGCCTCATGTCTTTGGTGGGAAAGCGCATAGAGCCGGGAGTCCGGGTTGTGCAGCAAGAGGCGCACGACGCCCGGCGAGGGTGCCTTGGCGTCCAGCATCGCCTTTTGCCCGTAGGAGCACGCCAAATGCACGTCAACCATGGCGGGCGATATCGCGTCGTTCGCGGCATCGACATAGTCTACAAGTATTGTGCATCTCCGCCGTTTCAGCACCCAGCGCGTGGCAATCAACAGGGACTGCGCGGCCTGCTTGCTGAAGAAAAGTACGTCACCCTTCGGCCTCTTACGGGCCCACAGAACCTGCGACATCTTGGTTTTGACTTCCGGCATCATCGTAAAGCCGATGTCGTACCGATCAACCAGGTACGGGCCCACGATCTGCGCAAGTTGCGTCGTGCGCATGATCGTGCTGCCCCAGTCTGCCCCCGTACGGCAGTAAACAAACTGAAGCCGGGGGCAGGCACTCATGCACCGCGCCTCCCGTCAACCGAGAGAGGGATCGATGGCCTTGCAAGCCGCGACAAGGCCGCGCACAGCTTCCACCGACTTGTCGAACATCGCCTGCTCAGGGGCACTGAGCGAGATGTCGGCAATACGCTCGATCCCCTTGGCGCCGATGATCGTGGGGACGCCCACGTAAAGGCCGTTCAGCCCGAAAACGCCATTGGCATAGGCCGCGCAGGGCAGAAGGCGTTTTTGGTCCTTGAGGTAGCTTTCCGCCATCTCGATCGCCGATGTCGCAGGCGCGTAGAAGGCCGAGCCGGTCTTCAACAGGCCCACAATCTCGGCTCCGCCATCGCGGGTGCGCTGCACGATGGCGTCCAGTTTTTCCTGCGTCGTCCAGCCCATCGAAACAAGGTCGGGCAGGGGAATGCCGCCAACCGTCGAATAACGCACGAGCGGCACCATCGTATCGCCATGGCCACCCAGCACGAAGGCCGTGACATCGCGCATCGAGACGCCGAATTCGAGGCTGAGAAAGTGCCGGAAGCGCGCCGAATCAAGAACGCCCGCCATGCCGACAACCATGTTGTGCGGCAGGCCGGAAAATTCCCGCAGCGCCCAGACCATCGCGTCGAGCGGGTTGGTGATGCAGATCACGAAGGCGTTCGGGGCATGGGTCTTGATGCCTTCGCCGACCGATTTCATGACCTTGAGGTTGATCCCCAGAAGATCATCGCGGCTCATCCCAGGCTTGCGGGCAATGCCAGCGGTGACGATGCAGACATCGGCGCCGGCGATATCCTCATAGCTGTTGGTGCCCTTCATCACGGCATCGAACCCCTCAGAGGGGCCGGCCTCGGCGATATCGAGCGCCTTGCCCTGCGGCGTGCCCTCGGCGATGTCGAAAAGGATGACATCACCCAGTTCCTTGATGGCGGCGAGATGGGCGAGTGTGCCGCCGATCTGCCCCGCGCCGATCAGTGCAATCTTGGGTCTGGCCATGGAAAGAACTCCCTATCGGGTTTGCTGACGCGAGGATGCCTAGACCTTGGGGGCGATTGGCGCAAGTGTGCTGCGGCGCGGCGCGAAGGGGATGGGATGGAAGGTTGGGGGTTCTGGACGGTTGCAGTGGTGGCCGCGGTTTGTGTGGGGATGGGCAAGGGCGGGATGCCGGTCGTGGCCATGCTGTCGGTGCCGCTGCTGTCGCTCTACATCTCGCCCATCGCGGCGGCGGGGCTGTTGCTGCCGATCTATGTGGTGTCCGACATGTTCGGGCTTTGGGCCTATCGACGCGATTTCAACAAGCGGGTGATCGTGATCGTCTGCATCGGCGCGACCGCCGGGGTGGCGCTGGGATGGGCAACGGCAAGCCTTGTATCCGAACGGGTGGTCGAGGCGCTGGTCGGGTTGGTCGGCGCCGTCTTCGCGGTCATGATACTGACACAGCGCAGAAAGGCGCGTGACCCGCGGCCCGCCAAGGTTGGCCCCGGCCTGTTCTGGGGCGTGGTCTCCGGCTTTACCAGTTTTGTCAGCCATGGGGGCGGGCCGCCCTATCAGGTGTATACCCTGCCGCTTGGCATGACGAAGACGGTGTTCGCAGGCACGACGACGATCACCTTTGCCTATGTGAACGCCATCAAGCTGATACCCTACTGGGCTTTGGGGCAGTTGAGCGCGGAAAACCTGCACGTCGCGGCGTGGCTTGCGTTGCCATCGGCGCTGGCGGTGTTTCTGGGTGTGCGCCTTGTGCGGGTTCTGCCCGAGGCGCTGTTTTTCAAGCTGGTGACATGGGCCCTGCTGGCGGTATCGCTGCAGCTTCTGTGGCGCGCCGCGTCAGGTGGGTGAGCCCTTGGCGGGAAGCTCTTCCTCCACCACCTCGAACCCCTGGCCGGAGGCGACAAGGCAGGTCATCCCCTGCGGCGTGGTCACCGTGATCGTCCATGTGCCCGAGGTGCCCGAGGCATAAACCTCCATCACCATGTTGTTGGCCGCCAGACCGATGGACCGCCGGGTTTCAGAATATTTCTCGGCCAGATGCGACAGGACGGCTTCGCGCTGGCCGCATTGCTGCTGGGCAATGGTGGGGGAGGCGAGGGCAAGCAGAAGGACGGTGACGGCGGGCTTGAGCATGGTTCGGCCTTTCGCTGGATGTGCGGACATGGGGAAAGGCTGCGCCCGAGGTGCGGAGAAAGGGTTAACGCCGAGCGCGCGCCGCATGTTCATTTCTGCGCTGCGGCAATTTGGGGCTTGCTGAAAGTGGCGCAGATGTGATCGGAAGCGCAATATTGTTGCGAGGAAGAGAATCATGCCCACCCGCCCCTGCCGCTCGGTGCTTTACGTGCCTGCTTCGCGTGAACGCGCGATGGACAAGGCCCGCAGCCTTTCGGCCGACGCGATCATCTTCGATCTGGAAGATGCCGTGTTGCCCGATGACAAGCCTGCCGCCCGGGCGCTTCTGGCGCGCGTTCTGGCCGAGGCTGATTTCGGCGGGCGCATGCGGATCGTCCGGATCAACGGATTTGACACCCCATGGGGCCGTGGCGATGCGCTGGCGATCAAGGGCGCGGTCGAGGCGGGCGCGCGGGTGGACGCGGTGCTGGTGCCCAAGGTGAACCGGTCCGCCGATCTGGAGCCGGTGGCCGACCTGATCCCTGGCGCGGATCTTTGGGCGATGATGGAGACGGCGGCCGGGATGCTGAACGCGGCAGAAATCGCGGCGCATCCGCGCCTGACGGGCATGGTGGTGGGCACGAACGATCTGGCGCGGGAGCTTGGCACGCGCGACCGGGCCGACAGGCTTCCGCTGATGACGGGCCTTGGGCTTTGCCTGCTGGCGGCCAAGGCGCAGGGGTTGATCATCGTTGACGGCGTCTACAACGCCTTTCGCGATCAGGACGGGCTGGTGGCGGAATGCGCGCAGGGGCGCGACTTGGGCTTTGACGGAAAGACCCTGATTCACCCCGACCAGATCGCTGCCGCCAATGCGGCCTTTGCCCCCACGGCGGCAGAGTTGATCCTCGCCCGGCGCCAGATAGCGGCCTTTTGCGAAGCGCAGGCAAAGGGCCAGGGTGTCGCGGTTGTGGATGGAAAGATCGTCGAGAACCTGCATATCGTCATGGCGCGGGTCGCTTTGGCGCGCGCCGAAGCGATTGCCGCGCTGACGAGGGGATGAAGCGATGCTGATGGTACTGGTGCTGGGGGTCGCGCTTTGGTGGGGCGCGCATTTGTGGAAGCGCGTGTCGCCAGAGGGCCGGGCGGCCTGGGGCGAAAAAGGCAAAGGGCTGGTCGCCGGTCTATTGCTGCTGTCGATCGTGCTGATGGTGGTGGGCTATCGCGGCGCCAATGTCGTGAACCTGTGGTATCCGCCGGCCTTTCTGATCCACCTCAACAACCTTTTGATGTTGCTGGCTTTCTATCTTTACGCCGCCAGCGGGATGAAGACGCGGATCACGCAGGTCATCCGGCATCCGCAACTGACCGGGTTCAAGACCTGGGCCGTGGCGCATCTGCTGGTGAACGGCGATCTGGCGTCAGTGATCTTGTTCGGCGGGCTTCTGGCCTGGGCGGTCGTGGCCGTCGTCCAGATCAACCGTGCCGTCCCGGAATGGAACCCGCCGCCGCCCGCGCCCGTTGGCAAGGAGATCGGCGCCGTGGTGGGTGCGGTCGTCGTGATGGGGATCGTGGCCGCCATCCACATCTGGCTTGGCGTCAATCCGTTCGGGGGATGAGATGAAACTTTACCGCTTTCTAAGCGACGACGACACATCCGTCTTTTGCCACAAGGTATCGGCCGCACTGAACAAGGGTTGGCATCTGCAGGGCGGCCCGACCTATGCCTTTGACGCCGCGCGCGGGGTGATGCGGTGCGGGCAAGCGGTGGTGAAGGACGCGCCGGGCATCTACACCGAGGAAACGAAGCTCGGGGATCACTGATGAAGACAAACCCGGGGCGGTATTTCGAGGATTATCGCCTTGGCGAGGTGATACACCACGCTGTGCCGCGCACGCTGTCCGGCGGCGAACGGGCGCTTTATCACGCGCTCTACCCCGCCCGCCATGCGCTGCAATCGTCCGACGCGTTTGCGCGCGGTTGCGGTCTGCCAGCCGCGCCTTTCGACGACCTGATCACGTTTCACACCGTCTTCGGCAAATCGGTGCCCGATATCAGCCTGAACGCGGTGGCGAACCTTGGCTATGCCGAGGGGCGGTTCCTGCAGCCCGTCTATCCGGGCGAAACTTTGCGGGCCGACAGCACGGTGATCGGGCTGAAGGAAAACTCCAGCGGGACAACGGGCGTTTTGTGGGTGCGGACGCGTGGGTTCAACCGCGATGACGAACCGGTGCTGGAGTTTGTGCGCTGGGTGATGGTGCGCAAGCGCGACCCGGCGGCCCACGCCCCGGCGCCGGTGGTGCCGGTGCTGGCAGAGGCGGTTTACCCCGAAATGCTGGTGGTGCCGAAGCGGCTGACCTTTGCCCATTACGATTTCGCGGCTGCGGGAGAGCGCTGGCGGTGGGGCGACTATGATGTGGGCGAGCAGATCGACCACAGCGATGCCGTGACGGTGGAAGAGGCCGAGCACATGATGGCCACGCGCCTGTGGCAGAATACCGCGCGGGTGCATTTCGATACCGGCGCGCGCGAGGATGGGCGGCGGCTGATCTATGGCGGGCATGTGATGAGCCTGGCACGGGCGCTGTCGTTCAACGGGCTGGCCAACGCGCCCCTATTGGCCGCGATCAATGCGGGCACCCATGCAAACCCCTGTTTTGCCGGTGATACCGTGCGCGCCTGGACCGAGGTGCTGGACAAGGCCGCGACCGCCGCCCCCGGCGTCGGCGCGATGCGCTTGCGGCTGGTGGCCACAAAGGGCGCGCCCTTTGCGCTGCGCGGAACGGACGGGAAGTATCTGCCCGAGGTGCTGCTGGATCTCGATTTCTGGGCGTTGATGCCATTGTGACGGGTTGAGCGGTCGGGCCGCCGCGTGGCATCAAGGCTCATGCGGATTGCATCCGTCCTTTGTCTTATCAGCCTGCCCTTGCACGCTGGCGCGCTGCCCGACGATCCGGCGGCGGCTGCGTTCGTGCGCGCCAATCTGGTTTCAGGGCTTTACCACGAGGCTGGCCACGCGTTGATCGACGTGCTTGGCCTGCCACATGCAGGCGAGGAAGACGCGGTCGATGCCTTTGCCGCGCTGATGATCGACAGGCTTTGGCCGGACAGAGAGGCCGAGGCGCTGGTGCGGGCCACGGCTGATGCTTTCCTGCTGTACGCGCAAGTTGGCGCAAAGGCGCCACCCGGCCCCCACAGTCTGGACGTTGTGCGGTACTACAATCTGGTTTGCCTTTTCTACGGCGCCGATCCCGATGCGCGCGCCGCGCTGGCGGTGGAGTTCGGGCTGGCGGAAGAGCGCTGGGAAAGCTGCCCGGAAGAAGCGGAAGCCGCATCATCGGCCTGGAACGAACGGCTGGCGGGCATGCCGCCGCAGGACCACGGGCCGGGATTGCGGCTGGTTCAGAAGCGCGATCAGGATGCGCTGACCACGTTGATCGCATCGGAAATCGGGCGTCTCAACGGTGAAATCGGCTGGCCCGAACGGGTGGATGTATCCGTCGAACCCTGCGACGAGGCGAATGCCTTTTATGATCCACGGGCGAAGCGGATCGTGATCTGCACCGAGTATGCGGCCGATCTGGCGGCGCTCTACGACGGAAGCCGGTGAGTCGGCATCATGTGATCACAGGCTGGAAAATTGTGATCACATGCGGCGATTTTCTGCACCTGCATCCTGCCGAAACAGCAGATTGAGACGTTCCGCCGCGTGACTTGGCGTGAAAAACCGCTATGCAAGGGGGATAACCATCCTGTTGCCGCCGGGCCCGCCCCTGCGACGGCCAGAGACAAGGGAGCCGAAGATGGCTGAAGCGAAACGGGTTGAACGGCCCCTTTCCCCACATTTGCAGATTTACCGTCCGCAACTGACGTCGATCACCTCGATCCTGACGCGGATCACCGGGAATGCGCTGATCGTCGGCATCGTGCTGGCGGTGTGGTGGCTTCTGGCCGCCGCGACGTCAGAGCGGTATTTCGAGGTTGCGAACGCGGTGGCGACATCATGGTTCGGCGATCTGGTGTTTACCGGCTCGCTCTGGGCGGTCTGGTATCATTACCTCGCCGGGCTACGTCACCTTTACTATGACAGCGGGCGTGGCCTTGATATTCCGACGGCGGAAAAGCTGGGCTGGGCCTGTATCGGCGGGTCGGTCGTGCTGACCGTGATCACACTTTTCATCATCTGAGGGGGCGGAGAGATGCGTTATCTGACCGACCGCAAGCGCGCCGTGGGCAAAGGATCCGCCCATTCGGGAACCGAACATCACTGGGCGATGCAGGTCTCTGCCGTTGGATTGGCGATCCTGGTACCGTTCTGGGTGTTCGTCTTTGGCGCGGCACTGGGCGGCACGCGGGCCGAGGTGATCGAGACCTTCGCGCGCCCCTTCCCCGCGATCCTGACGGCGCTGGTCCTGATCGTGGGCATGCGCCATTTCGCAGGGGGCGCCACAACGCTGATCGAGGATTACGCCCATGGCACCACGCGCAAGGCGCTGATCATCGGCGCGATTTCCCTTTCCTACGCGGTGATGGCGACAGGGCTTTTCGCCCTTGTCCGCATCGCGCTCTGAGGAGTTCCCATGACGGCTTACACGTATGAGACCCACGATTATGACGTGGTTGTTGTGGGCGCGGGCGGTGCCGGCCTGCGCGCCACCCTTGGCATGGCCGAGCAGGGCCTGCGCACCGCCTGCGTGACCAAGGTTTTCCCGACCCGCAGCCACACGGTCGCGGCACAGGGCGGGATCGCGGCAAGCCTTGCCAACATGGGCCCCGACAACTGGCAATGGCACATGTACGACACCGTGAAAGGGTCGGACTGGCTGGGCGATACCGATGCGATGGAATACCTCGCCCGCGAGGCGCCGAAGGCAGTTTATGAGCTGGAACACTACGGCGTGCCTTTCAGCCGCACGGAAGAGGGAAAGATCTATCAGCGCCCCTTTGGCGGCCACACCACCGAGTTTGGCGAAGGCCCCCCGGTGCAGCGCACCTGTGCCGCCGCCGACCGGACGGGCCACGCGATCCTGCACACGCTTTACGGGCAAAGCCTGAAGCAGAAGGCGGAGTTCTTTATCGAGTATTTCGCGCTTGACCTGATCATGACCGATGGGCGCTGCACCGGCGTGGTGGCCTGGAAGCTGGATGACGGCACCATGCACGTCTTCAACGCCAAGATGACGGTGCTTGCGACGGGCGGCTATGGCCGCGCCTATTTCAGCGCGACAAGCGCCCACACCTGCACCGGCGATGGCGGCGGCATGGTGGCGCGGGCGGGCCTGCCGCTCGAGGATATGGAGTTCGTGCAGTTCCACCCGACCGGCATCTACGGTGCCGGGTGCCTGATAACCGAAGGCGCGCGGGGTGAGGGCGGATATCTGACCAATTCGGAAGGCGAGCGGTTCATGGAACGCTATGCGCCGACCTACAAGGATCTGGCGTCGCGCGACGTGGTATCGCGCTGCATGACTTTGGAGATCCGCGAAGGGCGCGGCGTCGGGGCCGAGAAGGACCATATCCACCTGCATCTCAACCACCTGCCGAAAGAGGCGCTTGAACTGCGTCTGCCGGGCATTTCGGAAAGCGCACGCATCTTTGCGGGTGTCGATGTGACGAAGGAACCGATCCCCGTGCTGCCGACGGTACACTACAACATGGGCGGCATTCCCACGAACTATTGGGGCGAGGTGCTTTCGCCCACGGCGGACGATCCCGACCGCATCTTCCCCGGTCTGATGGCTGTGGGCGAGGCGGGATGCGCATCGGTGCATGGGGCGAACCGGCTGGGATCGAACTCGCTTATCGATCTTGTGGTCTTCGGGCGCGCGGCGGCGATCAGGGCGGGCACCATCGTGAACCCCGCCGAGGCGCCCCACGCAGTGAACAAGGCCGAGGTGGACCGCGCGCTGTCCCGCTTCGATACGCTGCGCCATGCCAACGGAAACACCGGCACGGCGGAGCTGCGGCTCAGCATGCAGAAAACCATGCAGGCCGATGCCGCCGTGTTCCGGACTGACAAGACATTGGGCGAGGGTTGCGCCAAGATGGACGAGATCGCGAGGGCGATGGACGATATCCGCGTGACCGACCGCAGCCTGATCTGGAACAGCGATCTGATGGAAACGCTTGAGCTGACCAACCTGATGCCGAACGCGCTGGCCACCATCGTGGCGGCGGAGGCGCGCAAGGAAAGCCGGGGCGCGCATGCGCACGAGGATTACCCAAAGCGCAACGACGAAGAATGGCGCAAGCATTCGCTGGCTTGGGTGGATGGGCCGAAGGTGACGCTGGGCTATCGGCCCGTCCATCTGGACCCCCTGACCAAGCACGAGGATGGCGGGATCGATCTGAAGAAGATCGCGCCGAAAGAGCGGGTGTATTGATGGGCAAGGTTCTGCTGTTGCTGGCCGTACTGGCGCAATCGGGCTGTGCGGCGGCGGTCTATGCCGAATCGCGGAAAGTGACGCGCGAAGGGATCACGCCGCCGCTGGCCACGCTGGCCCCGGGCGTTCCGACCGATGCGGCCTCGGATTGCGCGATGAAGGGCCTGACGCAGGGGGAGCTTTTGTCGTTGCCCAATTCCGGCACGCTGGATGGTGGGCCGAAGGCAGACGCCTTCGTGGCAGGTCTGGTCGCGCGGCCCAAGGTGGTGGCCTGCCTTGCCGCAGCGGTGCCTGCCTGATGCGGTGGGCCGCGCTTGGGTCCTGTCTGGTCGTGGCGGCTTGTGGCACCGGGGCCCTGACCGGGCGGTTGGAGGATTCAGCCGCGCGGTCGGTGGTGCTGAACGTCGTTGCAAACCAGTACCCGCGCCCCGAGGCCGATCAGGCAGCGGACTGCGTGATACAGAACGCACGCGCGGACGAGCGCGAGGCGCTGGCGCGTGATGTGGGCGCACGCGCGGGCACCACCACAATCGCGCGCATTCAGACCATCGCACTTCGCCCCCCGACCAGCGCCTGCATCGCGGGACGGGGGCTGCAGCCCCTGCGGCTATGACCCTGCGCATGCTTCTTGCCCCCGTCATGTTCCTGCCCGCCGCCTGCGGACAGGTGCCGGTGTCCAAGGCCGAGGCACAATGCCGCGAGGCCCCGCGCGAGGTTGTTTCGCCGCGTGGCACGGTCGGTATCGGCATCGGCAGCGGCGGGCGTGTATCGGGCGGCCTGGGCGTCAGCCTGTCGGGCGATCTGCGCGGGGGACGGCGGACGGGTGAAACCTATGCCGCCTGCGTGATCCGCAAATCGGGCGAACCGCCCTATCTGATCCCGGAGGGGACTGGATGATCCTGCGGCCCCCCACCACATTGCATCGCGCGGCGTCCCCGCGCATCCTTTGCCAAAGACGCTGAGAGGAACACCCGATGGTCCAGTTCACGCTGCCCAAGAACTCCAAGATCCAGACCGGCAAGACGTGGCCCAAGCCACAAGGCAAGAACGTGCGCAAGTTCCAGATCTACCGCTGGAACCCCGATGATGGCGCGAACCCGCGGGTGGATACCTATTTCGTGGATCTCGATACCTGCGGCCCGATGATTCTGGACGCGCTGATCAAGATCAAGAACGAGATCGACCCGACGCTGACCTTCCGCCGCTCCTGCCGCGAGGGGATCTGCGGCTCCTGTGCGATGAACATCGACGGGATCAACACGCTGGCCTGTATCTACGGCCTCGACGAGGTGAAGGGCGAAGTGAAGATCTATCCCCTGCCGCACATGCCCGTGGTCAAGGACCTGATCCCCGACCTCACCCATTTCTACGCCCAGCACGCCTCTATCATGCCGTGGCTCGAGACAAAGACGAACAGCCCGGCCAAGGAATGGCGCCAGTCGGTGGACGACCGCGCAAAGCTTGACGGGCTTTATGAATGCGTGATGTGCGCTTGCTGTTCGACCTCTTGCCCCAGCTACTGGTGGAACTCGGATCGCTACCTCGGGCCCGCCGCGCTGCTGCATGCCTACCGCTGGATCATCGACAGCCGGGATGAGGCGACGCCCGAGCGGCTGGACGAGTTGGAAGACCCCTTCAAGCTTTACCGCTGCCACACGATCATGAACTGCGCCAAGACCTGCCCCAAGGGCCTGAACCCGGCGAAGGCGATTGCCGAAGTGAAGAAGATGATGGTTGAGCGGGTTGTCTGATCTTTGCGGAACCAGAGATTCAAGTCCGTTCCTGCTCAATTTCGGAAACCGCGTTTTCTTGGGACTGAAATTTGCAAAAGGTGGTCTCAGAAAAGTACCGATCTGGTGACACATCGCCCCAGCGTCATTTTGGACGCCGAAAAGGAGCGCCGCAGGATTGCTTTCACGGTCGGCCCATAGACCTTTTACCGGACGTTTTCCGCATCTTCACATTGTACGACACCCTTCTCTGACAGCGGGTGGCAGCAGCTTCGGCGCATACGGGCATCGGCGCCGCATGGTCATGTAGTCCTCAGATACAATCGCTTACCCCGCTGGCCGCGACTATCCCCAAAGTCCGGGTTCTGCATGGGCCCGGCGCACGGGACTGCCCGCCCGAAACGGGCTAGGATGGCATTCCGACAGTGACGTATGGCTGAATGGGATAGACACTTGCCCTTTCTTCTTCTGATCCTCGGCCTTGGTGTGCTCGGATACCTCTGGATCACGCGGCGGCGCTCGGGGCTGACGCGATTGTGCCGGTGGCGGCTGGACCGGCAGCAGGGCGCTGACGCCTGGCATTGCGCGGCTTGCGGCGCACGGGCGCGGGGGGCGGAGCCGCGCGTGTGCCTGAAACCGGTCTGACCGGGTTGCGGTTCCACGTGTCACCGTGCTCTATCGCGTCGGTTCAACAAGGGGGATACGCATGGCGCTGGATCCGCAGATCATCGACACGCTGAAGGGTGTGTCCACCGCCACCCTAACGACGGTGCTTTTGAAAAAGGGGCTTCGCAACGTCTGGATGCGGGGGACGAAACCCCTGCGGCCGGATCAGCCGCGCGTGGTGGGTGAGGCGTTCACGCTGCGCTTCGTGCCCGCGCGCGAGGATCTTGCGACGCCGGAGAGCTGGTCTTCGCCCATATCGACCCGCGCCGCCATTGAAGCGATGCCCGAAGGGTGCATCGCGGTTGTCGATGCAATGGGGATCCGGGATGCGGGGATTTTCGGCGACATCCTCTGCGCGCGGATGGCGGGGCGCGGGGTGGCCGCACTGGTGACGGACGGGGTGGTGCGCGATCTGGCCGGGGTGCTGGGAACCGGCTTGCCGGTCTGGTGCGACGGGGTGGCGGCGCCGCCATCGGTTGCAGGACTGACGTTCGTCGGTTGGGGCGAACCCATCGGCTGCGGCGGCGTGGCGGTCTGGCCGGGCGATGTGGTGGTGGCCGATGCCGACGGTGCCGTGCTGATCCCGGCGAAGCTTCTGGATGCCGTGCTGGCCGAGGCGCCCGAGCAGGAGCGGATGGAAGGCTGGATCATGGAGGAAGTCGGGCGCGGGGTGCCGCTGCCGGGGCTATATCCGATGAATGCCGACACCAAGGCGCGCTATGCGGCGTGGAAGGCCGCGCAGGGCTAGCCCTTTCCGCTGAAGACCAGCGCCGCATTGACCGCAAGCGCAAGGATGACGGTGTTGTAGAAGAAGGCCACGACGGAATGCGCCAGCACGGCTTTTCGCATGGCCGTGCGCGTGACAGTGGCGTCTGACACCTGCGCCGTCATCCCGATGACAAAGGCGAAATAGGTGAAGTCCCATGGGCCCGGTTCGCGCCCGCCGGGAAAGTCGATCCCGCCCACATCGCCACCACCCGGCCGCGCGCGGTAGAAAAGCCCGGCGTAGTGATGCGCGGCCAGAAGATGCAGCGTTGCCCAGCCAAGTGGCACAGCGGCCAGTGCCACGGTGACCAGCCGCGGATCATTCCCGGAGTCGCGGTTCAACACGAAGAAGATCGTGGCGAGGCTGAGCATGATGATGAAAACCGCCAGAATGAGGATCAGCGGCAGGCCTTCGTCGCTGCCGACGGCGGCCGCGCGCAATCCCTCGGGGCTTTGGCGCAGCGCCAGACGAAGGGCAAGGATCAGATAACTGAGGAAAAACGCATCCGCACCAAGGATGGCCTGCTCCTGCCATCCCCGCACGATCAACCTTGACGCAAGCGTGACGAGTATCCCGATGGCAAGCGCCACAAGGAAAAGGCGATGGCGGTGAAGTCGGCCCATTCAGCCCTTTCCGGGCGGTGTCAGGTTCCGGTGGGGGCTGCGGCGGCGCTGGCAGCCTGACGCGCCGCTTGTTCCGCCAGCGCGGCTTCAAGCGCCGTCCGGTTTTCCTGCGTATCCGGAACGGCGTTGCCGTGGATGTCGTCCATCCACGGCCCTTCCAGCGCAAGGCTTTCCTCGTAACTGCGGACCTTCACGCGGGTCCCGGGGTCCACCTGATTGAAGAGATGGATCGCATCCTGGTTGAACAGACGCACACACCCCGCCGACGACGCACGGCCGATCGAGGCATCGTCGATTGTCCCATGGATGCGGTAATAGGTGTCGCGCTTGCCCCGGTAGAGGTAGAGCGCGCGCGAACCCAGCGGGCTTTCCAGCCCCCCGGCACGCCCGCCCGCATAGGGGCCGTACAATTCAGGATACTTGCGCAGCATGTTGGCCGTGGGGGTCCAGGACGGCCATTCAGCCTTGCGCCCGATGGAGCCGCCCGCACGCAACGCCGTGCCCTCGCGTCCGATACCCACGGTGTACCGCCATGCCTGGCCGGGGGCCGTGATGTAGTAAAGCCGCCGCGAATACGTGTCGATCACGATGGTGCCTGCGCCTTCGTCACCGGCATAGGCCACCTCTTCGCGGGGAACGCCTGCACCCAGAAAACGCGCCTCGACGGGCGCGATGAAGAACTCGCCATCCTGCACACCTTCGTAGCCGGGCACGATCTGCGGCGGGCTTTCCGCTTTCGGCGTTGCGCCGCAGGCGGCAAGAACGGTCAGGGCAAGGATGCCGGCGAGGCGGGTCAGGAGTGATTTCACGGTCAAATCTCTTGTCTGGCAGGACGTTTACCGCAAGAGACGCCGCGCGAGCGGGCCGGTCAACCCCCCGTAAGCATGCCCTTGGCGAAAAAGCCCCCGATGCGTTGCAGCGGGGGCTGTTCCAAGTCTGGGATCATGGGCTTATTCGACGGCGCCGATCGACCAAAAGAGCGTCTCGCCAGAGCTGTCGTCGACCCCGTCATTGTCCGTCACAACCCAGCCGGTGCCAGCCGCGTCGACGGAGAAGCCTTCCACCTTGTCCATGGCGTATCCGTTCAGCGACAAAAGATCGGGAAGGAAATCGTGCACTTCTTCCTTTTCCACCACAGGCAGCGCCGCGCCGATATCGGCCGGAACCATCTGGCTTGCCGCCACGCGGAACAGCTTTTTCGTCTCGGCACGGTCCGCGATCTGGTTGTCCCGCTCGACAATGTAGACCCAGTCGCCGTGCAGGGTGATTTCCGACAGGCCCATCCAGGCACCCTCGGCAGGCTCGTTCAGCGGATAGTGCACGGCGCCCCAGGTCTTTTCCTTGGTGTTGTAGGCCACAAGCTTGACCATCCCTTCGGGATCGTCCTTCCATTCGCGCTGGACGGCCATCCAGAGCCAATCACCGGCAACGGTAATGCCCTCAAATCCAAAGCGAATTTCGTTTGACTGAAGGCCCTCGGGCAGGGCGATCTCTTGTTTGATCTCGCCTTTGTCATCGACGTTGTAGATCGCATGCGGGATCAGCCGGTCGCTGCGGCCCTCGGAGGCAAGCCAGAA
>JBBSBE010000056.1:0-23679 GCA_038251625.1 Rhodobacterales bacterium
CTCAACCGCCTCGGCCATCCGGGCGCTGGCCTTGCCCGCGCCGATCACGACAACGCGCCCGGACGGCTTCGGCGGCAGATGCGTGGCAAGCGACCGCATCGGATCGGCCACTTCGACCGCGCGGTCGAATAGCTGGCGCAGAAGGGCTTCGGGAGTGGTCATTTCGGGCGCCTATGCCAGCCAACCGCGATAGTCGCTGACCAGAAGATGCGTCGGGGCCACGTCTTCCTCAACGCTGGCAAAGCGACCGATGGGTTCGCGGAAGATGTTGTCGGTTTCGTCGTCGTTCACGGTCGAGACCTCACCGATCAGCACGTTGCCACCCTCGCCCCAGAAAGCGTGCCAATCGCCGGGCATCAGGGTGACGCTTTCGCCGGGGGCAAGTTGCAGCTTCTCGCCGGGGCCAAAATCACGCCGGATCCCATCGCAAAAGACGGTGCCGCCCCTGTCTTCGGCAAAGGCGCCCTGATCATCCGACCCATAAAGCTCGATCACGAGCGTCGCCCCGCCACGGTTGATGATATCCTCTGCCTTGATCAAATGCGTGTGCATGGGCGACAGCTGATCCTGCTTTGAAATCAAAAGCTTCTCGGCATAGCACATGCCCCCGCCGCGCTGCAGGTCGGCCAGACGGCCATTGCGCAGGGTGAAAAGGAAAAGGCCCATCTCGTCATACCGGCCTGCGCCATAATCGGTGATGTCCCAGCCGCAGCGGGCGTCGATCACGTTGCGGGCTATCGCGCGGTTCGACCTGAACTGATCGGGCGACCAATCGGCGAAAGGCGGAAGGACGAAACCGTGGTGCCGGATCATCGCGTCCGCCTCTGCCATGATCTCGTTGATGCGGGAGCGTTTCATTGCGCGGCCTTCATGTTCGGGTGTTGTCCGGTCAACGTGCGGCGCCGGACCGGCAGTTCCCCGCTGGTGTCATACGGTGCAACGGGGCTTCGATCAATCAGGGTCAGGCGTGACGCGCGGCTTCGGTTGCCCGCGGCGCCGCCTAAAGCACCACAACGCGCCCGGTGCGGATGCTTTCATCCGCCGCAAGGCAGACCCGCAGCGAGGTAACGGCGTCCTGCATGTGCCGCGAAAGGTCCAAATCCTCGATAATGGCGCGGCATGTATAGGCCTGCTCGGCCTCGCAAAGTGCCTGATGATCCGGCTCATCGGGCAGCGTGACCACCCGATCGCCTGCGGGCCGGTGCACCAGAATGCGCCCGACGCTGGTGTGGCCCCCGATATCGGCGGACGCGCCCTTGTCGGTATCGGCAATCGACACGGATCCGTTCGGGCTGATGATATCCTTCACGAAATACGCGGTTTCCGACATCATCGGCCCCCAGCCCGCCTCGTACCAGCCGACCGAGCCATCGGCGAAGGTCACCTGAAGCTGCCCGTAGTTGTACATGTCTGGCGCGATCTCGCTGCTGAGGCGCAGGCCGATGCCGTGGACGCGCTGGGGGGCGGCGTCGGTGATCTGGCACATCACATCGACGTAGTGGACGCCGCAATCTACAATCGGCGACATCGAGGCCATCAGCGCCTTGTGCACATCCCAGGCCTTGCCACTGGATTGCTGGTTGAGGTTCAGCCGAAAGACGTACGGCCCGCCAAGCGCGCGCGCCTCGGCGATCAGACGCTGCCAGGAAGGGTGGTGCCGCAGGATGTAGCCCACCACCAGCTTGCGCCTCGTGCGGACTGCGGTTTCCACCACCCGCTCGGCCTCGGCCACGGTAGTGCCAAGCGGTTTTTCCACAAACGCATGCGCCCCCGCCTCCATCGCGCGGATAGCAAAATCGGCGTGGGTGTCGGGCCATGTTGCGATCACCACAAGATCGGGCTTGAGGGCGAGGCCTGCCTCGAACGTCGCGCATTGGGGATAGGCATCAAGCGGCGCGGGCAGCGGGGTGGCGGACCGGTTCACAAGCCCCACGATCTGCGAGCCCAAGGCATGATGCGCCAGCGCGTGCGACTGCCCCATGTTGCCCACCCCGACGATCAGAACACGCAGCATCCGCCTCTCCTCGGTCAAACGGGCAGGGCGCGCACGTCGCCCACGCCCACCTCGCCACCATCCCGTGCCGAAGCGATTGCCGCAAAGGCAAGGGCGAGGCTTTGGAGGTTGCCTGCCGCATTGTTGGAGGGTTCGCGCCCGTCCTCGATGGCTGACAGAAGCTCTCCCATTGCGCCGCGAAATCCATCGTTGAACCACGTGCCCGTCAGCGCAGGTCGCGCCCGCCCCGCGGCGGTGGTCAGCGTGACGGACTGGGTGCCAAGATCGGGACCGTCGCTTTGCAACGATCCCTTCGTGCCGCCGATGTAGGTGGTGTCGCGCGGCCCAAAGGGCGTGGCGCCATCGAAGACAAGCGAGGCCTGCCCCCCCACCATCCGCACGAGCGCCTGCGCCATCAGGGGTACCTTTGCTGCCTGGCCCCTGGCAAAGGCGGTGGTCGCCGTGACAGAGCGCATTCGGGGGCCGGCAACGCTCATCAGGAAGTCGAACCAGTGGATGCCGAAATCATAAAGGATCAGGTTCGGGTCCTGCTCGAAGGGCGTGCCAGCGATCCAGCCGTGGTTCCAGTGGATCGAGATATGGGCGCCGATCACCTCGCCGATCAGACCCGCACACACGGCCTCGCGCATGAAGGCAAGATGCGGTGCCCAGCGGCCATTCTGGTTGACGGCCAGCTTCACGCCCTGCGCCTGTGCCAGGGCAACCAGCCGGTCGCCGGTGTCAAGGTCGAGCACGAACGGCTTTTGCGACAGCACGTGCTTGCGCGCCTGCAGGGCGGCCTCGATGATCGGGATGCGGTCGGCGGGATGGGGCGTGATATCCACAACGTCAATGGTGGGATCGGACAGCACGCTTGCCAGATCGTCGGTCACGCGCGCCTTGGGGAAGAATTCGGCCGCGCGTGCCTGCGCCTTTGGCAGCGTGCGCCCGCAAATGGCCGCCACGTCCCAACCTGCGCCGCGATAAGCGTCGAGTTGCGCCGCCGCGATGCCGCCCGCGCCGACCAGCGCGATGCGGGGGCGCCAGAGTTTCGGGCCCGGCGGGCGCCAGGGCAGTTCGGGCACCGCCATTTCGGCAACTTCGGCCGATTTCAGCGCATAGGTATCCGGGGCCGGGGTTTCGCCGGTCATGGCAGAAGCGCCAGCGTGCGTTTTTCCTGGGCAGAGCGCGCAGCCGTATCGACGATGCGCTGCCCGATGAGCGAGGTTTGCGGCGACAGAGGGCCTGCGATGGCCTCGCCCCGCGCGATACAGCCAAGCACGTATTCGATGGCATTGCGCTTGCCCACCGGCAACGGAGCGGCCGCCACAAGGTGGGGGGCGGGGTTGGCGCGCGTCTGCACCGTCACGTGATCCTCGTAATCGTAGCTCGAGATCGTGCCGTCTGTGCCGACAAAGACAAAGCCGCATTTCGGCTGCGGCTGGTGCGTCCAGGGATCGGTGAATGTGCCCCAGCGGGTTTCCATCTTGCTGAGACCCCGTGCATAGCGGCAGACCGTGATGGAATGCTGATCGACCTCGATCCTCGGCACGTCATCCACCACAGTTGTCACTTCCAGCGGCGCTGCGCCGTTCATGTACCAAGTGCCCAGCGTGGCGCCGTAGCCCAGATAATCGCGCAGGCTGCCGCCCCCGGACGCGGTCTTGTACCACCACGATCCAGGCTTTTGCTGCTCGACCTCGGCGGCGGATACCTCCACCTTGTCGGCCAGATGATAGAGCGGGCCGCGATTGCCGTCATAGAAATGCATCTCGACCAGATCGCCGATCGCGCCCTCGTCGATCAGCCGCTTGGCGGTGACGTGGCTTTGCACCCAGGCAAGCGGCCAGTTGATCGCGAGCACCTTTCCGGCAGCCTCTGTCGCTGCGATCATCCGTCGGGCATCGGCGATGGAGGATGCAAAGGGCTTTTCCACGAAGACATGCGCGCCGGCAGTTGCCAGCCGATCAGTGTAATCCGCGTGGGCGGCGGGGGCAGAGCAGAGGATCGCAAGATCCGGCTTTGCCGCCGCCATGCAGGTGTCGAAATCGGTGAAGACCCGTGCTTCGTGAATGCCGAACGCCTCGACCGCCGCTTGCATGCGGGTGCGGTCGGGATCGTAGATGCCGGTCAGTTCCGCATCGGGATGTGCCGCGACAAGGCGCAGAAGATCGCCCATGTGCATGTGATCGAAACTGATGCCCGCAACGCGGAACCGTGCCATTTCCTTAACCTCCCTCAGCTATCGCGCGTCAGCCGCAGATAGATGGCCGTCACCGCCAGGATGATCGCGCCGAACAGGATGCGCCGCGCGCCCTCGGGCATCTGCAGAAGCGTCAGCATGGTGCCAAGCACGGTCAGGATCAGCGCCCCCAGAACCGTGCCCGCATATCCCCCACGGCCCCCGAAGATCGAGGTGCCCCCGATCACCGCTGCCGCGACCGAGGGCAGCATCAGCGGGGCCACGAGTGAAAGCGAGGGTGCCTTGATCAGCCCCACGTACAACAGCCCCGTCACCCCGGCGACCAGACCGGACAGGGCATAAAGCGCCAGATAGACCTGCCACCCCCGGACGCCGGCCAGCCTTGCGGCCCGTTCATTGTCGCCCATCGCGTAAAGCAGGCGGCCAAAACCGGTGCGGCGCTGGCCCCAGATCAAGAGTGCGGCGAACGGCAGGAACAGCAAAAGCGCATTCGGCACCCCCCCTGTCAGCCCGGTGCCGAGCCAGGAAAGGATATCCGGCACGCTGGACCCCGTGGCGATGACAAAACGCTGATAGACCTGCAGGCAGCCGGTCGCGATCAGCCCGGTGCCCAGCGTCATGATCAGCGGATGCACGCGGCAGATCCCGATGCCAAAGCCGTTGACAAGGCCGATCAGAATCGCAGGGACAAGGGCAATCAGGATCGCGCCCGGCGTGCCGAGGATCGACACCTGCGTGGCCATCACGAAGGCGGTGACGGTGGCTGCCACCCCGGCTGAAAGGTCGATCCCGCCGGTCAGCATCGTCAGCGTCTGGCAGGCCGCGAGCATGGCCAGCGGGATTGCAAACTTGATCGTGTTGGCCATCCAGCGTTCGTTGACGATGCCGGGGCGCATCACCTCGAGCGCCGCGATCAGCATGAAGAGCAGGATCACCAACGGCAGGATCGGATAGTCCCGCACGATCAGGCTTATCCGGTCGCTGACGTTGGGGTTGCCCGTATCGCTCATCTTCGCCCCTTCGCGGCCAGAAGGCCGCCCATCATCACGACCACCACCATGATCGTGCCTTCGATGATCGTGGTCACGTTGGGATCGACGGCCAAGAGCGTCAGGTCGAGCCGGACAAGACGCAGGATGAAGACCGCGATGATCGGGCCAAGCAATCCCCCGCGACCGCCGCCCAGCACCACGCCGCCCAGCACGACCGCCGCGACCGAGGCCAGAAGGTAGGGCCCGGGGATGGGTTCGCCGATGCCCGTGCTCATCGTCAGGGCAAGGCCACCGATGGCGGCAAAGAGCCCCGCCAAGGCATAGGCCGCCACGCGCGTGGGCCCGATCGCCACACCCGAACGGAACGCGGCCAGTGGATCGCTGCCCACGGCATAGATTGAAAGGCCCAGTTTCGAGCGCCGCAGCGGCACCCAGATCACGGCGATCACCAGCGCAAGCACCACCACGCCCTTGGGGAACCAGATCGTCCAGGCCTCGGGCAGGCCGGGCAGGGTAACCCCCCCGATGATCAGGCTGCGCAAGGCAGGGTCGGCGCGTCCGCCCGGCGCGTTCAGGATCAAGAGCGCCACGCCTTCCCAGACAAAAAGCATGGCCAGCGTCACCACGATATCGGGCACCCGCGTCAGCACGATCAGCGCGCCGTTGATCGCCCCCATGACGAGGCCGAGGCAGAGGACGGCGGGCACAACCAGCGCAGTATCCACACCCGCCGCCATCATGACCGCTGCCGTTACGCTGGCCACCGCCATCATGGAGGCGATGGACAAATCCACCCCGCCCGCGATTACGACGACGGCCTGCGCGGCTGTGGCAAGGGCAAAGGGCAGGGCCGAGCGGCCCAGCGATTCCAGACCCGAGGCCCCGAAGTTGGGTTGAATGAGCCGCGTCGCGACCAGCAAAAGCCCGAGCAGCGCCAGAAGGCCACCGATCCAGCCGTGGCGCCGCAGAAAGGTCATGCTGCCGGCGCCCCGGCCTCGGCCACCGTCAGCCCATAGGCCGCGCGCATCAGGGTGGCGTCATCGGCATGGCCAGCGTCGATCACATCGACCACCTTTCCGTTGAAGATGACCACGGCCCGGTCGCAGGCCAGCCGTACCTCCTCAAGCTCAGAGGTATAGAACAGCACCAGGGCGCCGCTTTCTGCAAGCTCCCGGACCAACGGGTAGATCTGGCGCTTGGTGCGCACGTCGATGCCCCGGGTGGGATCGAAGAGGAGAAGCGTCTCCACCCCCGTTGCCAGCCAGCGCCCGATGGTCACCTTCTGCTGGTTGCCGCCCGATAGCCTGCGTACCTCGCCTTGCGCCCGCGTGTCGATCTGCAGCCGCGCGATGGCATCGGCCACGCGCGCGCCTTCCCGTGCCAGGTTCACGCGGCCCCAGTTTGCGGGGCGGGCCGAAAAGGGCAGGGCGATGTTGTCGCGCACCGACTGCTGCATCATCAGCGCGTCGGCCCGGTTGCCGGGCACGAACGTGTGGCCCGCGCGGATCGCATCTGCAGGGTCGGAAAAGCGGGCGGGCGTTCCGTCAATATCGAACCCGCCACGGTCGGGCGCGCGAAAGCCCGCCAGCACATCGAAAAGCTCGTCCTGGCCCTGACCTTCCAGCGCCACGATCCCCAGAACCTCGCCCCGCCGCGCCTCGAACGACACGTCCGTAAGGTTGCGCCCGGCGCCAAGATTGCGCACGGCAAGTCGGGGGGTGCTGCTGGTGGCCCTTGCGGCAGAGGGGGCATGTTTGACCGCCGTGCCGATACGCCCGCCCAGCATCATTTCGATGATGTCATCCTCGACCCCCGGCGCGATGGACACCGAGCCTACGGTGCGACCGTCGCGCAGCACGGTCGCGCGGTCGCAGATCTCGGCGATTTCGGCAAAGCGGTGCGAGACATAGACGACCGAGCGCCCGGCGTCGGCCTGCTGGCGCACCACATCCAGCACGCGGCGCACAAGATCTGCGGGCAGGGCGGCTGTCATCTCGTCCAGAAGAAGGACATCCGGCGTGATGGCCAGCGCACGGGCCAGATCGACGACGCGCATCATGGCAAGCGAAAGTTGCCCGGCCGGATCATCCAGCCGCAGGCCGGGCAGGCCCAGCGCCTCGGTCCAGTGCCGGAAGGCATCGACCGGCGTGTCGCCCAGGCGCAGATTGTCACGCAAGGTCAGATCGGGGATCAGCGAGGGTTCCTGATAGACGGGCACCAGCCCCGACCGTCTCGCGGCCGCAGGCGAGGCGGCAAGACGGGTCTTGCCCTTGATCCGGATGGTGCCGCCGTCCGGTCTCAGGGCGCCTGTCAGGATCTTCACGAACGTCGACTTGCCCGCGCCATTGGCACCCATCAGGGCCACAACCTCGCCCGGTGCGACCTGTAGCGAGGCATCGCTCAGCGCCACGACCGCGCCAAAGCGTTTCGAGACGCCGGTTGCGTCCAGCCGCGGCGCGGCCGTTTCACCGCTGGTCATGTCACGTCGATCCCGCCCCGGAAGCGGCCCCCGGCGGTGCGCCGGGGGCAGGGTGCCTGTCACTCACCCGGGCCCTTGCAGGCGATGATCTGGTCCATCGAATAGGTGGTCCAATCCGGGATCGAGACCGAGACAGGCCATTCGGGATCAAGATTGGGGTTCTGTGCCCCGGCGATCATGGCCTTGCCTGCGTCATCGGTGTTGGCCCAGAGCGAGGGGTTGACCAGCACCGTCTTTTCCGCCGGTGTCTGCCCGTCCAGAAGCTGCAACGCCAGCGTGACGCCCGCCCCGCCGATGGAGCCGGGGTTGGTGACGGCGGCGCCCTTCAAGCCTTCGACAGTGGCAAGCTGCCCCACGAAGCCCGCGTTGTCGGCGCCGACGATCGGCACCAGCGGCGCGCCGCTTTCCACGAAGGCATCCACGATCACGTTGTCGATGCCGCTGGTCCAGACACCTTCGAAGGGAATGCCCGTCGCCAGATAATCAAGGATCTGCTGCTTGCCCTGATCCTGCTGCCAGCCAGTGAACACCTCATGCGCGACCTTCACATCCGGGTATTCGGCCAACGCGCGCTGAAAGCCCTTGTTGCGGTCATCATCGGCAGACGCACCTGCCGCGCCGCGCATGTAGACCACCGATCCTTTGCCGCCCATCGTCTCGAACAGCCATTTGGCGCCCAGGTAGGCATATTCTTCCTGGTTGTTCGACACGATGTAGGCCGATGGTTCGGTCACGCCCTGATCGACCGCGACCACCACGATACCCTTGTCGGTGGCCGCCTTGATGGCATCGTTGATGCCTTCGGGGTTGGCGGGGTTCAGCACGATGGCATCGACCCCGGCTTCGATCAGGTTGCGGATATCCTCACCCTGACCGGCGGCATCGGTATTGCGGTGCGCGATGTTGAGCGAGGCCACCTTGCCCGACGCCAGCGCCTGCGCCTTCATTGCGCAGACCATCTCTTCCCGCCAGCCGTTGCCTTGCACGGTGTTCGAGATGCCGATCTTGTAGCCGTCGGCGGCTGCGATGCCTGCGCTGCCCAGCATCAGGACGGCGGCACCCGTAAGCAATTTCTTCATTCGTCTCTCTCCCATTGAAATATGTAGCCGTTTCTTTGTATTGGCAGGCTTACTTGATGTAAGGCCGCAAGATATCCCGCGCGAGCAGAAAGCCGCGCTTGACCTTTTCTTCTGTCCCTTCGAAGGCGCGATCCTCGTGCTCGATGATCACCGCCCCATCGTATCCGACGCGGTAGAGGCCTGAGAATAGCGCGCCCCAGTCGATATCGCCAAGCCCCGGCATGCGCGGCACCTGCCAGCCCATTCCGACCGACATCACGCCGTTCTCATAAAGCCCGTCACGGTCGATCATCACGTCCTTGGCGTGGACATGGGCAAAGCGCGCGCCGAATTCGCGGATGAAGCGGCCCTGGTCGATCATCTGCCAGACAAGGTGGCTGGGGTCGAAGTTCATGCCAACCCCTTCCCATTCCTCGAAAATGCGCCGCCAGATCTTTGGCGAATAGGCGATGTTGTGCCCGCCCGGCCATTCGTCGCGCGAAAAGATCATCGGGCAGTTTTCAAAGGCGAGGGTAACGCCCTGATCGCGGGCATGAGCCACGACGTCTGGAAAGATCGCCTGCGCGCGCGCCCAGTTTTCATCCAGTGGCAAGGCGCGATCGCCCCCAAGGAACGTGTTGACGACGGGCACATTCAGCATCGCGGCTGCACTGATGACCTTCTTCAAATGCCCGATCACCGGTTCCCGATGGGCTGCATCGGCATGCAGCGGGTTCGGGTAATACCCTAGCCCCGAAATCGTGATTCCCTTGGCCAAAAGGCGGTCGCGGATATCGGCTGCGATCCCTGTGCTGAGGGTCGCCACGTCGATATGCGACGTGCCTGCGTAGCGCCGCGTCTCGCTTGCGGTGGCAGGCCAGCAGGCAATCTCCAGCGCTTCCATGCCGACCGAGGCGGTCCAGTCGGCCACCGCGTCAAGGCTGAGGTCGGGAAAGGGAGCGGTCAACAATCCCAGTTTCATCGTCATTCCCCCGTCAGATCGCCGTCCAAGCGCCCGAGGCGGCGCTTTGGATCACGGCATCGCAGAACTGCATCTCGAAATGCCCATCCTCGAAGCCCGCGTAGGTGGACGCAGGCCCCCGCGCGCCCGCTGCCACATCGGCATAGACCTGCCGGAAGAGCGCGCAGAAACTGTCGGCAAAGCCCTCGACATGCCCTGGGGGCAGGCTGGCGGCTGCGCGACCGGTGGCGTTCATCTGGCTGGCGTCGCGTTGCAGGATCTGGTTCGGCGCATCGCGATGCCCGATCCAGAGCTGGTCCGGCGCTTCGGAATTCCACGCGGCGGAGGCTGTGGACCCTGCCACCTCCCACACCAGTTCATTCTTGCGGCCAAAGCTGATCTGGCTGGTCGAAAGCACGCCTCGCGCGCCGTTTGCGTAGCGCAGCAGGATCATTGCAGCATCGTCTGTGGTGACCTGCCGCGCCTCTGTCGACCCTGCGGATGCCGCGAAGGTCTCTACCGGCCCGGTTGGCCTTTGCCGCTCGGGCAGGAAGGTCGCGAGTTCGGCCAGCACATGCGTCGGGCGCTGGCCGGTCACGAAATTGGCAAGGTCCATCCAATGCGTGCCGATATCGCCGACCGATCGCAGCGTGCCGCCTTGATCAGGCTCCAGCCGCCAGTTCCAGTCGGTTGAGCGCGCCAGCCAGTCCTGATGGTAATGGCCTGACACGAAGCGGATATCGCCAAGCCCGCCATCGCGCACCATCTGATGCGCGTGCTGGTTCAGCGCATAGAAGCGGACGTTGTAGCAGACGGCGGCGATACGCCCGCTGGCGCACGCCAGTGCCACCATCTCGGCCGATTGCGCAGCGGTCATGGCCAGCGGTTTTTCGCATATCACATGCCGACGGGCCGCAAGGATCTGCTTCACCTGCGGGTAGTGCGCGTGGTTCGGCGAGGTCACATGCACGACCTGCACCATGTCATCAGCAAGAAGATCTTCCAGCGAGGCATAGGCACGGGGAACCCCCAAAGCCGCCGACCGCTCAGCCCCCCGTTCGGCGGTGCTGCCCAGGACACCGCGCACGTCGATGCCAAGCCGTCGAAGCGCGCCAAGGTGGACGGCGCCGATAAAGCCCGTGCCGATGATCGCGGCGCCGGTCATCTTGCGTGCCTTTTGGGGATCGGCAGGTCAGGCAATGGAATAGCCCCCGTCCACGTTGATGCAGGTTCCGGTAATGAAACTTGCGTTGGTAGAGGCAAGGAAAAGGACGGTGCCCCCGATGTCTGACGGTTGACCCCAACGCCCAAGGGGTGTGCGCGCGGCGACAGCTGCCACATGCGCGGGGTCAGTGCGGCTGCGGGCGGATTGTTCGGTCACGATGAAGCCGGGTGAGACGGCGTTCACCCTAATCCCATCGCCCGCCCATGCAATCGCAAGCGATTTCGTCAGTTGCGCCACGGCGGCCTTGCTGGCGCCGTAGGCGGGGTTCCGGGGGCTGCCGAAGCCCGCATACATCGAGGCGATGTTGATCAGCGCTCCGCCAGCCGCCTTCAGATGCGGGTGAAACGCAAGTGCGGTGCGAAAGCTGCCATGCAGGTTCACATCGACGACCTTGGCAAAGAAGGCAGGCTCCATCTCTTCGCCCCTTGCCGTAATCGCGGCGCAGTTGACCAGGATGTCCAGCCGGTCGGTCGCTGCGGCAAGGTCAGTGACGGCCGCGTTGTCACGCACATCAAGCTGAACATAGGCAAAGCGGCCCTGATCCTCGGGGGCAGGTTCGGCCTCAATACCGGTGATCGTGACGATTGCCCCCGCAGCCAGAAACGACCGTGCGATATCGGCGCCGATACCTGCGCGGCTTGCACCGACGACCAGAACGCGCGCGTCGCCAAAATCGAAATGTGCCGCTGCCACCACGATTCGTATCCCCCCGCAGACATCCTCTCAAACGCCATCCGACTTCACAAGTGATTTTTCATTCTTCCCAATATGAAAAATCACTTTCGTTGGCCCAGCATCCTGCCGGTACTGACGATCAACGATTGTCCCAAGACCAGAGCCGGCACCTGTGACCGGAAATGGCCAAGCTTGGCTTCCTTGACGAACAGCACGTGGCGGGCAAGCTGCGCGATGGGGCTAAGCTCGTTGTCGGTCACGGCAAGGATGGGCACCCCGCGCGCCGCCGCCATGCGCGTCGTATCGACCGTTTCGGGGGTGTAGTCGTCGAAGGTGATCGCCAGCAGCACGTCGCGCGGCCCGATCGCCATCGCCTGCTCGGCCCGCATGGAACCCTGATTGTCCATCAGATGCGCGCGCATCCCGATGTTGGCGAGGCCATAGAAAAGATAGGCCCCGATCCCGAATGCGCCGCGCGCGGCAAGGATATGCACGGCCTCTGCCGCCGCCAGATCAGTGACGAAACGCTGCAGCACCGACCGGTCGAGGTTCTGCTCGATCCGCAAGAGCGAATGGATAGCGGCGCGGGTCATGATCTCGAACACCCGTTCGGGATGCTCGAAATCCACGTCGGCCACATCACTTGGGCCCGGCGGTTCACTGAGGTCCGACAGTCGCTCGGAATATGACGGGCCCGGGCCCAGAACACGCTCGCGGAACACGGCCTGAAGTTCGGGGAACCCTGCAAACCCGAGTTCCTGCGCCAGTCGCGTGAAGGTGGCAGGAGGCACGTCCGCCACCTCGCCCAGACGGACGATGGTGTTGATGGCGACCTCCTCGGGGTGGTTCAGACAGAAGCGCGCCACTTGCGCATGGCGGCGGCTCAGCGTGTCTCGCCGGGAGACGAGAAGTTGGACAAGGGTTTCGTAATCCATTTCGGTCCGCTTCCCGCCGGTCAAGGCGCGCCCAATACTTTCTGTTCAAGGTCGATGGCCACGCCGCTAAGCGGGGCAGAGGTGTCCGACAGCAGAAAAAGCGCAAGTCTGGCGGCCTCTTCCGGCACCAGAAGACGGCCAAGGGGGCGGGTGGCGGCAACATCTGCCATCCAGCCCTCGCCCTTGCCCAGCACCTGGGATTGCATCCGGTGCTCTGCCTCCGTCAGGGTCCAGCCAAGGTTGATGCCATTCACGCGGATGCGGTCGGCCATGTGAGCCTCGGCCGCATTTCGTGTCAGGGTCAGAAGCGCGGCCTTGGTCGCGGCATAGATTGCAAGCTCTGGCGTGCCGCAATGGGCGTTCATCGAAAGGATGTTGACGATGGCCCCGTTTGTGCCCCGCGCCAGCATGTCGCAGATGGCGCCCTGCATCAGGAAAAAGGCTGCGCGGGTGTTGACGGCAAAAAGCTGATCCCAGTCTTCGGGACGCCCTTCGGCCACAGAGGCGCGGGTGGTCAGTCCGGCCGCGTTCACCAGCCCGTCGATCCGCCCGAAGCTGGCGATGGCTGCGGCGCAGATCGCTTGCGCTGCAGCAGGATCGGCAAGATCGGCCACGTGGCTTACAACGATTGCCCCCCTGTCGCGCAGCGCCCCGGCCACTGCGTCGCAGCCCTCGGCATTCCGGTCGGTCAGCAGGATGGCCCCCGCGCCAGCCTCGGCGGCGGCTTTTGCTATCTCACGTCCCACGCCGCTGGCCGCGCCGGTGACCACGATCATTTTGCCTTCGAGGGTGACGTTCATGGGTCTGGCCCAGCGGGCAGATTCTCGCGCAGGATGATCCGGGGTTCGATATTGCGGGCAGGCAGAAGCGGCGTTGTCGCGGCAATCGCCCCCAGAAGCCGGATCACCGCCTGTTCCCCCACCAGTCTTGCATTCTGGTCGATGACCGCATCGATGGTCCCTTCAGCCAGCCATTTGCGCGCATTTTCGGTCAGATCGTGCATCACGGCGAACGGCCGCTCCCTCTGCCCGCTGGCACGGATCGCCTCAACGATACCCGTGCGCCCTGCGCCGACGCAATAGACGCCCACAAGATCGCCCGCCCGGCGCAGAAGATTGGCCATCGAGGCGCGCGAGCGGGCGCTGTCTTCGCCCGTCTCGGCTGCCGGAAGCAGGCGGAGATGCGGATAGTGCGTGGCCATGAGTGCGCGAAACCCCGCTTCGCGTTCGCGGTGGCCGTGAAAATCATGCGAGCCGAGGAAAAGGCCCACCGAACCCGGGCGCCCCTGCGCCATCATCCCCATGATCTGGGCCGCTGTCCGCCCGGCCACGAAATTGTCCACCCCCACGTAGGCCGCGCGCGGTGTGTCCAGCACATCGGACGCGATGGTGACGACGCGCACGCCAGACGCGCAGAGCCGCGCAATGGCGGCCCTGCTGCGGGGATGATCGGTGGTGATCAGCCCCACGCCTTCGGTGCGCAGCGAAAGGCCATCCAGCGCAAGGATCAATTCATCCGGTCCGATCCCCTCGACCGGCAGGATGGTGCAACTGGCGACCATCGGCAGCGAGGCGGCAAATTCCGTGATGCTGGCCGTCACCTCGCGCATGAAGGCGTTGTGGCGAAACGGGATCAGGAACTGCAGATGCGCCGGGCGCGCGGGCAGCAGGACCATGCCTTCGGACGGCAGGTAGCCCAGATCGCGCGCGGCCTTCAGCACGCGCTGGCGGTTGGCGGCACTGACGCCCGCGCGCCCGTTCAAGGCGCGGTCAACCGTCGCCGTCGAAACGCCCGCGCTGCGGGCGATATCTGCGATCGTGCCGTGTCCCATTCCGGCACGCGCCCTTTCGATTCGTGAGCTGCCAACTGTGGCCGGAGCCTGCGGCATTCTGCGCGCAATGTCAGGCGATCTGATGCAATCTGATGTGTTTCCGGTTTGAGCCTGGCCCTCAGAGTTGAAATCGTCAGGCTTCAGACGCGCTGCATGGAGGGGGGAGATGGTCGCAATGATTGTGAAGGCACGCGATTATTCTCTGACCGGTCCCGAGGCCGCTCATGCGGTAGAAACGGGGCTTGCGGCGGCGGATTGGTACCACACCGAAGTGCCGCGCAAGGTGATGAAGGCGCTGATGCAGCGCCGCGACGGGCCTGCGATCCGCGACACGGTGCTTTGGGTGCTGCTGCACCTCGTCTTTGCGGTGGGGGGCACCTGGTTCTGGGGGTCCTGGATGGCGGTGCCGTTCTGGCTGGCCTACGGCGTGCTTTACGGATCGGCCTGCGATTCCCGCTGGCATGAATGCGGGCATGGCACGGCGTTCCGCACCCGCTGGATGAACGATGTGGTCTATCACATCGCGTCGTTCCAGGTGATGCGCAACCCGGTCAACTGGCGCTGGAGCCACGCGCGCCACCACACCGATACCATCATCGTGGGTCGCGACGCCGAGATTGCCTGGATGCATCCGGTCAGGCTGGTGCTGAAGGCGCTGGCCTACGTCGGGATTGTGGACGCCTGGTCCTCGCTGAAGGTGCTGGCGCGCAATGCGGCGGGCGTGCTGTCGGCCGACGAGCGTGATTACATTCCGGATAGCGAGCAACCAAAGGCCGTCTTCTGGGCGCGGATCCATATGGCGATCTATGCTGCGACGGTGGCTGCCAGTCTCGGGATGCTGGCGGCCGGAATGGGCTGGAAGGCTGTCATCCCCTTTCTGCTGATCGGGGGGCCGCGCGTGTACGGCGCCTGGCACATGATCATGACCGGCCTTCTGCAGCACGGTGGGCTGGCCGAGGATGTGGTCGATCACCGCCTTAACAGCCGTACCGTCTATATGAACCCTGTTAGCCGGTGGCTTTACTGGAACATGAACTACCACGTGGAACATCACATGTTCCCGATGGTGCCCTATTACGCGCTGCCCGCACTGCACGAGGCGATCAAGCACGATTTGCCGCCTGCGAACCCGTCGATTGGGGCCGCCTATGCCGAACTTTTCGCCGCCGTGCTGCGCCAGCGGCGCGAGCCGGGATACTATCTTAAGCGCCAGTTGCCACCGACCGCACGCCCCTACCGCGAGGTGCTGCACCGCGCAGTGCCGGAACGGGCTTCAGCATGAGCGCGCACCCGAAACGGTCGTCCGCACCCCCATCCTCTGCCCATGCGTGGGCTCGGTGCCTTACAGCGCCGACCCTTGCACGGCGCGGCGCATCATTACACCTCCCACCTTTCTCGTGGGGGAGGGATGGGGAGGGGGGGCGCCGCGCCATTCACGGAGGCCACCATGCCTTGGGTTGACGCATGCAGCACCGCTGACATCGACGCAGAAGATGTCATCCGTTGGGATCACGGCGGACGCAGCTTTGCGATCTATCATGGCGTGGACGGCGCCTTTTACTGCACTGACGGGCTGTGCACGCACGAGCAGGTACATCTTGCGGACGGGCTGGTGATGGATTTCGAGATCGAGTGCCCCAAGCACAACGGCCTGTTCGACTACCGCACGGGCAAGGCCAAGCGCGCGCCAGTCTGCATCGACCTGCGGACTTACGCGGCCAAGGTCGAGGCTGGTCGGGTCTGGGTGGACATACCATGAGCATGGAACGCCGCCTGCCCACCGTTGCCGATCTGCGTGCCGCCAAGGGGCGGCGGCAGATGACGATGCTGCGCTATTTCACGCTGGAAGAGGCCGCGGCCGCAGAGGCTGCGGGGATCGACATTGCCTCGGTCCCGCCCGAGGTGCTCTTTGACCCGCGCTACCGCGATCATGCGCCGTCGGTCTTTTCCATGACCGGCCAGACGCATCTTACGGCGGGCACGGCAGACGATTACTTGCGTTGGGCGGGCCATGCGGTGGAGCGGGGGGCAGATGCCATCTATTGTTCCGGCTCGTTGAAAACCGTCGAATATCTCGCGCGTGAATACATTCCGGTCGTCGGGCATGTGGGTCTGGTGCCGTCGCGCGCCACGTGGACGGGTGGTTTGCGTGCGGTGGGCAAGACGGCGGACGCGGCCATGCAGATCTTCCGCGAGGTGAAGGCGTTTGAGGCTGCCGGAGCCTTCGCCGTGGAAATCGAGGTGGTGCCCGAAGCCGTGGCCACCGCCATTTCCACCCGGACAAGCGTGCTTTTATGGTCGATGGGGGCAGGCGCGGGCTGCGATGCGCAGTACCTGTTTGCCAACGATATCCTTGGCTACACCGATGGCCATATCCCCCGTCACTCCAAGGTTTACCGCGATTTCAAGGCCGAGAATGCCCGCCTTCAGGCCGAACGTATCGCGGCCTTCCGGGAGTTTGCGGCGGACGTCGAACAGGGGGCGTTTCCCGAAAACCGTCATCTCGTCGTGATGAATGAGGAGGAACGTAGGCAATTCGCGGAACGGTTTGAATCCGGGGAGGGATCCGGGCCGGTCTGAATGGCGAATGGCCCCGTGCCGCGCCTTGCGGTCGGGGAAAACAACGGAGGAGGAGAAACACCATGCATAGACGATCATTTCTGGGGGCAGCCGCAGCGCTGGCCCTGACGGCGGGGGCGGGCTTGGCGCAAGACGGCAAGACGTTCTATTGGGTATCGCACGGCGGCCCGGCTGATCCGGTCTGGACCTATTTCCTGCAAGGGGCCGAGCAGTGGGCCAAGGACACCGGCCATACCGTCAACACCTCGTTCCATTCCGGCGACGTGCCGAGCCAGCAAGAGGCGGTACGCGCGGCGATTGCGGCCGGGGCAGACGGGGTATGCGCGACAAGCCCCGATCCCGGCTCGATGGTCGATGTGGTGGCCGAGGCACGCGCGGCGGGAATTCCCATCGTCAACTTCAACACCCCCGATAGCGCCCCCGACTGGAATGCCTATGTCGGCGGGGATCTGCGCTACGTGGGCCGTACCTGGGCGCAGTATCTGGTGGACAAGGGGCTGGTGAAGGAGGGCGATTTTGTCTGGATGCCGGTCGAGGTGCCCGGCGCTTCCTATGGAGTGGAAGAGGAGAAGGGCATCGCCGAGGTCTTCACGCCGCTCAACATCACCTGGGAAGTGACCGACGCGACGCTCGATCAGGCCGAGGTGATCCAGCGCATGACCGACTACATCACCGCAAACCGCGACCGGATCAGCGCCATGATCGGCCTTGGCGACATGGTGACGGGATCGGTCAAGCGGGTGTGGGATCAGGCGGGCCTGAAGCCCGGCGACATTCCGGTGGTGGGTTGGGGCAATTCGCTCGACACCACGCAGGAGGTGATGGAGGGCTATGTGTCTGCCGCGATGTGGCAGGATCCGCAGGCCACATCCTACATGTGCCTGTCGTCGCTCTTGATGGAATCGAGCGGCATTCCCGTCGGCTTCGACATCATCACCGGCGCGCTTTACGAGGCGGACACGGCGCCGACCTATGACAAGATCATGGGCGGCAACTGACGCAAAGCCCGATGCCTGCGGCGGGTTTCGCCGCAGGCAGCCTTGATCCATTCGCCAGGAATTCCCCCATGTCTGACACCGACGCGGGCAGCCCGCCCCGGAGCCCCGGCCTGATCCGGCTGTTCATCGCCATGCCCGAATTCGGGCCGCTGGTCCTGCTGGTCCTGATGCTGGGGACCTTCACCTCGATCAACCCTGCATTCCTGTCGCTGACAAACATCTCGAACGCGCTGACCTTCACGGTCGAGCTTGGCCTGATCGCGCTGGCCATGACGCTTTTGATGACGGCGGGCGAGTTCGACCTTTCGGTGGGGTCGGTCTTCGGCTTCACCCCAGTGGTGATGTGGGCCTTCTTCAACGCAGGTACCTTGCCGCTTTTCCCCGCCTTCCTGATCGCGCTGGCAATCGCGCTGGCGATCGGGTTTGTCAGCGGGCTTTTCGTGACCCGGCTTGGCATTCCCTCATTCCTTGTGACCTTGGGGATGCTTCTGGTGGTACGCGGATCGGCGCTCTGGCTGACCAGCGGATTTCCGCAGCGCACTTGGGATGCGGGCGATCAGTGGCTTGCCACATTGCTGGTGGGCGATTTCTACATCGGTGGCTTGCGCATCTATATGAGCCTGATCTGGTTCATCCTGATGGCGGTCGTGTTCCACATCCTGCTGACCCGCACACGGTTTGGAAACTGGATTCAGGCGACCGGCGGCAACCCGCAGGCCGCGCGCAACAGGGGCGTGCCGACAAACCGCGTGAAGCTGATCCTCTTCATGCTCTCGGCGGCGATGGCGGGGTTGGCGGGCGTGATCTCGTCCATCCGCGTGTCTGCGGCCAACCCCAATTCCGGCGTGGGGTATGAGCTTGAGGTGATCGCCATGGTGGTGATCGGCGGTACCGTCCTGACCGGGGGGCGGGGCACCATCATCGGCACGGTCCTTGGCGTGCTGATCCTGCGGCTGATGCGCAATGGCATCGTGCTGATCGGGGTGCCCGGACTGGCCTACAACATCTTCATCGGGGCGATCATCCTTGGGATGATGGCGCTGCATGCCGCGCTTGAACGCCGCCACAATGAGGGGGTCTGACATGGATGAACCGCTTGTCGAAATGCGCAACATCGAAAAGTTCTACGGACGTATCCATGCCCTGCACAACGTCAACCTCAGCATCCGGCGGGGCGAGATCGTGGGTCTGCTGGGCGACAACGGGGCCGGAAAGTCGACCTTGATCAAGGTGCTTTCGGGGGCGGTGCCCTACACCTCGGGGCAAATCCGCATCAAAGGGCGCGAGGTTCGTTTGCGATCCACAAACGATGCGATCTCTCAGGGCATCGAAACAATATATCAAGACAGCGCGCTTGTTACCCAGCTTTCCATAGCACGAAACCTGTTTCTGGGGCGCGAGTTGCGCAAGGGGCCGGGGTTTCTGGACTGGATGGATCAGGCGGCGATGAACGATGTGGCGGCAAACCTGCTGCGGCGCGTCGGGATCACCAAGAACATTCCGCCCACCACCCCTATCGGATCGCTGTCGGGCGGCGAGCGGCAGGCGGTTGCCATCGCGCGCGCGATGCATTTCGAAAGCGATCTCATCATTCTGGACGAGCCGACGAACAACCTTGGCGTGGCCGAAACCCAAGGCGTGCTGCGTTTTGTGCGCGAGGCCCGCGACAGCGGCCACTCCTGCATCTTCATCGCGCACAACATCCATCACGTCTTTCAGGTGGTGGACCGTATGGTCGTGATGCGGCGGGGCACTGTGGCGGCGGATGACCTCAGCCCCAAGACGTCGTCCATCCAGGACGTTGAGAACATCATCACCGGCGAGCATGTGATGGCATGATCGCGCTGACGGCAAAGGGGATAGCGGCAACTTTCGACGCCGGCATCGGGATGTTGGAAGGCTTTTCAGTACAGGATGGCGGACGCGCCATCGCGCCCCTGCATCGGGCGCCTTGGGTCGGAACGGATGAAAGGATGCCCCCCGATGCCGCTCCACACATCGCCAGACTGGGGGGCGATTTCTTTTGCGCGCCCTTCGCCGGGCGCGAGGAGGGATCCGGGATGCATGGTTGGCCCGCGAATTCCCCCTGGGCCATCGAAGTGGCAGACGGGAACCGGGTGCAGGCGCGTCTGGAAAGAACCGTTTTCGGGGCGGTGCTGACCAAAACCCTGCATCTGCACGATGATCACCCCTTCGTCTATCAGTCCCACCGCTTTCAGGGCGGCGCGGGCCGCGTGCCCGTGGCCAATCACGCCAATATCGCGTTGCCTTCGGGCGGACTGATCCGCACGTCGGCGAAAGACCATTGGGAAACGCCGCAAACTGCGCAGGAAAGCGACCCCGCGCGCGGGCGATCCCAACTGCGCTATCCAGCACAGTCGCACGATCCCAAGGCATTTCCGGGAAACGGTCGTGCCGTCGATCTGACCTGCTACCCTTGGGGACCGAAGTACGAGGATTTCGTGATCGGGGTCGAGGCACGGGGCCATGCACTGGGATGGACCGCCGTTACGCGCGCGTCTTCGGGCGATCTTTTCCTGTCATTGCGCGATGCACGGGCCCTGCCCATGACAATGCTCTGGCATTCCAATGGCGGGCGCGACTATGCCCCTTGGTCGGGCCGTCATGTCGGCTGTCTGGGGGTCGAAGAAGGGGCGGCCGCGCATATGCTGGGCGTGGCGACGGAAGCCGACCTTTCAGGCCCCGGTTTCGTGACGCTGGGCCCTAAACTCCGCTCAGACATTCGCCACGTGATCGGTGCAATCGACTGGCCCAGCGGCGAGGCGGTGGTCGAAGTGCGTGTTGACGGGCCGATGCTCGTGGTGTCTGGCGATGCGAGTGCCGTGCGCGCCGTGCCATTTGACGCAACTTTCCTAGCCCTGGACCCTGGTGCCCCATGACCCATAGCCGCCCCATCGTCATCAGCGCCCCCGCGCCGCGCAGTCTGGACCTGATCTTCCGGCCGGATGCGTTAGCCACGTTGCACGACCGCTACGACGTTCATGCGTGCGACGTGGATGCGCTGGACCAGTTGCCAGACCACACGCTTGCCCGCACGCGCTACATCATCGGGCAGCCGCCGGTATCGCCGGCATTGCTGGGACGGCTGACCGACTTGCGTGCTGTGCTGAACGTCGAGGGCAATCTGTTTGACAACATGCCCTATCCGCGCCTCTTCGAGCGGGGCATCCATGTTCTGACCACGGCCTCTGTCTTTGCACAGCCGGTCGCCGAGATCGGGCTTGGCTTCGCGCTTGATCTTCTGCGCGGGATATCGGCGGCGGATGCTGACTTCGGGGCGGGCCGCGAAATGTGGGGGCTCGAGGGCAACCGGCGCGCGCGCCTTCTGGCAGGGGCAGAGGTGGGAATGATCGGCTACGGAGAGCTTGGCCGGGCATTGCACCGCCTGTTGCGCCCCTTCGATCCCCGCCTGCGGGTGTTCGATCCCTGGCTGCCGGACAGCGTGATTGCCGAAGCCGGGGCAGAGCCTGCGCCGTTGGAGGCGGTGCTGGGTGCAAGCGATGTGATCTTCGTGGTGGCCGGGGTGACGAGCGAGAACCGGGGGTTTCTGGATGCCGCTGCATTTGCCGCAATGCGCGAGGGCGCGGCGTTCATCCTGCTCAGCCGTGCCGATGTGGTGGATTTCGCCGCGTTGACTGACGCCGTCGCGGCGGGGCGGATTGTGGCGGCGACCGACGTCTGGCCGCAGGAACCGATGCCGGGCGACCATCCGGCCAGAGCGCTGCCCTGCCTTTTGAAATCGGCGCACAGGGCGGGGGCGCTGGATTCCGCGTTTCTGCGCATGGGTGATATGGTTCTGGATGACATGGCGCTGATGGATCGCGGCTTGCCCCCGTTGCGCTGCAAACGGGCCGAACGGGAAACGGTCGCGCGCCTGCGGTCCCGCCCTGTGGCATTGAACTGACGCGACCGGGCGAGAGGGCGGTGACGGCATGACAAAGATGGCCGACGAAATCGCCTCGATCCCCGATGTCGTGGCCGAGCAGATCGATGCTGGGATGGCAACCTACGCCGAGGTTGGCAGGCAGCTTGCGGTGCTTGATCCGGCCTGCGTCGTGACCTGTGCGCGCGGCAGTTCGGATCATGCGGCGCTCTATTTCAAGTATCTGGTCGAGATTGGTACGGGCATTCCCGTCGCGTCGGTCGGGCCATCTATGACGTCTGTTTACGGGTCTGCAATCCGGTCTCGCGGGGTGCCCGTCTTCGCGGTGTCCCAGTCGGGCGGCAGCCCCGACACAACCGCCTTCGTCGCTGCGGCCCGTGCGGCGGGGGCGCCGACCTTTGCGCTGGTCAACACGCCCGGATCATCGCTGGCAGCGGCAGCCGGGCAGGCCATCGCCCTGCATGCAGGCACAGAGCGTGCGATTGCGGCCACGAAATCCTTTGTCTGCAGCCTTGTGGCCCTTGCCGCGATCGTTGCTGCCTGGCGCGGCGATGCTGCGCTGACGGATGCGATCCGAGATCTGCCAGCGCGTCTTTCTGCAGCGGTCGGGGCCGACTGGCCATCCGCCCGTGATGCCTTTGCGGGGCAACGCAACGCGTTTGTGCTGTCGCGCGGGCCGACGCTCGCGATTGCCGCAGAGGCCGCGCTGAAGCTCAAGGAAACCTGCCTTCTGCACGCCGAAGCGTTCAGCGCGGCCGAGTTGCGGCATGGACCGTTTGCACTGGCGGAAGCGGGGCTCTGCGCGCTTGCCTTTCTGCCCCGGGATGCCGGGGCCGCAAGCGTGCTGGAGTGTACGGAAAGATTGCGGGCGACCGGGGTGAACGTCCTTGTCGCCGGTGCTGGCCCGGAAATGCTGCCGACCCCGATCACCGGGCATCCGATGCTTGATCCCATCGCCCAGATCACGGCATTCTACGGGTTCGTCGAGCAGCTTTCGCTGAAACGGGGCCATGATCCTGACGGCCCACGCAACCTTGCCAAGGTTACGCAGACGATGTGAGCCGGTGCCTGGGGCGCTTGGGTGCCACGGATTATTCACGGATTGCCGCAATCTCCTAATCGATCCTGACATCATACGCGCCGCTGATGATCCTGTTGTGATCGTCAAAGTCGTTGGGAACGGTGCCGCCGATCAGGCCGTTCGGCGAGGCATATTGAACCGTCGTAAGGATCAATTTGAAGCCAGTGGGTTTCAGGTCTTCCAGTGCTGTAATCTGCGGCTCGGGGTTCACGCAATCGGGGGCGGCTGCAAGCAATGCCTTGTGCTTTTCCGAAATTTCAGCGCAGGCGGCGAGCGCAGGCAGGGTGGCCAAAGCGGCCCGCATCGGCCCGCATATGATTTTCCGGAAACCGAACATCTGCCGCGTTCCTGTCAGCGTGACAGCGTCATCTTCACCTTGCCGCCTTCGTAGCCCACGTAGCCCGTCGATGTCCGCGCAAGGCGCAGGCACTTCGGTCCGCCGTTTCCGCCCGGAACGCCGGTCAGGCAAAGTCCATCCTTTGTCGGCTGCCAGGTCAGTGCGCGCGACATGATCGCCACGTTCATCTTTGCGCGGCCGTCTGCGAAGAAGGTGATCTTCATCCTGTGCCCGTCCGATGTGGTGGCGTTCCACGACTTTCCGTCTGCCATGGCAAATCCAATGGTTTCGGCATGGGCATAGGGTGCGGAAAGGCCGATCAGCAGTGCGATCAGGTTGCGGGTAACGAAACGTGATGCTGTCATGGCTCGATCCTTATGAACGGCGTGCAAAAAGGGGCCCTTCGTTCTGGCGCTCAGTATGGGGC
>JBBSBE010000057.1:0-23602 GCA_038251625.1 Rhodobacterales bacterium
GGCATCCTGCATCAGGAAATGCCACGCGGGAACGCGCAGGGGCAGATGCACGGGTTCCAGCTTTGGGCGAACCTGCCATCGGCGCTGAAGATGACGGCGCCGCGCTATCAGGATGTGAAGGGCGCCGATATCCCCGAGATCGTCGAGGATGACGGCACGCGGGTAAAGGTGATCGTGGGGTCGTTCTGGGGCAAGACCGGCCCAGTGGACGGCATTGCCGCCGATCCGCAGTATCTGGATGTCTTCGTGCCTGCCGGGCGGCGCCGAACCTTCAAGCTGGATCGTTGGCGGCGTGCCTTTGCCTATGTGTTCGAGGGCGCGGGAGATTTCCGCGATGCGGCGGCACCCGAGGGGGTGCGGCTCGAAAAGGAAGTGGCGGGGCAAGAGGTGAACATCCGCGATCTGTCAGGCGACCGGACGCTCGTGCGCTTTGGAACGGGCGACGAAGTAACGGTGACGGCGGGGCCGAAGGGCATCCGGTTTCTTCTGATTTCGGGCCAGCCGTTGCAGGAACCGGTGGCCTGGCACGGGCCAATCGTGATGAACACGCGGGCAGAACTGGAAACCGCGATGCGCGAGCTGCGCAACGGGACGTTCATCAAGCCCGCGCATTGACAGCCGCGCGGTCCTGCGGCGCTGGCTTGCCGCCCTCCTGCCCCCGCGCTAGGGTGCGACCATGCCTCGCGTCGCTCTCATCGCCCTGTTGTTCCTCGCGGCCTGCGCCGAATTTCCGCAGGTGGATGCCGCTGTCGCGGGCTTTGGCGAAGGCCCGGCGCCGATCCTTCTGCCGACCGATGACTTGCTGGCGCGTGCCAACCAGCCCCCCCTGGCCAGTGACGCCACCCGGGCAGGCGTTGAGGCGCGCGTGGCCCGGCTGAAGGCGCGCGCGGCTGCCGTGCGGGCACGGCCCGCGGCCTGACCCCTGCGGTCGGACCACGCGTCGCTTGCGCCGATATGGGCGGCAGGATGGCTATGAAGGTCTGCGACCAGTGAAGGATTGCGACCATGGATCCACACCATGTCATCGGCACCATAACCGCCGCGCTACGCAATGCCCCGCTCGTACGTGCGCTGTTCCTTGGCGGCAGCCACGGCAATGGGTTGGCCGACCCTTATAGCGATATCGACTTTCTGCTGGTTGCCCGCGATGGCGCGACGGACGCGGTTGCAGCCCTTTGGCGCAGCGCGGTGGAACAGACCGGCGAAATCGTTCTTTGGTGGGACAGGACAACCCGCCCGACCCTGATCAATGCCATCACCGATGATTGGACGCGCACCGACGTGGTGATCTTGCGCCCCGATCAGATGGGCGCGCAGAGACAGGCCGGGTTGAAGGCGCTTTTCGACCATGACGGCATCTATGGCGGCCTTGCCTATGCGGCAGAACCGGGCGGGCAGAGCCCCGCAAGACTGACCTGGCAGATCGAAGAGTTCATCCGGATCTTGGGCCTTCTGCATCTTGCGGCAGGGCGGAAGGAGTACATCAACGGGGTTCTGGGCGTCTTCCACCTGCGCAATCTGCTGGTTGATCTTCTGATCGAAGAAACCGCCGCGCCGCACCGGGGTGGTGCGCTGCATCTGAACCGCCTGCTGACCGAGGAACAAAAAGGGCTTCTGACATCCTTGCCACCGCCCGTGCCCGAACGACAGGCAATGATCGCCGCGCATCTGGCCTATGCTGCAGCCTATCTGCCGCGCGCGCGTCAGCGCGCGGTCCTGCTGGGCGCTGTGTGGCCCGAGCGGTTCGAGCAGGCGACGTGGCGCATGCTTGGCCGGACGCTTGCGGTGGAGCGGCCCTACACCCCGCATTGACCCGTCCTGCGCGATATCGGGGCGATCTTGCCGTTTCACGGTGTGCTGCGTGTTCCGAACCGGCCACCGCGTTGCGCGTGAGCGCGCGATAGGCTAGCTGACGCTGCATCACGGACCGAAGGAGATCCCCATGCCGCCCGCCCCGCTTCGCCTAGGTCTGGCCGGTCTTGGCACTGTCGGCATCGGGGTGGTGAAGATCATGCAGGCGCAAGCCGACCTGATCGCCGCACGCGCGGGCCGGGCGGTGGAGATCACCGCCATCTCGGCCCGGGACAGCAGCAAGAACCGCGATGCGGATCTGTCCGGCTACGTGTGGGAAGACGATCCCGTGGCGCTGGCCATCCGGCCCGATATCGACGTCTTCGTCGAGGTGATGGGCGGCCATGACGGCCCGGCCCGTGCAGCGACAGAGGCCGCAATCGCGGCGGGCAAGGATGTGGTGACGGCGAACAAGGCGCTGCTTGCCCATCACGGCCACACGCTGGCGCTGGCGGCAGAGGAAAAGGGCGCCGTAATCCGGTTCGAGGCGGCGGTGGCGGGCGGCATTCCCGTGATCAAGGCGTTGACGGAAGGCCTGGCCGCCAACCGCATGAGGCGGGTGATGGGGGTTATGAACGGCACGTGCAACTATATCCTGACGCGGATGCAATCCGCGGGCCTTCCCTATGACACGGTGTTTGAGGAGGCCCGGCAATTGGGCTATCTGGAGGCCGACCCCAACCTTGACGTGGGGGGGATCGATGCAGGCCACAAACTATCGCTGTTGGCCGCCATTGCCTTTGGCACGCAAGTGAACTTTGACGCGGTGGAACTGGAGGGGATCGGCGCCATCTCCATCGACGATATCCACCGCGCCGCCGACATGGGCTATGTGATCAAGCTGCTGGGTGTCGCGCAGATGACGGGCCGGGGGCTGGAGCAGCGGATGACGCCCTGCCTTGTGCCCGCCGAAAGCCCGCTTGGCCAGTTGCAGGGCGGTACCAACATGGTGGTGTTGGAGGGTGATGCGGTAGGCCAGATCGTGCTGCGGGGCGCGGGGGCCGGACAGGGCCCAACAGCGAGCGCCGTGATGGCCGATGTGATCGACCTTGCGCGCGGTATCCGCATCCCCACGTTCGGACAACCGGCCGCCATACTGACCAAAGCGCAGGCTGCGGCGGTGGCAACGCCCGCGCCCTGGTATCTGCGGATGACGCTGATCGACAAGCCCGGCGCGCTGGCGCGGATCGCAACGGCGCTGGGGGATGCGGGCATCTCGATCGACCGGATGCGCCAGTACGGGCATCAGGACGCAAACGCCCCGGTGCTGATCGTCACCCACAAGGCCACGCGCGACGATGTGGCCGATGCGATGGGCCGCTTTGCGGCAACGGGCGTTGTGGTGGGCGTGCCGGTCGCGCTGCGGATCGAAGAGGTCTAGTTCAGGTCTTTCAGAAGGCGCCCGTGGCGGCGCACTTCCGCAAGTACCTGTCCGAAGGTGGAAAACCCCCGCGCGTCCAGCATCGGGATGAGACGCAGGAACGCCTCTGCCGTGGCGCGTGCGTCCCCGATGGCAGTGTGGCGCGCTTCTTCGGGGATAGTGATGCCAAGGCGATGGGTCAGCGCGTCCAGACTGTGTTCGGCCGATTGACCGAAGACGACGGCCGACAAAAGCACCGTATCCAGCACGGGATGATCGAACGGGGCGCCGATGGCGGGCTCATGTCGGCGCAGGAAGGCCATGTCGAAGGGCGCGTTGTGGGCCACAAGGACGGCCCCTTGTGCAAAACGATGGAAATCGCGGCCGGCGATGGCGATGGGCGGGGCGGCGGCGACCATCGCATCGGTGATCCCGTGCACCGCGCTTGATCGGGCAGGGATGGGCCGGGCGGGGTTGACCAGGGTATCGAACACCTCCCCCGCCGCGTAGCGCCCGTTCACGATGCGAATGGCCGCGATCTGCACGATCTCATCGCCCTGATCGGGCAAAAGGCCGGTGGTTTCGGTATCGAAGACCACCGCCGTAAGGTCGGCGAGCCGCGTATCCGCCACCCCGGCCCCGCTCATGCGCGACAAAAGGTCGAAATCGTAAACGACGGCGCGGGCGATGGGGGCGGGGCGCGGCCCTGCGTGGCGCTGCACGGGCAAGGGCAGGCAGAGCGTCTGGCCATGGACGGTGGCTTCGGGCCAGAGGTCGGTCGCGTGGGCGGTCAGCACGGCGCGGCCCGTGATGCCGGGCAGACCTCTGTCGATCCCTTCGTCCAGCCAGCGATCAAGCTGGCCGATGGGCAGCGGCGCGCCCTGCCAGGCAAGGTGCAGCGTGGCCCCTGCCCCGTCGTCGGTCAGCACCACGCGGAAGGCACGGGCAAAACCCGCATCTGCCAGCGCATGGCCAAGGCGGCCCAGAAGCGCGATCACCTCGAACCCGTTGCAGCGCAGGATCAGGGGCGCGGCGTCGGCCTCGGCGGTCAGGCCCGCCGCCATCAGGCGCGCGGCGATCCCTTCGACAAGGTCAGAGGCGCGAGCCGTGCCGATCCAGCCCGCGCCGTGCCGCGCCTCGTGCCGCCGGGCGAGATCGGTGACATCTGCACTTAGCGCGCGCACCTCATCGCGAAGCGCCGCTTCCATCATGGGGGGAAGCGGCTCGCCTTCGGGCAGCACACCAAGGATCGCCGCAAGCGCGGCGGCAGGGCGGCGCAGGCGGTCCAGCGTTTCGGTCAGCAAAGCCTCGCGTTCGGCATCGGCGGCAAGGTCGGCGGTGATGTCGCGGAAGGTCAGCACATAGCCGGGCTGCACGGCCCCCGGGTCACCCAGAAGCCGCATTCGGGCCGACAGCACGCGCGCCCCGGCCACGGTTGTGCACAAGATATCCGATACGGCCTCGGCCTCGCCCGCCGAAATCAGGCGCTCTTGCGCGTGGCGGATCGGGCCTTCGTGCAGGTAGTCGAAGAGCGAACGATCAAGGCCCGGCGCGGCGCCCAGAAGATCGGCGGCGGCGCCATTGTAGAAGACCAGAAGATGCTGGCCCGAGACCAGCAAAACCCCAGCGGCCACGTCGGACAAAAGCGCCTCAAGCCGCTGGTTTTCATCGGCGAGCCGTGTCGTCTCGCGGGCGACGGCCTCGGCCAGTGCGGTCTGCGTTTCAGCCAGCCGGGCAGCGGCAGCGGCTGCGGCAGGGGCGAGATCGCCAAGGTAGCGGCCGGGCTTGGTGTCGATATCGCCCCCCGCCCCGGCATGGGCGCGGGCGCGCAGGGAAGCCGCCAGCGCCTCGGCCGGGCGGGCCACGTTGCGATCAAAGAGCAGCCACACCCAGACGATCAGCCCCAACGCAGCAAAGCCCGCGATCAGGCCGCCCTGCACAAATCCGTCGGCAGCGCCCGCCATCCCCAGCCGGTGCCATCCGGCCCAGAGGCCAAAGCCCAGCATCGCCAGCACCCCTGCCGCCAGCCCCGCAAAGATCAGCGCCACGCGGATCCGCAGGCCAAACCTTGCAAACGGGCCGGTCATGCCGTTCCCCCCCCTTTCAGGCCCCGTCGCCCAGAAGCCTGCGCACCTCTTGCCGCAATTCCTTGAGCTCGAACGGCTTCGAGATGAAGCCGTCGGCGCCAAGCGCCAGCCCCTTGCGCCGCTCCACGGCAGACCCGCGCGCCGTCATCATCAGGATCTTCACATCCGCCAGCGTGGGGTCGAGCCGCACGTTCTGACAGATGTCATACCCCGACACTTCGGGCAGCATCACATCCAGCAGCACAAGGTCAGGGTGCGTGTCGCGGATGCGGGCCAGAGCCTCGGCCCCGTTGGCCACGCGATCATGGTCATAGCCTTCGCGGGTGATAAGGTAATCAAGCGCGATGGCGATGTTGTCCTCATCCTCGACCACCAGAACCCGATGCCTGCGACCTGCCTCTGCCATGGCTTACCCTTCCCTGCAGGCCGCGGCCTGCATCGCATCATCCGGCCCCGGCGTGACCCATGCACCACCCGTCAGCGTGCCGTCGGGCGCGAGCGTGGCACCGCCAATGAGATCGGCGTGCCGCCCGCTGGCACAGTCAAAGCCCAGGGGGATGCGCTTGGTCGAAACCCAGCGTTGCACGACCATCAAATCGGCGAGGCGGATCGCGGGGTTCACCTCGGATGTTTTCATGCTGGTGCGGTCAAGCGCCAGGAACCGGGTGGACAGGGGAAAAAGGTAGGTCCACGGGCGCAGGGGGCTGGGGTCCTGCGGGGCGGCGACGATGACCACCTCTTTCGGCAGGGCGCCGGTGACGCGGGGGTACCAGCTATATTCGCTCCATACCGAAAAGGTGATAATTCCGGCGCCAAGGGCGGCCGGGATCGTCCATCGCGGCAGGCGCGAGCGGCTGAGCCAGCGCAGGGCCAGCACAATGCCCGCGATCCCCGCACCTGCCGTAATGGCCGCAAGTATGTCGATCAGCATGGCGTCAACTCCGCGCGCCCCGGGATTGCCCCAGGGCCGATTGCATGGTGCGCACCACGACGAAGGCATCGCGCAGGTGGCTGCGCTCAAAATCCGAAAGGTCGTAGGGCGCGAGGAAATTATCGGGCTTGCGCCCCGAGCGGATCAGGCGAGCCTGATTTTCCAGCCGGGTTTCAGCGATCACATCGTAAGCCTCGACCAGATCGCGCGCGCCGGAGGGTGAGATCACGCCCGCCTCGCCCGCCGCCAGAAGCCGCGCCCGCGTGTTGGCGGATGGCAGGCGCCCGATCAGTGCGTACACGCGTGCAAGGTCGGCCACGGGCACCACGCCGTTCATCTTCATGTCGATATGGTCGCGGTGCTCGCCCGAGCGGAAGGTCGCAAAGCCCCGCAAGAGGCCGAGGGGCGGCGAATGCTTCAGCCCGTTGGCAATCATGTGGGCGACGAAGATCGAATTGCGGCTGGCAGCGTCCAGCGTTTCGGCCTGCAGATCGTCGAACAGGCGGTCCGCCCCGCCTATGGGGCGCAGGTCGAACATCACCGAGGCCAACATCTGCGCCATGGGATCGGGCGTTGCCACCCATTTGCGGAAGTAGCCGCGCCAGACGCGCAAAGGCTGGCGCCATTCGGGGTTGGTGGCCATCATGTTGCCGGGGCAGAAGACATAGCCGCAGGCGTTCAGCCCGTCCGAGACGAAACGCGCGAAAGCGTCAAAATAGGCCATGTCCCCATCGGCCAGTGTGTCGTCAAGGATCATGCAATTGTCCTGATCGCTGACGCCCGTCTGTTCCTGCCGTCCCTGGCTGCCGCAGGCAAGCCAGAGATAGGGCACCGGCGGGGGGCCCAGTTCCGCTTCCGCGAGTGCGATCAGGCGGCGTGTCACGGTATCGGCGATATCGGTGATGAGGCGGGTCACCACCTCATGCGCGGAATGCCCGCCGACGAGTTGCAACAGAAGGGCCGGGATCCGGGCTGTGGCGGCGGCCATTTCGGCCACGCTGGTGGCTGCCGCCGCATCGCGCACGAGCTGGGCCGAACTGACGGCCTGGAAACGGGTGAGGTCGGTCTGGGTGACCATCCCGACCAACCGACCGCCCTCGACCACCGGCAGATGGCCGATCCGGCGTTCCAGCATCGCGTGCAGGATGTCGGCCCCAAGCGCCTGTGGCGACAGGGTCAGCGGGTCGCGCGTCATGATCGCAGAGACCGGGGTGGCGGGGTCGAGCCCCTCCGCCAGCGCGCGGTTGGTCATGTCGCGCGTGGTGACGATGCCAAGAAACCGCCCGCCCTCGACCACGCCCAAGGATGAGACATGCGCATCCCGCATCCGCGCTGCGGCCGTGCGGATGGTTTCATCGGGGCTGCAGGTCTGCGGCTCGCGGGCCATCAGATCGGCCACTTTCTGGCTGGAGAGATCGGGGCCGCGCGCGTCCGGCGGGCGCCCGCGACCGAAGAAGCGCGCGAAGGCGGGGAAATCGGCAATCAGGCGGCGAAATTCGGCGGCGGGCAGGAACAGCAGCACCGCCTGTTCGATCGCCCGCGCGGTCGTCACGGCCTTGCCGTCGCGCATCAGCCCGCGTTCGCCAAAGCTGTTGCGTGGCCCGAGAAGAGAGACCTGCGCGCCCGCAGGATCAAGCACTTCAACCGCCCCGCGCTTGACAAGGTAGAGGCCATCCAGCGGCGCGCCCGCATGGTAGATTTCAGCCTCTGGCGCGAATTCCCTGCGGCTGAAAGAAATGGCGACACGCGCCAGTGCGTCCCGCGGCAGGCTGTCGTAGGGGTGAACGGTTTCCAGAAAACCGAGGATGATCTCTGACTGCGTGTCCATCGGTCATCCGGAAGGAAAAGTGGAGTGCGCCCCCCGGGGATTAATCCGGAGGGCGCGAAGGCGCTTAGTGCGCTTGTGCGCTGCCCGCACCGCGAGGGATGCGGATCGATTCCACCAGGTCCACCACGTGCTGCGGCGGGGCCTTGGTGACGGACGACACGACATAGGCAACCGCGAAGTTGACCACCGCGCCGATGGCGCCAATGGACAGCGGCGAGATGCCGAACCAGTAGTTCGCCGGCGTGTTGGCATAGACCGCCGTACCCGGCACGAAGAACCAGCCGAGGTAGAGGAAGATATACACCGAGGTGAAGATCAGCCCGCAGAGCATGCCGAGGATCGCCCCTTCCTTGTTGATGCGGGTCGAGAAGATCCCCATCATCAGCGCCGGGAAGATCGTTGCAGCCGCAAGACCGAATGCCAGTGCCACCACCTGTGCTGCAAAGCCGGGCGGGTTGAGGCCAAGGTAGGTGGCCACCACGATCGCAAAGGCCATCGCGACACGCGCCGCCAGAAGCTCGCCCTTTTCCGAGATGTTCGGATTGATCGAGCCCTTGATCAGGTCGTGGCTGATCGCCGAAGAGATGGCGAGCAACAGACCCGCTGCCGTGGACAGAGCAGCCGCGAGGCCACCCGCCGCGACAAGCGCCACCACCCAGCCGGGCAGCGATGCGATTTCGGGGTTGGCGAGCACCATGATGTCGTTGTCGACCTTGGATAGCTCGTTGCCCACGAAGCCACGGTCGGCAAGCGACCGACCGCCAAGCATGGCTGCCGCCAGCGCCGCATCACGCGCCGCCGTTGCATCCGCCACCGCCGTCTCGAGCGGGACCTTGTCGGCATCCGCCGCCGCTTCGGTCAGGGCCTTCTGCGATTCCGCCAGGGCCTTGTTCGCATCGGTCACGGCCTTGGGTTCGTTGAAGTACTGGATCTTGCCGTCGCCGTTGAGGTCGCTGTAGGTCAGCAGCCCCGTCGCCTTCCAGGTGTTGATCCAGCTTAGTTCAGGCTTTGTCTCGATATCGGCCAGCGAGATCGCGTCGCCATCAAGCGCGTTGCCCGTGGCCGCATTCGGCCAGAAGGTGGTGGTCAGGTTCAGACGCGCCATCGCACCCACCGCCGGAGCGACGGTATAGAGCAGCGCGATGAACACCAGCGCCCAGCCCGCCGAATACCGCGCGTCCGAAACCTTCGGCACGGTGAAGAAGCGGATGATGACGTGCGGAAGGCCCGCGGTACCGATCATGAGGGACATGGTGAAGAGGAACATGTTGAACATGTTCGAGCTGTCGGCGGTGTAGGCCGTGAAGCCAAGTTCCGTGACAACCTGGTTCAGCTTGTCCAGCATCGCCAAATCGCCGCCCGAGGGGGCGTAGCTGCCCACAAGGCCCATCTGCGGCAGGAAGTTGCCGGTCAGGCTGAGCGAGATGAAGATCGCCGGGATCGTGTAGGCCACGATCAGCACGCAATACTGCGCCACCTGCGTGTAGGTGATGCCCTTCATACCGCCAAGAACGGCATAGGCGAACACGATCGCCGCACCGATATAGAGGCCGGTATCGGTGCTGACTTCGAGGAAGCGCGAGAAGGTCACACCCACACCGCGCATCTGCCCGATCACGTAGGTCACCGAGATCACGATAAGGCAGATCACGGCCACCAGACGGGCGCCGCCGGAATAAAAGCGGTCGCCGATGAATTCAGGCACGGTGAACTTGCCGAACTTGCGCAGATAGGGCGCAAGCAGCAGGGCCAGCAGCACATAGCCCCCGGTCCATCCCATCAGGAAGGCCGATTGCTGATAGCCGCCAGCGGGCGACAGCGCGATGATGCCCGCCATCGAGATGAAGGATGCCGCCGACATCCAGTCGGCGCCGGTGGCCATGCCATTGACGATCGGGTTCACACCCTGACCGGCGGCATAGAATTCCGCGGTGGTGCCCGCCCGGGCCCAGATCGCGATGCCGATGTAGAGCGCGAAGGTCGCGCCCACCACCAGCAGGTTGAGGGTAAATTGGTCCATGTCCCTGACGCTCCCTTATTCGTCCACGCCGTATTCCTTGTCGAGCTTGTTCATCCGCACCGCGTAGGCGAAGATCAGCACGAGGAATACGTAGATGGAGCCGTTTTGTGCGAACCAGAAGCCAAGGTCGGCGCCGCCGATCTTGATGCCTTCCAGCGCGGGTCTGAGAATGATGCCAAGCCCGAACGAACACGCGAACCAGATCACCAGTGAAATGAGGATGATCCGGACGTTCGCGGCCCAATAGGCGTTGGACGATGTCTTGTCCGCCATTAGTGCTTCTCCCTGTTTGTCCCTTCCCTCCGCCCCCGCCGTTCGTGGCGGGGCCGGTCGTACCTTTCAGGCCGCAACGCGGCCTGCAATCTTGCCGAGGCTTTCCCGGATCTCTGCGATGGACCCCATCGCGTCGATACGCTCCAGCACGCCCGCGCGGTCGTAATGCACGATCAGCGGGGCGGTCTGTGTATGATAGGCGGTCAGGCGCGCACCTGCGGTGACCGCATTGTCATCGGCGCGGCGCCTGAAATCTGTGCCGCCGCATTTGTCGCAATGGCCCGCTGTGGCAGGCTGCTTGAAGCGGTCGTGATACCCTTCGCCGCAGGTGCCGCAGGTTGACCGGCCCGCCACCCGTTCGATCATCGCGGCATCGTTGACCTCAAGGCTGATCACAGCCGTCACCTTCTGGCCCTTGCGCGCGAGCAGGTCATCCAGCGCTTCCGCCTGCGCCGCCGTGCGCGGGAACCCGTCAAGGATCACGCCACCCGCCGTCTCGGGCGCCTCCATCCGTTCGGTCAGGATCGCCAATACGATCTCGTCTGACACCAGTGCACCGGCCTCCATCACGGCCTTGGCGGCAAGGCCGGCAGGGGTACCCGCCGCGACTGCAGCGCGCAGCATGTCGCCGGTGGATAGCTGCACGAGGCCGAAATCCTGTTCCAGCATCCGTGCCTGCGTACCCTTGCCTGCGCCGGGCGGCCCCAGAAGGATCAGAACCGGGCCGCTCATTCGCGATTGGCCCGATTTTCGATCAATTGATCGACCACAGACGGATCGGCAAGGGTGGAGGTATCGCCCAGCGCCCCAAAGTCATTCTCGGCGATCTTGCGCAGAATGCGGCGCATGATCTTGCCAGAGCGTGTTTTCGGCAGGCCGGGCGCCCACTGGATAAGGTCCGGCTTGGCGATCGGGCCGATTTCGTTGCGGACCCAAGCCTCCAGCCCTTTCTTGAGTTCGGGCGTCGGCTCCACGCCCTGCATCAGCGTGACATAGGCATAGATGCCCTGGCCCTTGATGGGATGCGGATAGCCCACGACCGCAGCTTCGGCCACGTCCTTGTGCGCGACGAGCGCAGATTCCACCTCGGCCGTGCCCATCCGGTGACCCGAGACGTTGATCACGTCATCCACGCGACCGGTGATCCAGTAGTCGCCGTCGGCATCCCGGCGGCAGCCATCACCAGTGAAATAGTAGCCGCGATACTGGCCGAAATAAGCTTCCTGAAAGCGCTGGTGATCGCCCCAGAGGGTGCGCATCTGACCGGGCCAGCTGTCCGCGATGCACAGCACGCCCTCGGTTGCCGTCGCCTCCTGCACGGCGGCGGTGTTGGGGTCGAGGATCACGGGCTTGACCCCGAAGAAGGGCTTGGTGGCAGAGCCCGGCTTTGCGGCCATGGCGCCGGGCAACGGCGTAATCAGGTGTCCGCCCGTTTCGGTTTGCCAGAAGGTATCGACAATGGGGCAATTTCCCTTGCCCACGTGGACGTTGTACCAGTTCCATGCCTCGGGGTTGATCGGTTCGCCAACCGTGCCAAGCAGCTTCAGGCTGGAAAGATCATGCTTTTCCACCCATTCAGGCCCCATCCCCATCAGCGCGCGAATGGCTGTTGGGGCAGTGTAGAACTGGTTGACCTTGTGCTTGGCGCAAACCTCCCAGAAGCGGCCCGCGTCGGGATACGTCGGCACCCCCTCGAACATCACTGTCGTAGCACCGTTCGCAAGCGGGCCGTAAACGATGTAGCTGTGCCCCGTCACCCAGCCCACATCCGCCGTGCACCAGAAGACATCACCGTCGTGATAGTCAAAGGTCATCTGATGCGTCAGCGCGGCATAGACCAGATAACCGCCAGATGTGTGCACCACGCCCTTCGGCTTGCCGGTCGAACCCGAGGTATAAAGGATAAAGAGCGGATCCTCGGCTGCCACTTCGACGTAGGGGCAATAGGGCCTGGCCGCTGCCATCTCGGCCTTCACGTCCACATCTCGCCCCTCGACCCATGTTGTCTGGTCGCCGGTGTGCTTGACGACAAGGCATTTCACCCGGTCGTCGCAATGCAGTAGCGCCGCATCAGCGTTGGCCTTCAGCGCCGTTTTCTTGCCGCCACGGGGCGCGAAATCGGACGTGATGACGACGCGCGCATCGCTGTCATTGATCCGGTTCGCCAGCGCATCGGGTGAAAATCCTGCGAAAACAATGGAATGGATCGCACCGATCCGCGCACTGGCCAACATGGCATAGGCGGCCTCGGGGATCATCGGGAGATAGATCACCACCCGGTCGCCCTTCTTCACGCCTTGCGCCTTCAGCACATTGGCCATCCGGCAGGTCTGTTCCAGAAGTTCGGCGTAACTGATGTGGCGGGCCGGAATGCGCGGGTCGTCAGGCTCCCATATGATCGCGGTCTGGTTCGCGCGGGTGACCATGTGGCGGTCGATGCAATTGGCGCTGACGTTCAGCACGCCATCCTCGAACCATTTGATCGAGACTTGCCCGAAGGTGAAATCGGTATTCTTGACGTGGGTATAGGGCTTGATCCAATCGATACGCAGGCCCTCTTCTGCCCAGAACGCATCCGGATCGGCGATCGACGCGGCGTATTTCGCCGCATATCCCTCAGCGTCGATATGGGCTTTGCTGACGAATTCGGGCGAGGCGGGATAAAGCCCCGCCGCTTGCATGGGATCGGACATGATGCTCCTCCACAGTCCGAACGCCGCTCCACCCAGCGTCCGACCGTGAGTGCTATCCTAACCGATCGGTGAAGAAAAGCGTAACTCTTTTTATGTGTTAGATTTTTTTGTTAATAAATTGACTGGCGCTACAGTGCATCTGTAAACGATCGTAATTATGGCAAATCGAAGGCAAGCAATTTCAAGGTTTTGGCTGTTCACAAACGGGTGAGAATTAGGGCAGTTCGGGCAAAGGTTCATCGCCCAACTCATCGGGCAGACCACGCCCCGGCGTCTTGAGATTCTGCTGAAACGCTCCGGCCGGAAGACGATTCGCGTCCGCCGTTGCCGGATAGCCCGGATCATTCTGCATCATGCCCCGGCGTCCGCCAAATGCACTGACAGACATGCATGGGGGCAGACCCGATGGCCTGCCCCCGCCCCCGTCCACCGCGCGACATGCCTCAGTTGGGGTTGTCGCAGCGGATCGTGACCTGTACCCGGCCCTTGACCGCAGTGGGCCAGCGCAGATTGACAAGGCCGCCGTTGGGTCCCTGCTCGACCTGAACATAGGGAACCAACGACTGCGCAATGTTTGCACTATTTGTGATCGCCCCTTCGTGCACGATCGACTGCACGTTCCGCGCCCGCGCCCCGAACGGCAAATAGCCCGCGGCATCGACCACCCAGGTATCGGATGCGGTATTTTGGTTGTGCTCGATCATGACCGGCGATTGCGTCGGTTGGGTCACGCCGTTAATCGGGTTTGCCTCGACCAGCACGTTGCGGAACCGGCTGTAGTCGAGCGTGGCGTAGGTGGTATCCACCGCCTCTACCCGGTCGATCGTGGCATTTACCGTGCGGAACACGTTGTCGCGCATGGCAAAACCGTTGATGAAATGTCCCGGTCCGTAAGGCGTTACCACCATCCAGCGGAACGATGGCGCCACATCGGTCGCCATGAACGTGTTGCCGGTCACCGTCAGCCCCCCATACGAAAACTCGCTGGCGAACTCGGGCGCCGAGTCATGTTCGTTCGTCCATTCAATGAAACAGTTGTCGATGTAGTTCCCCACCACAACCGACCGGATGTTGGTCGTCGTAAAGATCAGGCCTGCCCGTCTTACAGCGGCGGTTTGGTCGTCGCCCTGAAAAAAATGATTGCCCATAATGATGTTTCCCGAGCTTGCAAGCACGGCAAAATGGGCAAACCGCACAATCCGGTTGTTTCGGATCTTGGCGTCGTTCGAGTTCACGTTCAGCGCGATCGTGGTGCGGTTCTGCGCCGGAACGGGCTGCTCATTGGACAAAAACTGACACGTATCCACCTGCAACCCCTGACAGCCGGTTCCTGTCGAGGTGATGGCGCGATCCTTGGGCTTGTTGAAGGCACATTCCCGGATCAGGTTCGCCACGCCAGCCGATGGCAGCATAAGCGCGCTGGCGCGACCCTCGCATTCGAAGGCGACAGTGTCGAACTCGAACCGACCAAGGTTGGCGAAGCCCGAGAAATCCAGCAGGTACTTGTAGCGATCAAAAGTAAACGTTCGCGTGCCGGCAGCCCCCCAGAGCGGTGCTGACAGCTCCACCGTTCCGGCACCCACGTTCTTTGAGCGGACATAGACCTCACGCCCGACGCCCGTGCCGCTGACCCGCGCTCCAACCGGTACGTTTGCGACATTCGCCACACCGGTAAGCCGTAGGTTGTCTGTGGTGGGTGTATAGGTCGCCACGCTGGTGACAGTCTGCGTATCCCACGCTGTGGACGTTCCCGCCTCGATCATTCCGTTAGCCAGCACGCGCCGCTGAACCAACGTATCAAGGCCGGCCACTGCCGCCACATCCACCGGCTGGGTCAGGATGATGCGCCGCCCCCGCAGATCGAGGGTGGAATGATCGGTGAAATAGAAAAGAACCTGCATTGCACGGCGAAAGCCTTCCTGCTCATTCCCGAAGGCGGCTTCGTATGCGTCGATGTCATAGTTGCGCAGCAAGGCAAGGCGTGCTGACGCTGGCATGGTTACCTTACCCTCGAACCGCACCGGCGCGGTGATCGTCACGCTGGATCCAAGGAAGTACGTGCCAGCCGACACCAGCACCCCGCGCCCCTGTGCATCCGCATCAGCTGCGGCAAAGGCGGCCGCATCATCGACCACACCGTTGCCGATGGCGCCATAATCGCGGACGTCCACCCAATCCATGAGTTTGCGGTAGAACGCGTCCGTCACATCTTCGATCGTGATGTCGTCAATGCGCACCACACCGCCATTCGGGCCCGTCAGATCGAGCCCGAAATAGCCGTAGATCGGCTCGGTCCCCCAGACCATGTTTACGCCCTGGCGATTGCCCGTTCCGATGATTGCGCTGACCGTCACCACCTCGCCATACGAGGCAAGTGTCACTTCCGGCCCGGTTTGGGGAACACCCGTCACATTGGTGCCGTTGGACCGCCCGGCCCAACCCGCCACCCGCACCGTCGGCAGATTGCCAGAGATTGCCTTCACCCGCGCCGTCACTCTCAGGTAGAGGCCGGGCTGCATCGGGGTTTGTGCGTAGGATCGAACCTTTTGCGTCGACTGCGTTTTCTGCAGTTCCAGACAGCCGCTGAAATCCTGATCCGCAGGCACGAACGCGGCATTCGGCTGGTTGGCGTAGCTTGCCGATCCCGGCGTGCCATCCTCCCGCGACCAGAGGTTCAGCCCGGCCGAAAACGGCGGTGGCATGAGCACGAGCCCGTCGGTGATCGCCTTGTTCATTTTGTCAAACCCTCGCCTCTGACCTGGGGGCGGTACGCCTGTTTTGGGCATGCCGCCGTCACGGCAAGGATTTACGCGCCAAGGTTTAAGGCAACCTTGGCCCAGCGCTCGGTTGGCTGCCTTTTGTCGCAACGGCACCGGGGCGACCCGCGATCACGGGGCAACGTCGCAAGTCTTCTGGCCCCTTGTTCGTCGCGCGGCGGGCGGTCGTGCCATAGTCGGTCAAGGCACATCAACCCGTCAGCGGCGCATCTTTGCCCAAGGAGACCAATCCCAGCACTGCTTCCGCGGCCCGCTCGGGCGAAGCCTCGCCCGCCTCGACCGCTGCAGCCATCCGCGCCATCGCGGCGCGCAGGCGGGGTTCGCCCGACAGCGCGGCCAACAACCCTTCGCGTACCTCTGCCTCGAACCAAGCACGCGCTTGCGCGCCGCGTCGCGCCATCCAATGTCCCTCATTGCGACGCCACTTCGTCAGCGCCTGCATTTCGGCCCAGGCAAGATCCAGCCCCGTCTCCTCTTGCGCAGAAACAGGCATTGCCTTGGGGAACCCGGCAGGATCCTGTATCCGTCGGCGCAATAACCGCAATGCGCCAGCGTAATCCGCCACCGTGCGAAGCGCGGCAGGTTTCAAATCGCCGTCCGCCTTGTTCACAAGGATCAGGTCGGCCATCTCCATGATCCCACGCTTCACGCCCTGCAACTCGTCGCCACCACCCGGCGCCAGCAGCAGCACGAAGATATCCGACAGATCCGCCACTACTGTTTCGGACTGCCCTACCCCCACCGTCTCGATCAGCACGACGTCGAAGCCTGCGGCCTCGCACAGGGCAACCGCTTCGCGCGTACGACGCGCTACCCCCCCCAGATGCGTGCGGCTGGGAGAGGGGCGGATAAAGGCGCCGGGAGCCCGCGCCAGCCGGTCCATCCGCGTCTTGTCGCCGAGGATCGAACCGCCGGTGCGTGCCGAAGACGGGTCCACCGCCAGCACGGCCACCCGCAGGCCCTGCCCGATCAACAGCATCCCGAACGCCTCGATGAAGGTGGATTTGCCCACACCCGGCGTACCCGACAGCCCGATCCGCAGCGCTTGCCGCCCGGCAGACCGCACCGCCTCGCCCAAGGTTACGGCCTCTGCCCGGTGGTCGCCGCGCGCGCTTTCCACCAGAGTGATCGCCCGCGCCAACGCCCGCCGGTCGCCCGCGATCACCTTTTCGGCCAGTTCCGCCGCCTGCATGCCTATCCTCCGGCGGGGAACCGCCCGACGCGTCAAGAACGCACTCAGGATCATGCGATTGTCAACGCTGCGACGCCCATGCCCATACGACCGACACTCTGGTATCTGCGCCCCAGCTTAGCGATAAGCGCGTCTATGTTGCCGATTGACGAGGCCCTACCCGATCTGATCGCCGCGCTTGTCCGCACGGGACGCGCGGTCCTGCAAGCACCTCCCGGTGCTGGCAAAACCACGCGCGTGCCGCTCGCCATACTCAACGCACACTTGACAGGAGGGCGCATCGTGATGTTGGAACCCCGGCGCCTGGCCACTCGGGCGGCGGCCGAGCGGATGGCGGAAACGGTGGGCGAACCGGTTGGACGCACCGTTGGCTATCGCATGCGGGGCGAGGCGCGCGTGTCGCCCGAGACGCGTATAGAGGTGGTGACGGAAGGCATCCTGACCCGCCTGATCCAGCACGACCCCGAGCTTCCTCGCATCGGCGCCTTGATCTTTGATGAATTCCACGAACGCAGCCTCAATGCAGATTTCGGCCTCGCCCTGGCGCTCGATATCCGCGCGGTGCTGCGCCCGGATCTTCTTATCGTTGTGATGTCTGCCACGCTCGACGCCGCGCCGGTTGCCGCCTTGATGGACGACGCGCCCGTCATCACATCGCAAGGCCGCACGTTTCCAGTGGAAACGCGCTGGCTGCCCAGCCCCGTCGCCCGCGAAACCAGGCTCGACCAGTCCATGTCGGCCCTTATCCTTCACGCCCTCGACGAATGTCCCGAAGGCGGCCTTCTGGCGTTTCTGCCCGGCGAGGGCGAGATCGGGCGGACGGCCGCGCGACTCTCCTCTGCGCTGCCGCACGGCTGCCACCTCCGCCCGCTTTACGGCGCCATGAATTTCGCCGCCCAACGCGCGGCCATCACGCCCGAAGTTGCGGGCCGCAAGGTTGTGCTGGCAACGTCCATTGCCGAAACGTCGCTCACTCTGCCCGATATCCGCGTCGTGGTGGATGGGGGTCGCGCCCGGCGCGCGCGATTTGATCCCGCCTCCGGCATGTCTCAACTGGTGACCGAGCGTGTCACGCGGGCTGAAGCTGAACAGCGACGCGGACGGGCGGGTCGCGTGGCCCCGGGCACCTGCTTCCGGCTTTGGACCAAGGGAGAGGAAGGTGCACTTGTCGCCTTCCCCCCACCCGAAATTGCGGCGGCTGACCTGGCCTCCCTTGCTCTTGAACTGGCACTTTGGGGGTCAGACGCACTGCGTTTCCTTACCCCGCCGCCCCCGCCCGCACTAGCCGAGGCGCGTGCGCTTCTGGCAAGCCTTGGCGCGCTGGATGATACCGGGCGGATCACGCCCCATGGCCGCGCCCTTGCCGCACTGCCCTTGCATCCTCGCCTCGGCCATATGCTGCTCTCTGCCGATGGCAGCCCCGACGCCGCACTACTTGCCGCCCTTCTTGCCGACCGCGATCCCCTGCGCGGGACCCCGCCTGACCTTGGCCAACGCCTTGCCGCACTGCGGGATCCTGCCCGCTTTGCCACCACTGATCGTGTGGGCATTGACCGGATCCAGACCGAAGCCAGACGCCTTGCCCGCCTTAGCCCGAAAGGCAATGGAACCCTATCCCCCGGTGCGCTTGCCTCTCTCGCCTATCCGGACCGGATCGGCCTGCGCCGCAAGGGCGATGCGCCGCGATGGCTTCTGTCAGGCGGCAAAGGTGCTGCGATGGACCCGGGGCTGCCCCTGTCGGATACGCGCCTGATCGTCGCCACCGATCTTGACGGCGATGCACGTGAAGCGCGGATCAGGCAGGCCGCCCCTCTTGACCGTGCCGACTTCGACGCACTGCATGCCAACCGCACGATTCGGCTGCGCCTGTGCCAGTGGGACGTCCGCGAAGCCCGGGTGATCGCGCGAGACCGGCTTACCTTTGGTGCTCTGATCCTGGATGATCGTCCGTGGTCCGACGTCCCACCTGATACAATCGCAAGGGCAGCACTGGATGGACTGCGCGCTTTGGGCTTGCCTTGGCATCCGGCGGCCCAACGGCTGCGCGCCCGCATCCACCTCGCCCGCTTGCAAGGCGAAGACCTGCCTGACCCATCCGATGATGCTCTGCTTGCTACGGCCGAAGACTGGCTGCTGCCCTATCTTTCGGGAACACGCACCGCCGCCGATCTCGCGGCGCTGGACCTGACCGAAGCCCTGCGTGCCCATGTCGGCTGGCAGAGGATGGAACGGCTTGATCGTCTGTTTCCCTCCCACTACGAAAGTCCGCTCGGACGGCGCCTGCCTATCGATTACGATGCCGAAACTCCTGGGATCGAGATCCGCCTGCAGGAACTTTTCGGCGAAACGCGCCATCCCAACGTCGGTACCCAGCCCTTGCGCCTGACCCTACTGTCGCCGGGTGCAAAGCCTATCGCCGTAACGACCGATCTGCCGGGCTTCTGGCGCGGCGCTTATGCGGAGGTGCGCAAGGACATGCGGGGCCGCTATCCCCGCCATCCCTGGCCCGAAGACCCAACTGCCGCCGATCCGACCCTGCGCGCGAAGCCGCGCGGTACCTGACGTGAAGGGCACCAGAATGACCGGCAGGGACAAATGGGCAGTGGCGGGCATGTTTTTTGCGAACGGATTTCTGATGGGCGGGTGGGCGCCGCAGGTGCCGCTTCTGCTGCCCCGCCACAGCATCGGCGAGGCCTCACTGGGCCTTCTAATCCTCGGCCTCGGGATCGGCGCCGTCGGGGCGATGCTTTTCTCCGGTCGCGCCATCGCACGCTGGGGTGCAGCTGCCTGTCTGCGTGGCTTTGCTCTTGCTGCACTGCCAACGCTGCCCCTCGTCGTCGCGTCGCCTTCGCTTTGGTTGCTGGCGCCCGCCATGGCGCTTTTCGGGGCGCTGATCGGCTCGATGGACGTGGCGATGAACGCGCAGGCGGTGAACGTCGAGCAGCGCCTGCGTCGCGCGATCATGTCAGCTTCGCACGGATTCTGGAGCCTTGGTGGCTTTGTTGGGGCTGCGCTCGGCGGGGCGCTGATCGTGCGGATCGGGCCACTTCCCGCAGCGCTGACCTTGGCTGCGATTGCTGGCATCATTGTTTGTATTGCCTTGCGCCACACCACGGCAGAACCGCCACCGCCGCCGGAGAAAGGCCCCCGCGCGGCCCTGTTGCCCCGCGACGCCCGGCTTTGGATCCTCGGCCTGATGGCACTCTTCGCGATGGTACCCGAAGGCGCGGTGCTGGATTGGGCCGCGCTCTATCTGACCCGCGAACTGGGGGCCGGAATCGAACACGCAGGCCTCGCATACGCCTTCTTTGCAGGTACGATGGCCCTGATGCGCTTTGCAGGCGACGCAGTGCGCAACCGTTTCGGTGCGGTGCAGACGCAGCGCATATCGGGGCTTATCGGGGCGATCGCGTTTATCGGGGTCGCCGTAGCGCCGAACCCTCTTGTCGCCATCATCTGCTTTGCCATTGCAGGCCTTGGTGTCGCAAACCTCGTGCCCGTGATCCTGTCGGCGGCAGGCAACCACCCTGCTCTGTCTTCTGGCACTGCCATCGCAACCGTTGCCATGGTGGGCTACGCAGGGCTTCTTGTCGCCCCGGCCTCCATTGGCTTTGCGGCCGAGGCGATTGGATTCCGCAGCACGTTTGTGGCCTTGGCACTTTTGCTGGCAATCGTGGGGATGTCAGCGGCACAGACCGCAGCCGCCGACAGAAATTGACCGTTCACCCGCCCAGGAAATCAACCTTGCCGATCACTACACCATTGTGGCGCAGAATGTTGTAGGCCGTCGTCACATGAAAATAGAAATTCGGGACCGCCCAGACCGGCAGATACTGCGCGCCCGTGAAACGAAGTTCGCGCGGGCCCGCCTTGAACGAGATCTGTCGGTCCTCGGCGCCCTCGAAGGCCGCATCCGGGAACGACGAAAGATATTCCTGCGTCCGCGCGATGCGTGCGCGCAGTTCCTCGAATGTGGTTTCCACATCCTCATAGCGCGGCTTCTCCGTCCCCGTCAGCCGCGCGGCGGCGGCTTTGGCGGTATCGGTCGCAATCATCACCTGCCGCCCGAAGGGCAGCATGTCGGGAAAGAGCCGCGACCCGACAAGCACCGCCGGGTCAATCTTGGCCATTGCGCAATGCGTCTCCGCCTTCTCCAGAATGGCCGAAAGGGCTTTCAGGCCGCGCCCGAACATCGGCATCGGATTTTGCATGTCAAACTCCCAGGCACCAGCGCATGACGGCCTTTTGCGCGTGCAAACGGTTTTCAGCTTCATCGAAGATCACCGAATGGGGTCCGTCCATCACGGCGCTTGTGGCCTCGTCGTTGCGGTGCGCAGGAAGGCAATGCATGAAAAGCGCATCAGACTTTGCCTGCGCCATCAGCGCCTCGTTCACCTGATAGCCGCGCAACTGGTTGTGGCGCCGCTCCTTCGCGCTTTCGGGATCGTGCATGCTGACCCAGGTATCCGTTACAACCAGATCAGCCCCCGCAACCGCGCGCCATGGATCACGGTCGATCGTGACAGGACGGCCCTTTGCCGTGCAAAGATCAAGCCAGGCGCGTTCGGGGTCCAGCGTTTCGGGACCGGTGAAGGTAAGATCAAAGCCGAACTGCGCACTGGCATGGGCGAAACTTGCGAAGACGTTGTTGCCGTCGCCGGACCACACCACCTTGCGCCCGGCAATCGGCCCACGATGCTCTTCATACGTCATCACATCCGCCATGATCTGGCAGGGATGGGTGCGGTTTGTAAGACCGTTGATGACAGGAACCGTGGCATGCTCGGCCATCTCCAGCAGCGTCGCCTCCTCATAGGTGCGGATCATGATAAGGTCCACATAGCGGCTGAGAACGCGCGCGGTATCTGCAATCGTCTCGCCGTGGCCAAGCTGCATTTCCGTACCTGACAGCACCATTGTCTGCCCGCCCATCTGCCGTACCCCCACGTCAAACGACACGCGGGTCCGGGTCGAAGGCTTCTCAAAGATCAGCGCAACCATATGCCCGGTCAGTGGCTGTTCATCATCGGGTGCGCCGCGCGGACGACCGTCACGGGCAGCCTTCATCGCGAGGCCAGCGTCGATCATGCTTCGCAATTCGGCGGCATCGGTTTTGTGGATATCGAGAAAATGGTTCATGGCGTCGCTCTTGTATCGGTAGCCTGGGGCTTCGTGCCCCCGGACCCCCGAGGATGTTTCTAGAACGCGAGAATATCAGGCCGCTTCAGCCTTCAGACGGCTCGCCGCACGGTCGAGGCGTGCCACAGCTTCTGCAATCTCATCGTCCGGAATGTTCAGCGCGGGCAGGATACGCACCACATTGTCTGCAGCAGCAACGGTCAGCACATGCTCGGCGTAACCTGCCTTCACGAGATCGGTGTTGGGCAACCGGCACTTTAGGCCAAGAATAAGGCCCTGACCCCTCACGCTCTCAAAAACGTCCGGATGGCTTGCAACCAGCCCCTCCAGCCGCTGGCGAAACAACGCGCCCTTGCGGATGACTTCGGCCAGGAATGCATCGTCCGATACGATCTCCATCACCTTCCCCCCGACGGCGCAGCCCAAGGGGTTACCGCCATAGGTTGAGCCGTGGCTGCCCGCCACCATACCGACCGCCGCAGCCTCGGTCGCCAGTACGGCACCCAGCGGGAACCCCCCGCCGATACCCTTGGCCACCATCATGATGTCCGGCGCAATACCCGCCCATTCGTGGGCAAAAAGCCGCCCCGTGCGGCCCATCCCGCATTGCACCTCGTCGAGTATCATCAGAGCACCTGTTGAATCGCAAAGGTCGCGCAAGCCCTTGAGACACGCATCGGGCAGAACGCGGATACCGCCCTCGCCCTGGATCGGCTCCACCATCACCGCGGCCGTGCGGTTGGTCACGGCGGCGCGCAATGCATCATGATCGCCAAACTTCAAATGGGTGAAGCCTGGCATCAGCGGACCATACCCCTTGACCATCTTTTCCGAACCGGCCGCCGCGATCGCACCTGTCGAGCGGCCATGAAATGCGCCCTCGAAACAGATGATCTCGATCCGTTCAGGCTGATCCTTGGCCGACCAGTATTTCCGCGCCATCTTGATAGCCAGTTCCGCAGATTCCGTGCCTGAATTGGTGAAGAACACCGTGTCGGCAAACGTTTTTTGCACCAGTGCGTCAGCAAGCATCTGCTGCTGCGGGATCCGGTAAAGGTTCGAAACGTGCCAGAGCGCGGCGGCCTGTTCTGACAACGTCGCCACAAGTGCAGGATGTGCGTGGCCCAGTACGTTGACCGCGATGCCGGCACCAAGGTCGAGGTAGCGCTCTGCGGTATCGGTGGTCAGCCATGACCCTTCGCCCTTGACGAAGGACAGCGGGGCGCGGTTGTAGGTCGGCAGAATGGAGGAAATCATGGCATGGTCCTCATGCAGCACCGCTCAGGGGTGCCAAAGGGGGCGGGGGAAGTCAACGGAAACGAAAAGGCGCGGCATGCGTGCGCGCAAGAGTTCGCGACGGCGCTTCAGCGTCGGCGTCGGGGCAGCGCAAGAAAGGCGAAGCTGGCGAACATCGAAACTATCTAATTGGCAGAGGCCGTGCTGTAAAGCCA
>JBBSBE010000058.1:0-23371 GCA_038251625.1 Rhodobacterales bacterium
TCACCGCAACCGCCCGTGCGGCGCTGACCGACATCGCGCGCGTCCTCGCCTGATCCACAGACATCCAGACCGGAGCATTCCCTCATGTTCGCTGAACTTGCCAAAAGCCTTGTCGGTACTGTGACCCCGATGCAGGAGCAATTCATCGCCAAGTATCTTGATCGCGACTTCAGCTCGAAGAAAAAGGAAAAGGAAAAGCTTTTCGATGCGGCCTGCAGCCAGTTCGGCGCGCGGTTGACGATGGTCAACGAAGTGAAGACACAACTGAAAGCCAACAGCGTGAAGCCAGAGGATCTGGAGTTCTGCGATCAGTTGTCGCGCCGTACCGCCGCCGTGCTGAAATCCCTTGGGGAAAAGACCAAGGACAATTCGGCGGCCCTGCTCAAGGTGCAGCAAGCGACCCAGGCGCTGCAACCCATTGCCGAAGATGCCCGCAACTACCGCCAGAAACTGATCGAGGGCGGCCGCGACCTGAGCGTGGAGGGCGGGATCAAGGCGGAACGGTTGCGCGGCGAACAAAAGCGGTTGGAACTGCGGTCAGCCTACGAAAGCACGCTGAAGGAAGTGGTCGACACGTTGCAGGCTGCCGCGCCCGGTGCGCCCTTCGATCCACCGGGGCGCGACGAGTTTTTCACGAAATTCTATGCCTATGCCGGCGAGATCGGCACCGTTGGCGTGACCGACCCCCAGACCACGCTTGAGGCCGCCAAGACCACGGTGGACGGCATCGTCAACCGGATGCAGGAAACGGCGCAAACCTGGACCAAGATGCTGGCAGACTATGCGGCCTCGACCGCCTTCAAGGACTTTCAGCAAGATTCCAAGTTGAAGATGATGGTGGTCGACGCGCTGGCCAAGAGCAAGGAAACGCTTGCCGTGCTTGACCGCTGGGATACCGGCGGACGCGCGGCGCTGCAGACGGAACATGACCGCATCAACGGGCAGATCGCGGTGCTTTTCGCCGAACGCAAGGGCCTGACACCCGGCGACGCGACAAAGCTTGATACGGCCCAGCAAGCGCTGCTGGACGCTGCGCGAAAGCTGGAAACCGATGCCGCCCTTCTGATGAAAACGACGGGCGAGGCCTTTCAGCGGGAACAGGCGCTGCTTTTGCAACGGCTGGTCGCGATGGAGAAGACCGGGGCAACGCTGGCCGGAAAAATGAAGGGGCAGGGCGCGCCGATCCTTGACGCGCTCGCCTCGGCGCGGATCGCGATCACCGGTTTGAACGGGTCCAACCTCGAGGCGCTGAAAACGGCTGGAAAGATGCTGGGTGCGGCGCAGGTGATGATCACCGCAGGCGGCACCTTCGAGGCGACGAACAAAGTGATCGAGACGATGCTGAGCGAGGCCAAGAAGACGGCCAAGAGCCTGTCGAAGGGCGAAAACCCCAAAAGCGCAGAGGCGATTCCGCTGACGACGGAAATCTCCGAATACAAGAAGGTCTGGAAGACGGAAGAGATCTCGGCAGCCAAGACGGCGGCACTGGCGCTGAAGGCGCGTGCGGATGCGCTGGAGACAGAGAATGCGGCGATCATCACCGCGCGCGTCAAGATCGCCAGGATCATCCAGAAGGCCGACGAATTGCTGGTGAAGCTTGATCAGGCGTTCAAGGATATGGCCAAGAACAGCCCGGCTGCAGGCCGCGATTACGGTGGCAAGCTGATGCAGGATATCGACATGTGCCGGTCGTGGAACGCAACGAAAACCAAGCTCGCCTTCTATGATACGATCGAGAAAACGCTGAATGCGGCGATGGCGGAGATCGGCTACAAGATCAACGACATCGAAAAGATCGCGAACATGCCTGAAAGCAAGGTGATGGAGGCGGGGTTCGAAGCCAAGCGCCAGTTCGATGAGAAAATCCAGCAACTGAACGCGACTGCGAAGGATGGCGAGGGCCCGAAGGCCGAAGATGTTCTGAAGGCCAAGCAGGAATACGATGAGAAGATGGCCTTCCTGACCACCCGCACGGACCTGATTTCGGAATCCAACGCAGCGGAAACGGCGCGGCTGGAAGACGAGCGCAAGAAAGCGGAATTCCTGACCGTCAGCAAGGAACTGGAAACCGCCGTGCTGAAGGAACAAAAGGCGGCGGGCAGCAAGGATGCGATCAACGCCTACAACGACGAGGTCAAGCGCCACATCGACCGCATGAAGCAGACCCGCGATCTGATCCGCAAGAAGGACCAGAGCATATCGGGCGGGGCGGCGATGTCGGAATTTGATTTCATCAAGACCGCGTTCCAGAGCATTCGCGACCGTGGTGCAAAGACAGACAAGAACGATCTGGGACAGATCGCGGCCCAATGGCAAAAGAGTGTCGATGTCTTCGTCAAGGCTGCGATGGCGCTGATGTCCAGGATCGAAGCGTTCGAACAGTCAAACGCCCCGACATCCGACGCGTCGGGCAAGATCAACGCCGTGCTGTCCAACATCATCGGACCGATGAACGCCCATAACTTTACCAAACCGGCGATGGACCTTGGCAAGGAGGATGCGGACGATGCCACCCGCCGCGCGGCGCGCGAGGCCGCGTTGGCCGAGGTGCGGCGGTTGCGCAAGCTGGTCTTCGAGGATCCGGTTTTCCAGAAATGCGTGCTGAACCCGTTTGGCGTGGGGATCGGCGGCCCGCAGCAATACCAGCTTGAAGAAATAGAACTGAACGTGCTGCGCGGCGTCTGAAACGGGTTGAGGGAATACGGACATGAACGACAAAGTTGACCCGGTGGTCGCCAAGCAGAAAGTTTGGCTGGAAGAAATCGTAGGGCGCATTCAGCTTTCCGAAAAGAATCAGGAACAGCTGAAAAGCCGCGGCGAAGGGATGGAACTGATCGAAAGCCTGAACACCGAGAAGGTCGCGATCCGTGAAAAGCTTCTGGGCATCAAGGTAGAGATGAAGGGCGGCGTTTTCGGCGGCAAGAAGCTGAGCATCCTCGACAAGGGCGGCGACTATCAGAACGAGGTGGATCTCGAGCACCACGTCAGGAAGATGAAGGAAGGGCTGTCCAAGGACCAGTTGGACATCGTGACTGCCGAGGTGGAAAAGATCATCAAGATCGAAACCGCGCTGAAGGGAAATCCCTACTACGATCCCGGTCCGCCCGACTATCCAGACCTGCAGTTGCACGATCTTTCGGGCAAGACCGAAGAGGACCGCGCGAAGCTGACGCTGGAAAACGCAAAGAAGGAAAAAGAGCATCAGGCGCTTGTCGATGCCTATGAAAAGCGGAAAGCGGAATGCCAGCAGCACATGGCTGACGATCTGTGGACCCCGCTTGTGCGCGAAGGTGTGATCCCGGAAACCTTTGTCCCCAAGGAATATTCCGAGATCAGCAAGCTTTTTGCCAATGCCTCTGCCGCGTATGAAGAGCGGTTGCAGGAATATTCGGAATCCATGTCCGAAAAGGACCTGTTGAACGAAAAGTTCCAGACCGGATTCAAGATCGGCAAGGCAACGCTGAAACTGCTGACGGCGGGTGCGGGGCTCAGTGACGCGATCGGTGCGGTCAAGGGCGCCGATCAGGTTGTGGCGATGAGCAAGGAGGTAGTCGAGGTGTTGAAATACCTCGACACGGTGATGACGATTTCGGAAGAAATTACCAAGGTGGCGCTGACCGAACGGGACTTCACCTCCGTTGGCGGGGTGCTTGTTCAAGCGATCAGTTCAAGCCTCGGTGCTGCAGGGATCGACACGACCGCGAGCAAGGTCATCATCGCATGCGCCTCGAACGCGGTGAAAGCGGTGTCTGTCGGCAAGCAGTTGAAGGAGGGCGATTACGAGGGCGCCATGATGGCACTGATCGGCGCCGTCGCGTCCGAGCTTGGAAATTTCGATCCCCAAGGCAGCGGCGGCATCATGACGCTTGTGGGTAAGCAGTTGGAGGCCAATGCGGGCCGGGCCGTCAAGGGGGCCAAGCTTGCCCTTATGGCGGCGACCGAGCCGCCGCCATCGCCGAACGAGATCATTGCAGCAATGATGGATATTGCCGACGATCTGGTGAAATCGGCCCTGAAAGGCAAGGGCGACGACGACGAGGATGAGGACGGCGGTGGCGAAGACAGCACCGCCGGTGTGGATTTCCGCGAGGCGCAGGCCACGATCAACGCCAAGTTCACCCAGAAGGATCTGGATGCGCTGCGCGAGGCCGAGAAGGAAGCCGACGCCAAAATGGCGATGAAGATCGTGCAATCGGCGCAAGAGACGGCCGAGAAGGAAAAGGCGCTCTTCGAGGCCCATCTGCGCAAGGGCTTTCCAGCGCCGATGAGCGATGACGACGAAATCAACCTGTCGGAACTCGACCGGCTGCAATCCATCGAATACATCATCGCGATCCAGAAGAAGAACGAAGCCACTTTTGCGATGTGCCGGCAGATCGCCGAAACGGGCATGTCGATCCTGTCGCAGATCTTCCCGCCCGCCGCGCTTGGGCAATCTTGCATGATGCTGGCCTTCGCGATCAAGGACACGATCGAGAAGACGCAAGAGTTGATCATTTGGGTCGAAAACGTCGAAGATGCGATGAACGCCAAGTCGGCCCAGGTCGATGCGATGCTGAACCGCAGGGGCCTGCAGGGCAAGCAGACGATGCGGGCGGGCATTCAGGTGGCCATCGAGGCATCGCGCGTGGTGGCGGCAGCGCTGGCAATGACGCCGGTGGCGGGTGCGGCGCCGATCGTCAAGGCATCAGCGGATGTCACAGAAGCGGCGATCGAACTGGCCGACCTCATCTACACCGAAGTCCAGCTTGCTGCGGCCTGGAAGGTCTATGTCAAAGCGCGGGACAATCCGGACGACCGCTATCTTGCCCGCAAGGCCACGCGCGAGAATCCGACATTGTCGAAATACGCGATGGCCTACGGATCGCTGAACGGTGATCCCATCGCGGTCGAGGGGATGCGGCGCTGCGGCTTGGACAAGCAGGTGTTGGCCAACCCCGGCACCAATGTGCACAAGGTCGTGACGTATCTCGAAGGCAAGTATCCGGATGATCCCGTGCTTCTGCGCGCCGAGCCGCCGAAAAAGGCCTGGTATCCCGGAACGATCGAGTTAAAGGCCATCGGGTTCATGTCTTTCTACCGGATGGGTACGACCAAGGCCGAACCCGCCGTCGCGTCGAGCGGCGATATCGGTGGCATCACCGCCGGGCTTGGACGGTTGGAGGAGGCAGAGGCCGCCTTCACGGCTGAACTTGGCAGGCTTGAGGCCGAGGCGAAGAAGGTGACGAAGGAAGCCGCCAAGACCGCGCCGGTCGAGATTGACAAGGCGGTGCTGAACGCGCTGACCGGTGCGCTTGATCGGCTGCAAAGCCAGTTGGGCGGATACAAGGCGCAGACGACCGAGGGCAAGCCACACGCCGAGATGGCCGCCTACATCAATGCGCTGGCCGCCAAGGCCAAGCTGCGCGACCTCGCCGTGGCGAGGCTGGTCGACGGCAAGCCATGGACCGCGCTCTACAAGGAAGCGGCCTGATCGGGGTTTGACGAAGTCATGCGGCGCGCCATAGGGTGCGCCGCATGCTGACCTGTTTCAAAGCCTATGACATCCGCGGAAAGCTCGGCGACGAGTTGAACGAAGGGATCGCCCGCCGGATCGGGCGTGCGGCGGCGGATGAACTTGGCGCCGCGCGCGTGGTGCTGGGCCGCGACTGCCGGGCCTCCTCCGAATCGCTGGCGGCCGCAGTGGCCGAGGGGCTGATGGCGTCGGGGGCCGAAGTGCTGGATCTTGGGCTATGCGGCACCGAAGAGATGTATGCCGCCACCACCGATTTCGGCACCGACCTCGGGATTGAGGTCACGGCGTCGCACAATCCCATGAATTACAACGGGATGAAGCTGGTGCGGGCGGAATCTGCGCCCATCGGCCCCGATCTGATGGCCCGGATCCGGGCAAGGGCCGAGGCGCCGGAACCCACCGCCAGAGGCGGCGGTTCGATGCGCGCTGCAAGCGGTGCGCGCGCGGCCTATGTCGCCCGCGTGATGGGGTTTGTGGAGAAAAGCGCCTTGCGCCCGCTGCGCATCCTCGTCAATGCCGGGAACGGCGCTGCGGGGCCGACCTTCGATGCCATCGCCGCAGCACTTGAGGGTGCGCCGCTGACGTTCCTGCGAATGCACCACGATCCCGACGGCACCTTCCCCCATGGCATCCCGAACCCCCTGCTGCCCGAAAACCAGCCCGCCACGGCCAACGCGGTAACAAAGGCGCAGGCCGATTTCGGCGTGGCCTGGGATGGTGATTTCGACCGTTGCTTCTTTTTCGACCACACCGGCGCGTTTGTGCCCGGCGAATATGTCGTGGGCCTGCTGGCCGAGGCGTTTCTGGCGCGCGAACCGGGCGCTGCAATCGTGCACGATCCCCGGGTGATCTGGAACACCATCGATGTTGTCGCCCGGGCCGGTGGTCGCGCGATCCAGGCACCCACGGGGCACGCGTTCCTCAAGGCCGCGCTGCGCGAAACCGGCGCGCTTTATGGTGGTGAGATGTCGGCGCATCATTATTTCCGCGATTTCATGTCCTGCGACTCGGGGATGATCCCGTGGCTTCTGGTGGCCGAGCTTGTCTCTCGCCGGGGTCGGTCACTGGCCGACCTTTTGGCCGCGCGGCAAGCCGCGTTCCCGTCCTCGGGCGAGATCAACTTTCGGCTGGACGATGCGGCGGCGGCCATGGCGCGGGTAGAGGCCGCGCTGGCACCCGAGGCGCTGTCGCAGGACGATACAGACGGCCTCAGCCTCGCCTTTGCCGATTGGCGCGTGAACCTGCGCCGGTCGAACACCGAACCGCTTTTGCGTCTTAACGTCGAGGCGCGCGGCGACCGCGCGCTGGTCGAGGCGGGCGTGGCGCGCGTGCGGGCGTTGATCTGGGCCTGAGTTGCGCTGGCCGCTGGCGCGGGCTATCCCGGACGCCAAAGGGAGAATAGATCATGAGCCGCGCTTTCGTGTTTCCCGGGCAGGGCGCCCAGACCATCGGCATGGGGCGCGCGCTGGCCGATGCCTATCCCGCATCCCGCGCCGTCTTTGACGAGGTGGACGAAGCGCTGGGGGCCCCGCTTTCGGCGCTGATCTGGGACGGCGATATCGAAACGCTGACGCTGACGGAAAATGCCCAGCCCGCGCTGATGGCTACCTCGATGGCAGCGCTTGCAGCGCTCGAGGCCGAGGGGATCGGGATGGACCACGTGGATTTCGTGGCCGGGCATTCCTTGGGCGAATATTCCGCGCTTTGCGCCGCCGGGGCTCTGACCCTTGCCGATGCCGCCCGGCTGCTGCGCACGCGCGGCCATGCGATGCAGGAGGCGACGCCCGTGGGCCTTGGCGCGATGGCGGCGATCCTTGGGCTTGATTTCGAGACGGTGACCGAGGTCGCGGCAGAGGCTGCGGGCGATGAGGTTTGCCAGGCCGCGAACGACAATGACCCCGCCCAAGTGGTGGTCTCCGGCCACGTGGCGGCGGTCGAGCGGGCGCTGGTTCTGGCCAAGACACGCGGGGCCAAGCGGGCGCTTCTTCTGCCGGTGTCGGCGCCCTTTCACTGCGCGCTGATGCAGCCTGCCGCCGCCGTCATGTCAGAGGCGCTGGCGGGGGTCGTGATCTCTGCGCCCCGCGTCCCGGTCGTGGTGAATGTGCGGGCAGAAGCCATGACAGAGCCAAGTCTGATCCGCGATCTTCTGATCGCGCAGATCACCGGCGTGGTGCGCTGGCGCGAAAGCGTGGAATGGATGGTGCGCGGCGGCGTGACCGAATTCTGGGAGGTGGGCGCAGGCAAGGCGCTGTCGGGCATGATCCGGCGCATCGCCAAAGAGGCCGAGACGCGCGCCATCGGCACGCCAGAGGATGTGGCGGCGGCAAAGGCAGGCTGAGCGTTGCGTGCGACAAGGTGCTGATCTGCGGCAGGTTCTTGCCGGTGCATGCCAACCGGACGACATGGCCGAAACGGCACCTATCGCCGCTGTCATCCTGCCGTTACCACTATGCTGGTTTTGCAAGGCCGCACCTGATAAGCGGCGCCAAAACGGCATGGGGGGATGGATATGTTCGATCTGACAGGGAAATGTGCGCTCGTGACGGGCGCGTCGGGCGGCATCGGCGGCGCGGTGGCACGCGCGTTGCACGGTGCCGGTGCGACAGTGGGCCTTTCAGGCACGCGGCACGCCCCGCTTGAGGCGCTGGCAGCAGAGTTGGGGGACCGCGCCTTCGTGCTGCCCTGCGATCTGTCGGACGGGGCGGCGGTTGACGCGCTGCCGAAAACGGCGGCCGAGGTGATGGGGGCGCTGGACATTCTGGTCAACAACGCAGGCATCACCCGGGACGGGCTGATGTTGCGGATGTCGGACAACGACTGGCAGTCGGTCATCGATGTGAACATGACCGCAACCTTCCGGCTGTGCAGGGGGGCGCTTCGGGGCATGATGAAGGCGCGCTGGGGCCGGATCGTGAATATCTCTTCCGTGGTGGCGATCGGCGGCAATCCGGGGCAGGCCAATTACGCCGCCGCAAAGGCCGGGGTGATCGGCATGTCGAAGTGCCTGGCGGCCGAGGTGGCAAGCCGGGGGATCACGGTCAATTGCGTGGCGCCGGGGTTCATCACCACCGCGATGACCGACAAGCTGACCGAAGAACAGAAGACCGCGCTGCTGGCCGGCGTGCCTGCGGGCCGCATGGGCGAGGCCGGCGAGGTTGCGGCGGCCGTGCTTTACCTTGCCAGCACCGAGGCTGGCTATGTGACGGGATCGACGCTGCACGTGAACGGCGGGATGGCGATGGTCTGAACGGACGGCGCCCGGGTAGGGTGGGTGCACCCACCCTACGCGAAAGCCCGCGCCGGAAAGCGTTTGCCTTGGCCTATGGGCCTTGCTATAGGCGCCCGCAGTGGGTCGGGGTCGTTCCCGATACCGGCGCAGATGCGCCTGCGACGCTGCCCACGGGCAGCAAGGGACAGATCGGCGGGGCAGCCCGTCGCAAAACATGAGGACTGACATGAGCGACATCGCGGACCGCGTGAAGAAGATCGTCGTCGAGCATCTGGGCGTCGAAGAAGACAAGGTGAGCGAGAATGCCTCGTTCATTGACGATCTGGGCGCCGACAGCCTCGATACGGTCGAACTGGTGATGGCTTTCGAGGAAGAGTTCGGGATCGAGATTCCCGACGACGCCGCCGAAACCATCCAGACCTTCGGCGATGCGGTGAAGTTCATCAGCGAAGCGCAGGCCTGAACCAGCGCGCGCGTGAGTTTGCAAAGGGGCGTCCGATCGGGCGCCCTTTTTGTTTGGCTGTGCTTTGAGCCTGTCGGAACGCCCGGACGCCGCCTTTCGCGCCACGCGCTGTGTGATCGCGGGCGATCCGGCATTGACGCTGCGGGTCGGGCGCGCCGATTCTGCCATTGACCGGATGCTGCGCGCGCGTGGCACGCGGACGGCGGCCATTCTGACCGCGTGACATCCGATGAGCGCGCCTGCAGCGCCCGAAGACAACGACGCGGCGCAAGGAAAGCTTGCGGCCCTTCTGCGCGCCGAAGCAGTGGCCTGCGGCGACGCCGATGGCATCGCAGATGCCGGTGACTGGCACGAAGCGTATCTGATCGCTTTCGGCCTTTCGCGCATGCGGGCAGAGGCGCTTGGCCGGATGTGCCACCAGCACGCGATCCTGTGGCTTTAGCGGGGCGCTGCGCCCATGCTGATCTGGATGTCTGCCGATGCCGACCCGCCGCCCCCTAAGTCTGTTGCGCCCCCAGTCTGTTGCGCCCCCAGAGGGCGGCGTGTAAGAGGCACAAGGTCTAACGGCACAGAGGGCAGGGCATGCGTCGCGTCGTCGTCACGGGTCTGGGAATGGTCACACCGCTGGCGTGCGGGGTCGAAGAAACCTGGAGCCGCCTGATCGCGGGCGCCTCGGGCGCCGGGCCGATCACGCGGTTCGATGCCTCGCAGGTGGTCACGCAATACGCCTGCGAGATCCCGTTGGGCGACGGCACGAACGGCACGTTCAATCCGGACCACTGGATGGAACCCAAGGACCAACGCAAGGTGGACGATTTCATCCTCTACGGGATGACTGCCGCCGTGCAGGCGGTGAAGGATTCCGGGTGGGAGCCGCAGGACACCGAAGGGCGTGAACGCACCGGGGTGATGATCGGATCGGGGATCGGGGGGCTGACCTCGATTGCCGAAACCGCCGTGCTGATCAAGGAGCGGGGGCCAAAACGCGTGTCGCCCTTCTTTATCCCCGGCGCATTGATCAATCTTGTGTCTGGGCAGGTCTCGATCCGCTTCGGTTTCAAGGGCCCGAACCATGCCGTCGTCACCGCCTGCTCGACCGGCGCGCATGCCATCGGGGATGCCGCGCGGCTGATCCAGTGGGGGGATGCCGATGTGATGGTGGCTGGCGGCACCGAAAGCCCGATCAGCGAGATCGGCATCGCGGGTTTCAACGCCTGCAAGGCCCTTTCCACCAAGCGCGCCGACGATCCCACCAAGGCCAGCCGCCCCTATGACGCCGACCGTGACGGCTTCGTGATGGGTGAGGGCGCGGGCGTGGTGGTATTGGAAGAATACGAGCACGCAAAGGCCCGGGGCGCCAAGATATACGCCGAAGTTCTGGGCTATGGGATGTCGGGCGACGCCTATCACATCACCGCACCGTCCGAGGATGGCGAGGGGGGGTACCGCAGCATGGCAATGGCGTTGAAACGCGCGGGGCTGGAGCCTTCGGCGGTGGATTACATCAACGCCCACGGCACATCTACCATGGCCGACACCATCGAGCTTGGCGCGGTGGAGCGGCTTTTGGGCAATGCGGCGGCGAAGGCCACTATGTCATCCACCAAATCGTCCATCGGGCATCTTCTGGGGGCGGCGGGGGCAGTGGAGGCGATCTTCTCGATCCTCGCCATCCGCGACCAGATTGCCCCGCCCACGATCAACCTCGACAACCCGGCCGTGACGCCGATCCTCGATCTTGCCGCCAACCATGCGGTGAAGCGCGAGATCAACGTGGCACTGTCCAATTCCTTCGGCTTTGGCGGCACCAATGCCTCGCTGATCCTTGGCCGGGTGGACGGCTGATGTGGCGGGCGCTGGCCTCCAACTTCCTGACGCTTGTCATTGTCCTTCTGGTCGTCGTGGCGGGCCTGCTGTCCTGGGGGCGGCACGCCTATAACGGGCCGGGGCCGCTGACGGATGCGGCTTGCGTCAAGGTGGATCGGGGGGCGAGCCTCAGCGCCGTCAGCCAGACGCTGGCCTCGCAGGGCGTGATCACGGATGCGCGCATCTTCCGCATCGGCGCGGATTATTCCGACAAGGCGGGGGGGCTCAAATTCGGCTCCTACCTTGTGCCGCCTGGCGCTTCGATGGCCGATGTGGTGGATATCCTGACGCAGGGCGGGGCCTCGACCTGCGGGCGCGAGGTGAACTTCCGCATTGGTGTGGCGGCGGCCGATGTCATCCTGCGCGAGCTTGACCCGGCCACGACCCGCTACATCGAGGTTGTCAAATTCGACCCCGCCGCCGAGGCGATCCCACAGGTCTATGTCGATGCCACGGCCGACCGCGATCTGCGCTACCGCGTGACACTGGCCGAGGGGGTGACAAGCTGGCAGGTGGTGGAAGCGCTGAAGCGCGCCGATTTCCTGCAAGGCACGGTCGAGGCTGTGCCCGCCGAGGGGACGCTGTCGCCAGACAGCTATGAAGTGGCGCGCGGAACCGAACGCGCCGCCCTCATCGCCACGATGGAGGCGCAGCAGACTCGCATTCTGACCGATCTATGGGCCGCGCGGGCAGCGGACTTGCCTTACGACACGCCGGAAGCCGCGCTGATCATGGCCTCCATCGTGGAAAAGGAAACCGGCGTTGCAAGCGAGCGGCCACAGGTGGCAAGCGTTTTCATCAACCGGCTGCGCCAGGGCATGAAATTGCAGACGGACCCCACCGTGATCTATGGCGTGACCAAGGGTGAAGGCATTCTGGGCCGTGGCCTGCGCCAAAGCGAATTGCGCCGCGAGACGCCGTGGAACACCTATGTGATCGACGGTCTGCCGCCGACGCCCATCGCCAATCCCGGGCGCCTTTCGATCGAGGCTGCGCTGAACCCCGACACCACCGACTACATCTTCTTTGTGGCCGATGGATCGGGTGGCCATGCCTTTGCCCGCACCCTGACCGAGCATAACGAGAATGTAGCCCGCTGGCGTGCGATCGAGGCGCAGCAAGGGCAGCCCGAAGGCGTGACCGGGGTGCAGGGCGAATAGCCGCCTGCGTCAGGCCAGCCCGCCTTCGCGCCGGATGAAGGCCGCGACCTCGTCGACCCCGCGCCCATGGCGAAGCTGCGCCATGACGTAGGGCCGGTGTCCGCGTGCGGTGCGGGTGTCGGCCTCCAGTTGCGCCAGATCGACGCCCACATGCGGGGCAAGGTCTGTCTTGTTCACCACCAGCAGGTCCGATTTCGCCACCCCAGGCCCGCGCTTGCGCGGAATATCCTGTCCTGCGGCCGTGTCGATGACGTAGATCGTCAGGTCGGCAAGCTCGGGGCTGAAGGTCGCCGCCAGATTGTCACCCCCCGATTCGATCAGGATCACCTCTAACCCCGGGATATGGCGGCGCAGGTCGTCGACGGCTGCAAGGTTGATCGAGGCATCCTCGCGGATCGCGGTATGCGGGCATCCCCCCGTCTCCACCCCCCGGATGCGGTCCAGCGGCAGCGCCTGCGCGCGCATCAGATATTCGGCATCCTCGCGGGTGTAGATATCATTGGTGATGACGGCGACGGAATAGTTGTCGCGCAAGGCGCGGCAAAGCTGCTCGGTCAGCGTGGTCTTGCCCGCGCCGACAGGGCCGCCGATGCCCACGCGCAGGGGTCCGTTCAGGCTCATGTGCGAAACATCCTTACGGGCAAGGTTTCATGAAGGGCCGAGGCCATGTCGGCCCGGATCGCGGCGCTGGAGATGGCGGAAAGCGGGGCCGTTGCGGCCTCGTCTGCAAGGCGCAGGATCAGGGGGTGCAGGCGGGCGAGGATGGCCTGCCCGTTCGTCTGCCCCAGCGGCACGAACCGCACCGCGACCGAGACGAGCGCACCCGTAAAGGATTGCAGCCAAAGGGCGATCACCATGGCGGGCGGCAACCCCAGCGACCCGCACGCGCGGCCAAGCGCCACAGGGAAGGGCAGGGGTGACACCTCCCCCCCCGTCAGGGCGCCGGTCGCACGGGCAAGGGCGCTGCCCAACTCTTCCGTTTCGCGCAGACGTTCGGCGGTGGGCGCCAACGCGCGGGCAAGTGCCGCCAGTGCGCTGTGATCGGCTCCGGGGCGCAGGGCATGGGCCAGAAGGATGGCATCAGCCTTGCCAGCGCCGTGGGCCAGCACATCGCCCACCCACCGCTCTACCGCCGCAGCATCGGGCAATTCACCCGCCGCAATCGCCGTTTCCATCCCGTGGGAATAGGCAAAGGCGCCCACGGGGAACGCAGGCGACAGCCATTGCACCAGCGTCAGCAGGCCAGACGGATCCGGCGGGGCAAGAGCCTCGCGCGCTGTCATTCGCCGAAAGGGCCTTTGGATGGCAACTCGTGGGCAACGCCCGCCTGCGCGCCAAAGCTGCGGTTCAGCATCAGGGGCGCGGTGCGTGGCGGAGCATGGTTGTGGTGGCCGTCGCCGTGGCCCCCATGGTCGTGGCCCCCATGGTCGTGGCCCATCGTGCGGCCAAAGCCATAGGCGCCGCCTTCGGGACGGAAGGGGGCCTCCACCGCCTCTACCCCAGCGCCAAGCTGGCGCAACATCGCCTCTAGCACGTGATCCTGCCGGATCAGCAGGTGCCCGTCGGCGATCTGGCAGGGCGTGTGGCGGTTGCCGATGTGCCACGCAAGGCGCGGCAGATCGCCGGTCACACGCAAAAGCGCCTCGGGTGCTGCCAGAATACGAACCTGCCGCCCATCGCCCAGCACGAAGGCATATCCTTCGTTCAGGCTGACTGTTTCTGGCAGGTCCACCATGAAGGCCATCCCGCTCTGCGCCACAAGGCGCTTGCGGCGCAGGAACCGGCCTTCGTAATCCAGCAGCACCGCCTCGGCGGCGGTGGCGAGGGCAGGGGCAACGGCGGTGGCTGTGGGCAGGGTGGTCATGCGCCCGCCCCCGCCAATGCCTTCGTCAAAGATGGATGCGCGGTCCGAAGATGCGGTGAACCTCGGCCAGACGCGTGGTACCGCGTGCGGCAAGATCGGCGTCCGACGTGGCGTTGAGCCTGCGCACTTCGGCCATGCGTGGTCCCGCCTCGGCCATGGACAGGATGAAGTGTCCAGCACCCGAAAGAATCCGCGACAGAAGCCCCGGACGGGCACCGGCCATGGTGGAGTTGTAGATGGTGGTCGCCATAGGAATTCCCCTGAAAGATCAAAGGTTATCCCTCCCTTCCTTAAAGATTGCCCGTACAGGGCCTGCGGGCAAGGCCCGTTTCGGTCTGGCCGGGTTGCGTGCCACGCAAGGCTAGCATCCCTTCGTCATGGCGCAAGGTGGTGCAAACGCCCGTCACGGCCGCCGTGACGGATCAGTAAAGGAAGTACCGCTGCGCCAGGGGCAATTCTTGCGCCGGTTCGCAGGTCAGCAGCACCCCGTCGGCGCGCACTTCGTAGGTTTCGGGGTTCACCTCTATCGCTGGCGTGGCATCGTTCATCACCATGTCGCGCTTGCCGATACCGCGCGTGTGTTCCACCGCGACCGTCTCTTTGGCCAGCCCCAGACGGTCGCGCAAGCCATCGTCCTGCGCGGCCTTGCTCACGAAGGTAACGGAAGACGCCGTCAGGCTGCGTCCGTAGGCGCCGAACATGGGCCGCGTATAGACAGGCTGCGGCGTGGGGATCGAGGCGTTGGGGTCGCCCATCTGCGCCACCGCGATGGTGCCACCGATCAGCACCATCTCGGGCTTGGCGCCAAAGAACGCGGGCGACCACAGAACAAGGTCAGCCCGTTTGCCCACCTCGACGCTGCCGATGTGTGTCGACAGCCCGTGCGCAATCGCCGGGTTGATCGTGTATTTCGCAATGTAGCGGCGCACGCGGAAATTGTCGTTTGCACCGGTTTCCTCGGCCAACCGCCCGCGCTGCACCTTCATCTTGTGCGCCGTCTGCCAGGTGCGGGTGATCACCTCGCCCACACGGCCCATGGCCTGGCTGTCGGACGAGATCACCGAAAAGGCACCCATGTCGTGCAGGATATCCTCGGCCGCAATCGTCTCGCGCCGGATGCGGCTTTCGGCGAAGGCCACATCCTCGGGAATCGAGCGGTCGAGGTGATGGCAGACCATCAGCATGTCGAGATGCTCTTCGATGGTGTTCACCGTGTAGGGCATCGTGGGGTTGGTGGATGAGGGCAGGATGTTCTGCGACCCCACCACCTTGATGATATCGGGCGCGTGCCCGCCACCCGCGCCTTCGGTGTGGAAGGCATGGATCGTGCGGCCCTTGATCGCGGAAAGGGTGTTTTCGACGAAGCCGGATTCATTCAGCGTGTCGGTGTGGATCATCACCTGCACGTCCATCGCATCCGCCACCGTCAGGCAGCAGTCAATGGCACCGGGCGTCGTGCCCCAATCCTCGTGCAGCTTGAGGCAGGACGCCCCCGCGCGCACCTGTTCTTCCAGCGCTGCGGGCAGCGAGGCATTGCCCTTTCCCGCAAAGGCGAGGTTCATCGGAAACGCATCTGCCGCCATCAGCATCCGCCCGATATGCCAGGGGCCGGGGGTGCAGGTGGTGGCGAGCGTGCCATGCGCGGGGCCGGTGCCACCGCCAAGCATCGTGGTCAGGCCCGAATGCAGCGCATCCTCGATCTGCTGGGGGCAGATGAAATGGATGTGCGCATCCATCCCGCCCGCCGTCAGGATCTTCCCCTCCCCGGCAATCGCCTCGGTCCCGGGGCCAACGATGATCGTCACTCCGGGTTGCGTATCGGGATTGCCGGCCTTGCCGATGGCATGGATGCGCCCGTCGCGCAGGCCCACGTCGGCCTTGTAGATGCCCGTCACATCCACGATCAGCGCATTGGTGATGACGGTATCCACTGCCCCGCCCGCCCGCGTGACCTGGGACTGCCCCATCCCGTCGCGGATCACCTTGCCGCCGCCGAATTTCACCTCTTCGCCATAGGTGGTCAGGTCGCGCTCAACCTCGATGATCAGATCGGTATCGGCCAGCCGCACCCGATCCCCGGTGGTAGGGCCGAACATGGCGGCGTAGGCGGCGCGGGGGATGGACGTGGGCATCGGGGAACCTCGGGGGTGTCAGCTGGGGGCGCCGGGGCCGCGCTTGGCCAGGCGGGCGGCGTTCGCGCGGGTCTTGGACCGTACCGGCTTCAGCGCGGCAAGGGCGATGCCGTGCGGGCTTGCGCCTGCGGCCATCGCGCGATGGGCGGCGATCCCGGATGCCATCGCGGCTTGCGACTTCTCGCGCACCATCCGGGCGTTTTCAGCGGGCGTTACCCGCCAGCCGCCTGCCATCCCCATCATGCGCATGGCGATCACCTGCTGCGCCTCTGCCATCATCATCGTGGTCTGCACGGCAAGCCGAATTGCCTCGGCGGGGTTGAAGGTGTTTTTCATCGGGGGCTCCTAGATGTCCAAGGCGCCCGAAACTTGGGCATTGAACCCATAGACATGGCGCCGGCCACGGTAGGGCACAAGGCGCACCTCGCGCGTTTGCCCCGGCTCGAAGCGCACGGCGGTGCCTGCAGCGATATCAAGTCGCATCCCGCGCGCCGCCGCCCTGTCAAAGCTGAGCCCGGCATTGGTTTCGGCAAAGTGATAGTGGCTGCCCACCTGTACGGGCCGGTCTCCGGTATTGGCCACTGTCAGGGTGATCTGCGGCTGGCCCTCGTTCAGCGTGATCTCGCCCTCGGCGGGCATGATCTCACCCGGGATCATGCCACACCCCCAACCGCCAGCCACAGGCCCGCGCCAACCGCGCCCGCGCCCAGCACACGGGGCAGGGCGGCATGGGCGCGCGCCAGTGCGATGCCCAAGGCCAGCCCTGTCAGATGCAGGGCAAGCGTCGCGGCCGCAAAACCCGTGGCATAGGTCAGCAGACCGGACGCAGGCCCCTCTGCCCCATGCGCCGCCCCATGGGCCAGCCCGAAAAGCGCGATTGCGGGCACGGCCAGCGACAGCGGCGCGCGCAGCGCCAGTGCCGCCGCAGCGCCCAGCACCACGACCGAGACCAGGATCACAGGTTCCACACCCGGCAAGGGAAGACCGGCAACACCAAGCACCGCACCTGCCAGCATGGCCGCCACAAAGACCGCAGGCATCGCCCAGAGCGCCCGGCCACCCGATACGGCCGCCCACAGTCCTACGGCCAGCATGGCCAGCGCATGGTCGGCTCCGCTGAAAGGATGCGCCCAGCCCGCACCGAACGCCCCCGCCTCGCCATGCCCGGCATGCGCTTGGGCGAGCAAGGGCACTGCAATCAGCAGCGCCGCCAGCGGCAGCGCCATCAAAAGCGGGGATGGAAGGCGGCGAGCAAGGGCTTTTGCGGGCATCGGAACCTCTCAGCGGATCGGGTGATGGACGGTCACCAGCTTGGTACCGTCGGGAAAAGTGGCTTCGACCTGCACCGAATGGATCATCGAGGGGATGCCAGACATGCATTGGTCGACGGTGATCACATGCGCGCCCGCCTCCATCAGATCGGCGACGCTGCGGCCCGACCGCGCACCCTCCACCACAAAATCGGTGATCAGCGCGATGGCCTCCGGGTGATTGAGCTTGACCCCACGCTCCAGCCGCCCGCGCGCCACCATGGCGGCAAGGCTGACAAGAAGCTTGTCCTTTTCGCGGGGGGTCAGGTTCATCGTGGTCTCCTACACCTGCCAGACACGCGGCAACGGCCCGGGGCGCAGCACCGCAAGGGCGCGCAGGATCTGCCGCCGCAAGGGCAGGCCATCCCGGGCCAGCATGCGCAGCACGCATCTGTCTTCAAACGCCGAAGCTGCCGCTTCCACCCCCGGTTCGTCAAGCACGGCGCGCAGGGCGTCAAGCCGTTCCTTCGCGCCGCCGCCGATCATCGCCAGCGTGGCAAAGGCGCGCGCGCCGCCAAGGATCGCAGGGCTGGCGGCGGCGGCAAGGGTGCGGGTGTCGAACGCCAGCGGTTCGATCCAGACCGGCTGACCGCCCCGCCGCACGACCCGGCTGTCGCGAAAGGCAAGGCCCGTGACCCGCTCACCCATGGCATGACGTCCAAGGATCACGCTTTCAAGGATCAGGCAGCCCGCGCCCGGCGCCAGGTCCACCACGGTTTCGCGGTCAAGACCCGCACCGTTGAAGAGGATCGTTTCCTGTGGCAGCCAGTCCAGCCAGCCGCCTGCGCCAACCTCCAGCCGCACCCGTACTTGGGCCATGCCGCCGCCGCTGGCATAGGCGCGTTCCGCCGTCTGGGTTGTACCGGTGGCGCGTTGGTTGGGGGCAAGGGTCAGGGCATAGGCCAGCCTGTCGCCACCGGTCAGCCCGCCCGAGGTATTCAGAAACACCACCTCGGGGCTTGCGCCGAACGTATCCGGCAGGATCGCCTTGGCAGAACCTTCCTGATGCAGCCGGTCAAGGCCTGCCACGTTTCCGCGCGGGCCGAATGCCACTTCTGCGCGGCCTTTGCTGCGCTGGTGCGGCGGGGCGGTGGCGGTGTCGAGCATGGGCCCTCCGGGATCGAACCAAAAGGATCATCCCGCCTTGGGCAGCACAACGCAACGCCGCGCACGGCGGCAGATGGCACGGGCGGGATCACCGGCTGGCGCATCGAAACAGGGCGTCTTGCCTTGAATTCGGGCGTCCCGAAAACTGTTCAGGCGGATACCTGTTCCCGCAGGATCGCAACCGTCATCGACAGAACCAGATAGATGCCCGCGAAGATCAGAAGCGACACCACGGTATTCTCGAACGCGCGCGGATAGGTCGGCTCGTCCGGTGGCACCGGGCTGACCGACAGCGACAGATAACGCACCTGCCGGTTCGCCTCCATCCGCGCCGCCTCCATCGCCTGCAGCGATTGCGCCAGCAAAAGTTGCCGCGTCTGCGCATCGGCCTGTGCCACAAGCAATTCGCCCTGCACCTTGGCCAGCGACATGCCCGATCCATCATCCGTGGTCAGCTTCGCGCGCAGATTTGCGATCTCGGCCTCAAGCGTGCCGATCCGGCGCTTCAGCGGCTCCATCCGGCTGGCATTGGGACTGGGGTTCGACAGCATCTGCTCAAGCGACAGCCTGTCTTGCGTCAGCAGCGTTTCCAGTTGTCCGATCTGGGTGGTGATCAGCGTCACCTCCACCTCGGACGACAGCACCTTGAATTGCTCTTGCAACTGCACCACGCGCCGCTGCGCCTCAAGCATCTTGACCTCGGCGTCTTCATAGCTTTCGCGCGCGCCCTGCATCTGATCGGCCCGCAGCCGCTGGGTCAGATTGTCCACCTGGCCTTCGGCATATTTGATCAGCGCGCGGCTGAATTCGGCCGAAGTGGCCGGGTCGGTGGCGATCACCTCCATCTTGATGATGCCCTCGGTCGGGTCATAGGCGATCTGGATATTCCGCTTGTAGACCTTGTACGCGGCCTCGAGCGAAGCGCCGGGGTCAAGCCGGGTGATCGGATCGAGCGAGGGTTGGCTGAAATGCGCACGGAAACCGTGATCGGCATCCAGACGCTGCATCGCCTCGCGCGATTGCAGATAGCCCTGCACGGCGATGCTGTCTTGCGACGTTGCCAGCGGCGAGCCCTGAAACAGACCGCCCAGCCCGCCCGCTGCCGCCGGGTTCTGCGATTGCTGGATCACGAACTCGGCCTTGGTGGCGTAAAGCGGGGTTGCGATCATGTAGAAATACCAGCCGCAAAGCAGCGATGGCAGAAAGACGAACAGCGCCAGCCGTGCCAAGAGCAGCATCGATTTGCGCTGCCGCCGCGCCGCGATATCGCGCTGGATGGCCAGAATGTCTGCGGCATGGCTTTGCTCGGCCCGCTCGTTGGTGCTGGGCAACTTGGCGGGCTTGAACGTCTGCGGCAGTTGCACGGCATCGCCATCGGGCGTGGCCGTCAGCGCGCGGTTGGTGGGCGATGGCGCCGATCCGCTGCCCTCTTCCGGCAGCACAAGATCAAGGACAGAGCCGCGCTGGAACGGGTCGATCCCGGCCTGCCGCAGCAGGCGCACGGCATCGAAATCCGAGGTGGCGGGCAGGTTGTGCTTTTGCGCTACCCGGCGGGCAAGGCGCAACTGCCGCCCCGTCAGCCCCTCGCGGCGGATCGCGTCAATCTCGCCTTCGGCGGCCACTATGGCGGGACTGTCCACATTGGCGGTGGCGGGCGGGCTCGGGTCTGCGGCACCGGGGAAGCGGCCTTCGCCAAATCCGTCGTCATGCGTGTCGAAGGGCCCGGCCCCCACGACGGCCTTCGCAGCCTCGGAGGGGGGCAGCGCCGGAAACTCCGGCCGCCGGATACGGAAACGGCTAGCCTTGAGCTTCGTAGTCATAAAGACGCTTCGCTTCTTCCAGTGTTTCAAACATGTAAAGCTGCCCGTTGCGCAGCACCGCGGCCTGCTTGCAGAACTTTTCCAACGTGGCCGCCTGGTGCGACACCACCACCACCGTTGCATTCTTCAGCCGCTCGCGCAGCATGGTGCCCGCCTTGCGATTGAATTCCACGTCCGAGGTCGAAGGCATGCCCTCGTCGATCAGGTAGATGTCAAACTCCAGCGCCAGCAGCAGCGCGAACGACAGGCGCGACCGCATGCCCGCGCTGTAGGTGCCCACGGGCATGTCGAAGTAATCACCGATCCCGGCCAGCCAGCGACAGAAACTTTCCACATAATCAGGGTCGAGCCCGTAAAGCCGCGCGATGTAGCGTGTGTTCTCTGTGCCCGAATGCTTGGCCGTCACGCCGCCCATGAAACCGAGGGGAAACGAGATGCGCGACGTGCGGATTACCCGCCCTTCATCCGGTTTTTCAAGTCCGGCCATCATGTTGATGATCGTGGTCTTGCCCGCGCCATTGGGGGCGAGGATGCCAAGCGACGTGCCGACCTCGACCCGAAAGGACGCGCGATCAAGAATGACCTTGCGGCCCTTGCCTGCCCAGAAGGACTTGCTGACATTCTCGAACGCGATCATCGACAGAAACTCTGCACCTGCGGCCCCGGATCGCCCGGGTTCTGCCCCGGGATCAGATTTGTTGTCGGAGGCGACATTCGGATCGTCCCCGAACGCAAGGCATATCTGCCCAATGCGGCCTCATTATGTCGGATTCCTTACCAATCTGACAATGGTCGTTGTCGCCGCGCCAGCCCACGGTCAGCGGCGCGATGCGGCCCACAATATCGGCCCGATCAGGATGGAAAGCGCAAGGCCAAGCCGCGCGCCCTCCTGCATGATACCGCCGGGCAGGGCCTCCGCCATGGCCAGCGCCGGTGCGGTAAAGCCGATGCCTGACAGCGCGGCCACGCGCCAAACATCGGCGCGGGCAAGACCGGGGCCCGCAAGCCCCCCCGCAAGCGCACCGCCCAAAAGCACCCCCAGCGGCTGCCCGATCGCCAGCGCCCCCAGCGCCACCCCGGTGGTGGGCGATATCGCCTGCAGGTCGATCCCCCCTTGGGTCAGCCCGAAAAGCGCCATCACCCCAACCATCGGGTTGTGCAGCCGGGCCGAAAGGCGGTTGAGCGGGTCGGCCAGGAAATCCTCTGCGCGGGCGAACAGGCCAAAGCTGCGCTCTGCGCGCGGCAGGACGGGCAAAAGCGGCAGGAACCCAAGGCACCCCGGCAGACCGGCAAGCACCACACCGACCCAGCCAAGAAGCCCAAGGCCTATCCATGGCAACAGCCTGCGCGCGCGCAACTGCAGGCGTTCGCTGGCCCCCGCGCGCTGCATCGGGCGCGTCAGGCCCTGCCAGCCCGCCAGCGACGCGCCAAGCGGCAGGGCCAGCCACAAAAGCCGAAGGCCCACGTCCGGCACCGCAAGTGCCGCAAGCAACAGCCCCGCTACGCTGGCAACCGAGGTCAGGAAAAGCAAAAGCTGCAATGCGCGGTGCCCGGGGCCAAAGATGATCCGACCGAACAGGAACGCCAGCACCACATCGCCGCCCAAGGGCACAACCCAGCCCGGCGCGCCTTCGGTATCCGCCGTCTCGAAGAGCGCCGACAGGATCAGCCAAAGCCCCGCTGCCCCGATCATCCCCCCCACCGCCGCCGCGAGCGGCGCAAGGGGTGCGCGCCCCTCGCTCGTCATCGCCTCCCACGCTTCCTTGCCGATCAGGAACACAAAACCCGCCATCAGGAAATCCGACACCAGCGTTTCGGGCGTCAGCGTGCCGCCGAACGGAAGACCGGCAAGGCGCCATTCGATCATGTCGTAATAAGCGCCGGGTGCGACGTTGACCCATGCCGTGGCAACGGCCCCCCCGCCCAGCAGTGCGAAGCCATAGCGCGACAGAAAAGGGGTGACAGGCGTCATCGCCGAAACTCCTCGGGCACCCGGCATGCCTATGCGGCGGCGCAGCGTGGGGCAACGGTGCGGGTCAAGATCGCGGAAACCCTGTGGCGGGCTTGCAAGCTGTCGGTCTTGCCCGTGCCCCATCGCCGGGCTAGGCCACCCGGCAGAGGGAGCCGCCATGACCACCGCACTCGACCACGCCCATGCACGGATGACCGCAGCACCCGAAGATGACGCTGCACGGCTGGGCTATTACGCCTGCCTTGCCGATACGCCGCTCTACCTTTTGCTGGAGACCGAGGCCGAGGATGACCGCATCATCCCGCGTATCCTGACGCTGGAGGACGGCCCCGTGGTTCTGGCCTTCGACACTGCTGAAAGGTTGGCCGAGGCGACAGGCGCGCCGGTGCCCTATGCCCGGCTTCCGGGCCGCGTTGTGGCGCGGTCGCTGGCGGGGCAGGGCGCGGCACTGGGGATAAACCTTGGTCTTGAGGCGCCGGCCTTTCTCGTGCCGCCCGACGCGCTGGCCTGGCTTGCCGCCACGCTGGATCATGCGCCGGGCCGGGCAGAGGCGCGGCCCACCGGCTTTGCCCCGCCCGCCGGATTGCCCGATGCGCTGATGGCGGCACTGGCGGACAAGCTTCCTCGCCTTGCAGGGCTGGCCGAGGCTGCGTTGCTGGCCGCCGTAACCTACGAAGGCGGGCGGCGCGGGCACATGCTCGCCTTTCTTGGCGCGGCTCCTGCGGACGAGGCTGCACTGGCCCATGCCGCCGCCGAGGCGCTGACGTTTTCCGGCGTTGAGGCGGGCGAGATGGACGTGGCTTTCCTCGCCCCCGATGCCCCCGCTGCCCGCGCGATGGCCCACGTGGCGCTGCGGCTGGATCTTGCCCCGCCCGCGCCTGCGCCAAAGCCCGAACCCATCGCCCCCGGATCTGATCCCGCAAAGCCGCCGAA
>JBBSBE010000059.1:0-22786 GCA_038251625.1 Rhodobacterales bacterium
ATTTCAGGGGTCAGTCCCAAGAATTCCCAAAAAATCAGGCCATGCCGCCAGCCACGAGCCGCGCCGCAAGCGCCGCATAGGCCCCGGCTGCCGGTCCGTCGCCCGCCGCGATGGGGGTACCGCTGTCGCCCGCGATGCGGATATCAAGCGCAAGGGGGATCTCGCCAAGGAAGGGCAGATCGAGCCGTGCGGCCTCTGCCACCACACCGCCATGGCCGAAAAGATGCGCCTCGTGCCCGCAATTGGGGCAGATGTAGGTGGACATGTTCTCGATCAGCCCGAGGACGGGGGTGTTGAGCTTGGCAAACATGTCGAGCGCCTTGCGGGCATCGAGAAGCGCCACATCCTGCGGGGTCGAGACGACAAGCGCGCCGGTCAGCGCGACGCGCTGGCAGAGGGTCAACTGGATATCGCCCGTACCGGGGGGCAGATCGACGATCAGCACGTCAAGGCGGCCCCAATCGACCTGCGTCACCAGTTGCATCAGCGCGCCCATGATCATGGGACCGCGCCAGACGACAGCCTCATCCTCTTTCAGCATCAGGCCGATCGACATCATGGTGACGCCGTGCGCAACAAGGGGGATGATCGTCTTGCCGTCGGGCGAGGCGGGGCGTTTGGAGACGCCCATCATGCGCGGCTGGCTGGGTCCATAGATATCGGCATCCAGAAGGCCCACCCGGCGCCCCTGCCGGGCGAGCGCGACGGCAAGGTTGGACGAAAGGGTGGATTTGCCCACCCCCCCCTTGCCGGATGCCACCGCGATGATGCGGTCGACGCCGGCAAGGCGCTGCGGCCCGCCTGGCTGCGGCGTGGGGTGCTGGCCTATCTTGAGTGCCGGTGGCGCCTTCGGCTCGGCCGGGGCCGTGAGCACGACCTGCACCGTACCAACACCGGGCAGCGCGCGCAGCGCGGCTTCGGCGGCGGCCTGTGCGGGGGCAAGGGCGCGGGCGCTTGCGGCGTCCGGCGCTTCGATGACGAAGGCCACGCGATCGCCCTCGACCGTCAGCGCACGAATCATATCCTGCGACACGAGCGTGCCGCCCCCCGGCACCGCAATCCCGCCGAGCGCCGTCATCACCTCTGCCCGCGTCGCCATGCGTGTTCCCCCGCTGCCTTGTGGTTGTGCAAACATGTCGGTTTCCACCAGCGCCGCAAGTGCCCATTCACAGACCGCCCGAAAAACGGGCGAAGCCTATGTTCGCGCGCCAAATTTCAACCTGTTCAGCCATTCCGATGCTGCATGGCAGCGTTGCGCGCCAATCCTATTGTGCAGGTGCAGCATATGGCGCATGTTACCCCTAACAGAGCGGCACCCGGATACGCCGTCTTGGAAAGATGAGGCTGACAAATGGCTATGACCCACGCGAACCGCAGCACGACGCTGTCTTATGGCGACCGGATCGCCGCGCTGGTGGCATCCGTCAAGGATACCCTGCGCAAGCGCGCCGTCTATCGGCAGACGCTGCGCGAATTGCAGGCCCTGACAGACCGCGAGTTGACCGATCTGGGCATCCATCGCGCAATGATAACCCATATCGCCCTGGAAGCGGCATACGGGAAATAAGTTTCTTGCCGGGCTCTCCTTCCTCCTCCCTCGGAGGGTCCCATGGCAAAAGCGGCGGCGCCGTCCTCCTCCCTGGCGCCGCCGCACTTTGATCCGGGAACAGTCGTGATGCGTAAGCATCCGCGACGTTTCCAAGCCATTCGGACGGCCCCCTCCTCCTCCCTGGGGTCGCTCGATCAAGGCGGCGGGCTTCACCTCCTCCCGAGGCTCGCCGCCACCCTTTACCGGCACACATGTGCCGAAACGGTTTCGGACGGCCCCCTCCTCCTCCCTGGGGTCGCTCGATCAAGGCGGCGGGCTTCACCTCCTCCCGAGGCTCGCCGCCGTCTTTTTCCGGGCGCGACCGCGCCCGTACGGTTTCGGACGGCCCTCTCCTCCTCCCTGGGCTGGACGATATCGGCGGCAGGCCCCTCCTCCTCCCTGGGCCTGCCGCCATTTTTTTCCAGCCTTGCCCCCTGCCCCCGCGCGCGTCAGAAAGACCGGAGTTTTCCGGAGGTTCACGGATGCGCGCCTCACTTTTTTCATCGGCGCTGGTCGCCGCACTGATCGGCTATGGCAGCACGGTGGCGCTGATCCTTGCCGGTGCGGCGGCGTTGGGGGCGACGGCGGCAGAGACAGGTTCCTGGCTCTTTGCGATCTGCATTGCCAAGGCCGCGGGCAGCGCGCTTCTGACGTGGCGGTATCGGGTGCCGGTGGTGCTGGCGTGGTCCACGCCGGGGGTGGCGCTGGTGGCCGCGACACACGGGATCAGCATGGCCGAGGCGGTTGGGGCCTTTATGCTGGCGGGTCTGCTGACGGCGCTGACGGGTGCGGTGCGGCCGCTAGGACGGCTGGTGGCGATGATCCCGGACGGGGTGGCATCAGGAATGCTGGCGGGGGTGTTGTTGCCGTTCTGTCTGAAGCTGCCGGGGGCGGTCAGCGCCCTGCCGATGGTGGCGCTGCCGATGGTGGCCGTCTTTCTGGGCCTGCGCCTGTGGAACCCGGCGCAAGCGGTGCTGGGGGCGCTGGTCGTGGGCATCGCGCTGGCCTTTGCGCTGGGGCTGGCAGGTACGCCGGACTGGGCGGGTGGCCTGCCCCACCTGACCTTTATTGCGCCTGCCTTGCGGGTTGAGGTGCTGCTGGGGCTTGGGGTGCCGATCTATCTGGTCACCATGGCATCGCAGAACCTGCCCGGCTTTGCCACGCTGCGTGCGCATGGGTTTGAGGCGCCGGTGCGCCCGGCGCTGGTGGTGACGGGGGGATTGTCGGCGCTGGCGGGGCTGTTCGGGGCGCATCCGGTCAGCATGGCGGCGATCACGGCGGCTATCGTGATGGGGCCGGACACCCACCCCGACAAGGCCGAACGCTGGAAGGCCGCGATGATCTATGCGGGCGTCTGGGTGGGTCTCGGGTTTCTGGGGCCGCTTGCGATTGCGGTGCTGGGCGCGCTGCCCGCAGCGCTGGTGGCGGGGCTTGTCGGGCTTGCGCTGCTCGGGCCCCTTACCGGTGCGGCAACGGGCGCTTTTGCCGTGCCGGAGCAGCGCTTTGCGGGGGCTGTGACGCTGGTCGTCACGGCCTCTGGCGTGGCGGTTTTCGGCGTGGGGGCGGCGTTCTGGGGGCTGCTCGCGGGGCTTTTGGTGGTGGGTCTCGACCGGATGGCGCGGCGCTAAGGGCAGGAGCCTGCGGCGCGGATATTTGACCACGGAAGTAGCCGGGCGCGATCAGAAGGGGATATCATCGGTCTGATCCACACTGATCACATAGGACGCCACCACGTTCTTCGGCCCGGCCCTGTCGAACTGCACGGAAAGCTTGTCACCCTCGGCCCCGAGCACGGTGCCGTTGCCGAATTTCTGATGGAACACGCGGTCGCCCTCGACATAGGCCGAGGTGGCCGCAAGGTCGATCACGGTGGTGCGCGCCTCGCGCGGCTGGGCCATCGGGCGCGTTGTGGCGCGCGATTGCATGCGCTGCCAGCCCGGCGAGTTATACACATCCGCCCGCGCGGCGCGGGATTCCAGCGTGGAGGCTGTGGCCGTGGCCGCCGCCCCGTAGGCGCCACCGTAAAGGCCCGGGGGCGTCAGCACCTCGACGTGATCGGCGGGCAGCTCGTCGATGAAGCGGGACGGCAACTGGCTTTGCCACTGGCCATAGACGCGGCGATTGGCGGCGAAGCTTACGGTGCAAAGCTCTTCGGCCCGGGTGATGCCGACGTAAGCAAGGCGGCGTTCTTCCTCGAGGCCCTTCTTGCCGCTTTCGTCCATGCTGCGCTGGCTGGGGAAAAGGCCATCCTCCCATCCCGGCAGGAAAACCACGGGGAATTCGAGGCCTTTGGCGGCGTGCAGCGTCATCACGGTGATCTTTTCCGCCGCCTCTTCGGTCTCGTTGTCCATGATGAGGGCGACGTGTTCGAGAAAGCCCTGCAGGCTGTCGAACTGTTCCAGCGCCTTGACGAGTTCCTTGATGTTTTCCAGCCGCCCCGGCGCTTCGGGCGTCTTGTCGGCCTGCCACATGGCGGTGTAGCCGCTCTCGTCCAGAATGGTTTCGGCAAGGCGGACGTGGCTTTGATCGGGGTGAAGCGTCGCCTCGTGCCAGCGGTCCACACCGCCCGCAAAGCCGCGCAACTGCCCGCCCGCCTTGCCCGTGATGGCGCCCTGGGCAAGCATCGCGCGCGTCGCATCCATCAGCGGCACGCCATTCGCCCGGGCGGTACGCTGGATATCGGCCATCCCCTTTTCGCCAAGCCCGCGCTTGGGCGTGTTGGCCACGCGCTCGAACGCCAGATCGTCTTCGGGGCTGACGGCGAGGCGGAAATAGGCCATCGCGTCGCGGATTTCGAGCCGCTCGTAGAAACGCGGGCCGCCGACCACGCGGTAAGGCAGGCCGATGGTCAGGAACCGGTCCTCGAACGCGCGCATCTGGTGGCTGGCGCGCACGAGGATGGCCATCTGGTTGAGGCTGAACGGGCCAAGGTGGCGGGTGCCGCGCTGCAAAGCCTCGGCCTCTTCGCCGATCCAGCGCGCCTCTTCCTCGCCATCCCAATGGCCGATGAGGCGCAGCTTTTCGCCCTCGGTCGCCTCGGTCCAGAGGGTCTTGCCAAGGCGGCTTTCGTTGGCGGCGATCACGCTGGATGCGGCAGCAAGGATATGGGGGGTCGAGCGGTAGTTCTGCTCAAGCCGGATCACCTTGGCGCCGGGAAAATCCTTCTCGAACCGCAGGATGTTGCCAACCTCGGCGCCGCGCCAGCCGTAGATCGACTGGTCGTCGTCGCCCACGCAGCAGATGTTGCGGTGCCCCTGCGCCAGAAGCCGCAGCCACAGGTACTGGGCCACGTTGGTATCCTGATACTCGTCCACAAGGATGTAGCGCAGCCAGCGCTGGTATTGCGCCAGCACGTCGGGGTGGGCCTGAAAGATCGTGACGACATGCAGCAGAAGATCGCCGAAATCGCAGGCGTTGAGGGTTTTCAGGCGGGACTGATAGGCCTCGTAAAGCTCGGTCCCCCGGTTGATGAAGGCCGAAGATTCGGACGACGGCACCCGGTCGGGCGTCAGGGCGCGGTTTTTCCAGCCGTCGATCAGGCCCGCCAGCATGCGCGCGGGCCAGCGCTTTTCGTCGATGTCGGCCGCCACAATCAACTGCTTCATCAGGCGCAACTGATCGTCGGTATCAAGGATGGTGAAGTTGGACTTCAGGCCCGCAAGTTCGGCGTGGCGGCGCAGGATCTTGACGCTCAGCGAATGGAAGGTGCCCATCCACGGCAGCCCTTCGGCCACGTCGCCCAGCATCAGGCCGAGGCGGTTTTTCATCTCGCGCGCGGCCTTGTTGGTAAAGGTCACAGCCAGAATTTCGTTCGTGCGTGCGCGTCCCTGATGCAGCAGATGCGCGATGCGGGCGGTCAGGGCGCGGGTCTTGCCCGTCCCCGCCCCGGCCAGCATCAGAACCGGGCCATCCAGCGCCTCGACCGCCGCGCGCTGCGCAGGATTGAGCCCGTCCAGCCAAGGGGCGGGACGTGCGGCCATCGCGCGGGCGGAAAGGGGTTCGGCGCTCATATGCAAAGACTAGCGCGGATCGGGCGCAAGATAAAGTGGCGTTCCGCATCTGTTCTCGCCATATCCATCCGATACCCCCTGCACCTGCTTCTCTGCCAAGATATCCTTGGGGCCAAAATATCCTCAGTGCCAAAATATCCCCGGGGGGTGAGGCCAGAGGCGGACGGGGGCAGACAGCCCCCCTTCTTTCCTCGCCCGTGCCACGTGCCAACGCGGGCCGGGGAAGAATGCCACCCGGTCAGCCGTCGCTGTGGTAAACGGCGCGCAGCGCATCGGTGTAGCGCCCGAACAGGCCCGCGAACTGCCGGATCTCGGTTTCTTCCCAGCCTGCAAAGACTTGCACCAGCTTGCGCCATTTCAGATCGCGGTAGGCGGCGAAGGCTTCGGTGGCTTTGGGGGTCAGCGTGAGGATGGACTTGCGGCCATCCTCCTGCGCGGCTTCGCGCCGCAGGTAGCCGCGCGCGATCAGATCGGTGGCGATGCGGCTGGCGCGGGAGGGGTCTATCGACATCTCGTCGGCCATCAGGCCGATGGTCGCGGGTTCCGCCTGGCGTCCGATGCCCGACTGGATGCGCAGGATCGCGGTCAGCGCGTAGAATTGCGACAGTTCGAGGTCCAGCCCCAGTTCGGCGATCAGGCGGCCGGGCACTTCGCCCTTCATTGCCATGCGGTGCCAGAGAAACACCGCGCCGTCGAGGTCGATCAGCGCCGCAGCGGCCTCGGGCGAATGCCCGGCCTCGGCCAGCCGTTCGGGCAGGCCGGCATGGAAATGCGGCGGGGGGACGGGGCGGCGGGGGCGCAGGTTTTCCATGGCGGGCAAATGGCGCAGGTGGGTGCGCTTGTCAAGAATATGCCCGTCGCAAATATGTGACCTTGACATATAAATTGCCGCTCCATATTCCCGCAGAGCCATTCCCGACGTCAGGAACTTCCCATGTCCGCATCCACCGATCCCGCGCTTCAGAATCCGGCCCCTGCACAGGCTGCGAAAGGGTCGGTCAGGCTGGTGGTGGCTTCGATCGGGCTGCTCTTGCTGCTGGCGTCGCTTGATCAGACGATCGTATCGACGGCGCTGCCGACGATCGTAGCCGATCTTGGCGGGCTCGATCACCTGTCATGGGTGGTCACGGCCTATATCCTCGCCTCTACCGTCGCCGCACCGCTTTACGGCAAGCTGGGTGATTTGTACGGGCGGCGGGTGATGGTGTTCGTGTCGGTGGGGCTGTTCCTGTTCGGCTCTACGCTTTGCGGGCTTTCGACCTCGATGACAGCCCTCATCGCGTCGCGCGCGGTGCAGGGGCTTGGGGGCGGGGGGCTTTTCGTACTGGCGCTGGCGGTTGTGGGCGATGTGATCGCGCCGCGCGACAGGGGCAAGGTGCAGGGGGTGTTTGCTGCCGCCTTTTCGGTTTCCAGCGTGATCGGGCCGTTGATCGGCGGCGGGTTCGTGGAGATTGCAAGCTGGCACTGGATCTTCTTCATCAACATACCGCTTGGGGCGCTGGCCGTTGCCGGGTTTGCGGCAAGTTTTGCCGCGCAGGGCGAGCGGGTGAAGCGGCGGATCGACTGGGCCGGGGCGGCGACGCTTTCGGTGGCGCTGGGGGCGCTGACGCTGGTGACAAGCCTTGGGGGGCATACGATCGCCTGGACGTCGGTTGAGGCGCTGGGGCTGATCGCAATCACGCTGGTCGCGGGGGCCGCGTTCATCTGGATCGAGCGGCGGGCGGCAGAGCCGATCCTTCCGCCATCCCTCTTTGCATCGAACGTGTTCCGGGTGACAAGCGTGATCGGCTTTGTCTCGGGTGCGGGGCTTTTCGGCGCGATCACGTTCCTGCCGATCTATCTGCAGGTGGCCAAGGGCACATCGCCCACGATTTCGGGCCTGATGCTGGTGCCGATGACGCTGGGCATCCTGACGGCGGCGAATATTTCGGGCCGCTACATGGGCAAGACGGGGCGCTACCGCATTCTTCCGACCATCGGGACGGTACTGATGTGCGTCGGCGCGCTGATGCTGACGCAGATTGCGGTGGATACGGGAACGGTGGCGTTCGGTGCCTCGGTCGCCGTTCTTGGGTTGGGGATGGGCTGCATCTTCCCGGTTGTCACCACCGCCGTGCAGAACGCCGTCCCGCGTGAGATGCTGGGCACAGCCACGGCCGGCGGCGTGATGTTCCGCCAGATCGGCGGATCGCTGGGTGTGGCGGTCTTTGGCGCGCTTTTCGCGGGTCGGGTTGCCGATGCGATGGGGGGCGCGGGCATTCCGGGATCGGTCGAAATGGGGCCGGGGATGCTGGCCAAGCTCGCGCCCGGCATGCGCGAAGGCATGGCCGATATCATCGTGACGGCGATCCACCCGATCTACTGGATCGTGGCCGGGATGGCCGTGGTGGCGTTCCTTTTCGCCCTGCGGCTGGAAGAAGTGCCGCTGCGCAATCGGTTCGTGCCAAAGGGCGAGTAGACCCACCCTTCCCCAGCCGGGAAAGGAATCCCCTTGCGCCGCACTGCGGCAAGGATAACGTGGAGGCAATGCGTGCCTGCGGCGAGGGAGCCCTGCGATGCCCGAATTCAAGAAGATCCTGGTGGCCAACCGCGGCGAGATCGCGATCCGGGTGATGCGGGCAGCCAACGAGATGGGCAAGCGGACGGTTGCCGTGTTCGCCGAGGAAGACAAGCTGAGCCTGCACCGCTTCAAGGCGGATGAGGCCTACCGGATCGGCGAGGGGTTGAGCCCGGTGGGTGCCTATCTTTCGATCCCCGAAATCATCCGGGTCGCGCGCGAAAGCGGGGCGGATGCGATCCATCCCGGGTATGGGCTGCTGTCGGAGAATCCCGATTTCGTGGATGCCTGCGATGCCGCAGGGATCGCATTCATCGGGCCGCAGGCCGACACGATGCGCGCCCTTGGCGACAAGGCCAGCGCACGGCGCGTGGCGATGGAGGCGGGGGTGCCTGTGATCCCGGCAACAGAGGTGCTGGGCGAGGATTTCGACCTGATCCGCAAGCAGGCGGCCGAGGTTGGCTATCCCTTGATGCTGAAGGCCAGTTGGGGCGGTGGCGGCCGCGGGATGCGGCCGATCAACGGGCCTGAGGAGCTGGCCGACAAGGTGCGCGAAGGGCGGCGCGAGGCGGAGGCTGCCTTTGGCAACGGCGAGGGATTTCTGGAAAAGATGATCCTGCGCGCACGGCACGTGGAGGTGCAGATCCTCGGCGATGGCAAGGGCGGCATCTACCATCTGTGGGAGCGTGACTGCACCGTGCAGCGCCGCAACCAGAAAGTGGTGGAGCGCGCCCCTGCCCCATACCTGACGCCCGAACAGCGTGCCGAGATTTGCGAGTTGGGCGTGCGCATCTGCAAACACGTCAATTACGAATGCGCGGGCACGGTCGAATTCCTGATGGATATGGACACCGAGCAATTCTATTTCATCGAGGTCAATCCGCGCATTCAGGTGGAGCATACCGTCACCGAAGAAGTGACCGGGATCGACATCGTGCAGGCGCAGATCCTGATCGAGGAGGGCAAGAGCCTCGCCGAGGCGACGGGTGTGGCGCGGCAGGAGGATATCCCGCTTAACGGCCATGCGCTGCAGTGCCGGGTGACGACGGAAGACCCGCAGAACAACTTCATCCCCGACTACGGGCGGCTGACCGCCTATCGCAGCGCCACGGGCAACGGCATCCGTCTGGATGGCGGCACGGCCTATGCGGGGGGCGTGATCACCCGGTACTACGACAGTCTGCTGGTGAAGGTGACGGCCCATGCCCAGACCCCTGAAAAGGCCATCGCGCGAATGGACCGGGCCTTGCGCGAGTTCCGCATCCGGGGGGTTTCGACCAACATCGCCTTTGTCGAGAACCTGCTGAAGCACCCCACGTTTCTGAATGATACCTATACCACCAAGTTCATCGACACGACGCCCGAGCTTTTCACCTTCAAGCGGCGGCGCGACCGGGCGACACGGATCCTGACCTATATCGCCGACATCACCGTGAACGGGCACCCCGAGACGGTGGGGCGTGCAAAGCCGCCTGCCGAGGCGCGGATGCCAAAGCCCCCCGCCGCAAAGGCGGCGCCCGCGATGGGCACGCGGAACCTGCTGGAGCAGAAGGGCCCGCAGGCGGTGGCCGACTGGATGCGCGCGCAGACCCGCGTGCTGATCACCGACACCACGATGCGCGACGGGCACCAGAGCCTGCTTGCCACCCGGATGCGGTCGATCGACATGATCCGTGTGGCCCCGGCCTATGCCGCGAACCTGCCCGAGCTTTTCAGCGTGGAATGCTGGGGGGGCGCCACGTTCGACGTGGCCTACCGCTTCTTGCAGGAATGTCCGTGGCAGCGGTTGCGCGACCTGCGCGCCGCGATGCCTAACCTGATGACCCAGATGCTGCTGCGGGGATCGAACGGTGTGGGCTACACCAACTATCCCGACAATGTGGTGCAGGAATTCGTGCGCCAGGCCGCGCTGACGGGGGTGGATGTGTTCCGCGTGTTCGACAGCCTGAACTGGGTGGAAAACATGCGCGTCGCCATGGATGCGGTGGTGGAAGCGGGGAAGGTCTGCGAGGGGGCGATCTGCTATACCGGCGACATCCTGAACCCCGACCGTGCGAAGTACGACCTGAAATACTATGTGGCGCTGGGGAAGGACCTGAAAGGTGCGGGCGCGCATGTGCTGGGGCTGAAGGATATGGCGGGGCTTCTGAAGCCCGCCGCCGCCCGTATCCTGGTGAAGGCACTGCGGCAGGAGGTGGGCCTGCCCATCCATTTCCACACCCATGACACCAGCGGCATTGCGGGGGCCACTGTGCTGGCCGCCTGCGAGGCGGGCGTCGATGCGGTGGATGCGGCAATGGATGCCTTCTCTGGCGGTACATCGCAGCCTTGCCTCGGCAGCCTTGTCGAGGCGCTGCACCACACCGACCGCGATACGGGCCTTGATATCGCGGCGATCCGGCAAATCTCGAACTACTGGGAAGGGGTGCGCGGGCAATATGCGGCGTTCGAAAGCGGCCTTCCCGCGCCCGCGTCCGAGGTTTATCTGCACGAAATGCCGGGGGGACAGTTCACCAACCTCAAGGCGCAGGCGCGCAGTCTGGGGCTGGAAGAGCGCTGGCATGAGGTGGCGCAGACCTATGCCGATGTGAACCAGATGTTTGGCGATATCGTGAAGGTCACGCCGTCTTCCAAGGTGGTTGGCGACATGGCGCTGATGATGGTGGCGCAAGGCCTGAGCCGCGCGCAGGTGGAGGATCCGGCGGTCGACGTGGCCTTTCCGGATTCGGTGGTGGACATGCTGAAGGGCAACCTTGGACAGCCGCACGGGGGCTGGCCCGAAGGTATCCTGAAGAAGGTGCTGAAGGGCGAAGAGCCGCTGAAAAAGCGCGCGGGCGAGACTTTGCCGCCCGTCGATCTGGATGCCGTGCGTGCCACGCTTGCCGCCGAGATGGGCGAAAGCGAAGAGGCCGAGGATACGGTCGTCGATGACGAGGATCTGAGCGGGTATCTGATGTATCCCAAGGTGTTCCTTGATTACCGCGCGCGGCATCGCACGTACGGGCCGGTGCGGGCGCTGCCCACGCGCACCTTCTTTTACGGCATGGAACCCGGCGAAGAGATCGCCGCCGAGATCGACCCCGGCAAGACGCTGGAGGTCCGGCTGCAGGCCGTGGGCGAAACCACGGATGACGGTGAGGTGCGGGTTTTCTTTGAACTGAACGGCCAGCCCCGGGTGATCCGTGTGCCAAACCGCGCAATCAAGGCAAAGACGGCGGCGCGCCCGAAGGCCGCCGAAGGCAACCCCGCCCATGTGGGCGCGCCAATGCCGGGATCGGTGGCTTCGGTCGGGGTGAAGGTGGGGCAGAAGGTGAATGCGGGGGATCTGCTGTTGACCATCGAGGCGATGAAGATGGAAACGGGCCTGCACGCCGACCGCGCGGCGACGGTGAAGGCCGTGAACGTGCAGCCCGGCAGCCAGATCGAGGCGAAGGATCTGCTGGTCGAGTTCGAGGTGTGAGATTTCCGCGATTTTCCCCTTGCGGGCGGGCGCGGGCTTTTATAGATCACCCTTCACCAAAACGGAGTGCGGGCGTAGCTCAGGGGTAGAGCATAACCTTGCCAAGGTTAGGGTCGTGAGTTCGAATCTCATCGCCCGCTCCAGTTTGGTCGAGCCTGATCGACACGCATGCAATGGCCGCCTTCGGGCGGCCTTTTGCTTTTGTGGTCACGGGCGCCGTGCGGTCGGCCATTCACGCATCGGCAGCTTGGGACAGGCAGGGCGATCGGGGCCGGTGCAGGCTGCCACGGGCTGCGGCCCCGATCACGCCGTCATTCATTCAGTCCGGCGGCAAGGCGCGTTCGGGCTTCGTCTGCCGTCAGCGACTTTGCGTAAAGCGGCCCGTCCGTCTGGAAAAGCCTGCCGTTGCGCAGGAGGCCTGCATCGACCGGATCGAACCCGCTGTCGGCGATCAGCCCGGCGACCAGCGCGCGCGCTGCGGGATCATCCCCGGCCAGAAGCATAGCCGTATCGGCCGAACCGCCGCCCGTCAACCGCGCCTCAAGCTCTTTGAAATAGAGCATGTTGAACGCCTTCACGACCCGCGTCTGTGGCAGGCGCGCGGCCAGCGCCTGCGATTGGCTGAGGCCGCCAAGATCGATCATTCCATCGCGATCGGGATAGTAATTCGATGCAGTAACAAGGATCTTGCCCGCCAACCGGTCAGCGGGAAGGCCCAGCGACACGCCAAAAGGCAGGGCGTCGATCACCACATCGGCAAAGCCGATCGCCTGATCCACGGTCCCGCCTGCGGCGGACCCTGCCGCGTCGGCAACAACAGCCGCCACAGCCCCGGCATTGCGCGACCCGAAGAACACGTCATGCCCCGCAAGCGCGAGAAGCCTGCCAAGATTTGCACCGATCATGCCGGTGCCAAGAATGGATATCTGCATTGTGCGTCTCCCCTGCTTACAGATGCCCGCCGCCACCGATCACGACGGTCGCGCCGGTCATGAAGCCGTTCGTCGCGACAGACAGGATCGCCCCACCGATATCGGCTGGCTGGCCCACACGCCCTGCGGGCAGCGATTTGGACGCGCCTGCGAAGAACGCCGCGCGGTGCGCTTCGGGCATGCCCGCGTAAGCGGGTGTATCGATCAGGCCCGGTACGACGATGTTGACGCGACGCGGCGCGATTTCTATCGCCAGAAGGCGCGTCAGAGCCTCAAGCCCCATGTTGGCCACCCCAGCGGCCACCATCCCCGGCATCGGCTTTTGCCCCACGACGCCGCCGGTAAAGGTGATGCTTCCACCTTCCGCAAGGTACGGGATGGCCGCTGCCGCCACCCGGGCCTGTGCCAGCAATTTGGCGGCAAATGCGGTGGCAAGCGCCTTCGGCCCGATCTCGGCGAACGGGCCCATCGGAATGCCGCTGCCCGGTGTGAGCACCAGATGATCCAGCGCGCCCACACTTTTCATCATGTCGGCGACCGAAGCATCGTCGGCTGCATCGACCTGCAGGGTGGTCACGTCGCCAAGCCGCGACTGCGCTGCTGCCAGTTTGTCGCCTGCACGGCTGGCGATCACCACCGCGTGCCCTGCTGCCACGAACGCCGCTGCGGCGGCCTCTCCGATGCCGGAGCTTCCGCCGACGATCAGTGTTTTCTGGTGTCCTGCCATCTTGCCAACTCCCGGGCTGATTTCCGGGGCGTGTTGTGGCAGGCATTTTATCATCATTGAAATGGATTGTTTTTATGCAATACATTCTTTCCATGAATATTGCATCGACCGATCTGAACCTGCTGAAGGCCTTTGCGGCCCTTTACGCCGAACGGCATGTCACGCGGGCGGGCGCCCGGATCGGGCTGGCACAGCCTTCCATGAGCAACGCGTTGTCGCGGCTGCGGGCGCTGTTTGGCGATGCGCTTTTCGTGCGCACGCCGGGCGGCATGGTGCCGACCGCCCGCGCCGATGCGCTGGCGCCGCAGATCCACGCCGCCCTTCAGCTTTTGGCCCGCGCGTTGGTGCCGGCGGCGCCCTTTGACCCCGCTGAAGCCCGGGCAGAGATCGCCATTGCCACCAGCGACAATCTGATCCTGTCGCATGGGTCGGCGATCCTTGGGCGGTTTCGGAGCCATGCCCCGGGGTTCGATCTGCGCCTGCAGAGCATGAACAAGGACACGATCTGGGCAGAGCTGGACCAGGGGCAGGTGCATATCGCCATCGGCACGTTCAGGGATGTGCCGGTCCGGTTTCACAGCAGCATCTTTGCGGCGGACAGCTTTGTCTGCATCGCCCGCGCGAACCACCCGGAGCTGACCGATGGCCTGACACTCGCGGCGTTCGCGCGCCTTCCACATATCCTGACCACACTGCGGGGCGATGCGAACGGGGCCGTGGACACGGCGCTCGACGAACTCGGGGTGGAGCGGCGGATCGTCATGACGGTCACCCAGTTCGGGGCACTGCCCGATCTTGTGGCCAAAACCGATTGTATTGCGACGATGCCGCGGTCTGCCGCGATGCGTCTTGCAGCGCGCAGCGGGTGCGCGATCCACGAGCCGCCGCTGGCCCTGCCGACCTGGAAGACCCGGATGATCTGGTCCGCCACAACCGACGCCGAACCCGCGCGGCGCTATGCCGTCACCCAGCTTGCTGCCGTGGCCTGAGGCGTTGCGCGCTCTGCCTTGCGTAACGGCGGGTGTCTTGAAGAGACGATGGCGGGCGGTGCGGACGTGCCGGGGCAAGCACGCGGGACAATGAGGTTCATGCCTCCGGCAAGGGTGCTTGTTGGCTGGGGGCGTCGGCCCCTTCTTTCATCGCGACGCCCGGACTGCCAAGTTCCTGCCGGACCCACGCCAGAAAATCCGCCGACATACGACCCTTGGCCCCGGCTTTGCCCGGGACGGAGACCCAGTAGCTGCACCCCGTTTCGACCTCTGTACCCGGAACCGCGCGCAGACGGCCATCGGCCAGCAGGCGCGAGGCATTCGTGGCGCTGACAAGCGCAAACGCGTCTTCTGCCAGGATCAGATCCACTGCCATATGTTCGGCAGAGACGGTCGGCCCGCTTGTGGGCACCACCCTTGGAAGCCGCAGCGCGACGGCCCATTTCTGCCAGCTGTATTCCCCCCAAGCCGGACCCCTTTCGTGCGCCACGTGTACGAGCCTGCCGTTCAGCACATCGTCTGGCCCTGCGCCGCAGGTGCGAAAGACCGGGTGATCGACGCGCGCGACGGCAATGCAGCGATCGCGGAAGAGCAGCGCCCACTTGCCAAGGTGCGGTCGCTGGGCAGCGTGGACCACGGTCACGTCGCCTTGCCCGTCCGGTGGCGGGGTGTGCGAGGGGTGGAGGAAAAGACGCAGCCCCGGATGGCGCGCCTGAAAGGTAGCGATACGCGGCGCGAGCCAGAGCACCGCGAAGGAGTAGGAGCTGACAATGCGAAGCGGTTGATCCTTGTCGAGCCGAAGGATCGCATCGGCGGCCCGGATCCGCTGAAATGCATCGCCAAGTGATTCCAACACCTGCCGACCCGTATCGGTTGGCAGGAACCGCATGCCAGACCGCAGCACAAGCGCGGTGCCGCTGGCCAACTCGAGATCACGCAGACGGTGGCTGACGGCTGCGGGGGTGACACAAAGCTCGCGCGCCGCCGCAGAGAGCGAGCCGTTGCGCACGACCGCTTCCAACACGCGTAGCCCTGTCATGGAAGGTGCCTGGCGCATCATCGTTCCTTTTACCTGAGGTAAAAGTCCCGGATTCGCATTGTCAATTCCGCCGACCGGTTTGCAGGTGCAGAATAGCGCCGAAAGCACAAAAAAGACCCAGCATGCGTCGCCAGACGCCAACATTCAGCAGGAGCGTCACGATGACCAAGACCATTTCGGAAGACCGGAAGAAACTGCTGATGGCGATGGCCGAAGATGCACGCGGCGATCGGCTGGACCGGCGGGAATTCATGGCGCTGGCCAGTGTCTTCGGACTGGCGGCAACCACGGCGGCGGGGATGCTGGGTGCTGTGGCGGCAGGCCCGGCGGCAGCGCAGACGCCAAAGCGCGGCGGCGTGCTTCGGGTCGGTCAGCAAGTCTTGGCGATCAACGATCCGCGCGTTTATGACTGGCCGCAAAAGGCCAACGTGGCCCGCCAGTTCTGCGAACCCCTTGTGCGCTGGCAACCGGATGGCAGCTTCACCCCGTCGCTTCTGGAAGCGTGGGACGTGTCGGACGACGCCAAGACCTACACCCTGCGCGTGCGCAAGAATGCGACCTGGACGAACGGCGATGCCTTTACCGCCGATGACGTGGTGTTCAACATCCGCCGCATGGCGGACATGACAGTCGAAGGAAATTCGATGGCGGCCCGTCTGGTGGCGCTGCGCGATGGCGATGCCAAGGTTGCAGCCGAGGACGCCATCGTGAAGCTTGACGACTACACCGTGCAGTTGAACCTGCGCACGGCCGACATCACCCTTATCCCCAGCTTCGGGGATTATCCGGCGCTGTGCGTTCACCCGTCATTCCCCGATGCGGGCAACCTTGCCGATACGCCCATCGGCACCGGCGCGTTTGAACTGGTCTTGTTCGAGGTGGGTCGCAAGGCCGTGCTGAAGCGGCGCGAGGCAGGTGCCTGGTGGGGGGGTGAGGCTTTGCTGGACGGGATCGAGTTCATCGACCTTGGCACCGACGAGGCGGCCTTTCTTTCCGCTTTCAGCGGTGGCGAGATCGACATGAACGACGAGACGAGCGCCGATTATGCCGAGCTGAATGATGCCGCGGGTCTTGTGCGCGAAGCGGCCGTGACGGCCACCACGATGGTCGCACGGATGAATACCCAAGCCGCCCCTTTCACTGACCAGAAGGTCCGCAATGCGGTGCAATTGGCGGTCAACAATGCCGTGGTGCTGGAACTTGGCGTTGCGGGTCTGGGCACAGTGGCCGAAAACCACCACGTCGCCCCCGTGCATCCGGAATACGCCGAGCTGCCCCCCATATCGCCCGATCCGGCAAAGGCGCTGGCGATGATGACAGAGGCGGGCCAGGCCGATACCGAGCTTGAGCTGATCTCGATCGACGAGGGTTGGCTTGCCACATCGACCGATGCCATTGGCGGGCAGTTGCGGGATGCTGGTTTCAAGGTCAAGCGGACGGTGCTGCCCGGATCGACATTCTGGAACGACTGGACCAAGTATCCGTTCTCGACCACCTCGTGGGGTGCCCGGCCGCTGGGCGTGCAGATCTATGCGCTGGCCTACCGTACCGGCGAGGCCTGGAACGAAAGCGCCCATTCCAACCCCGATTTCGATGCCAAACTGGCTGAAGCGCTGGGGATCTTCGACCCTGACAAGCGCCGCCCGCTGATGGCCGAGTTGCAGACGATGCTTCGCGACAGCGGCGTGATCGTTCAGCCCTTCTGGAACCAGTTGATCATGCACCGCGTGGCCGCCGTTCAGGGATATCAGCGCCATCCCCTGCGCGAGATGCACCTCGAAGCCGTCTGGCTGGACGCGTGATGGAAGGGCGCCCCCGGTCTGACCGCCGAGGGCGCCGCATCTGCCCCTTGATCGAACGCGACGCCGCATGAAGATACGCCTGATCCGCGCGACGCCGGTGAACATCCCGCTGCGCGCGCCCTACCGTTTCAGCTACGGCTCGACCGGGTCGCTGACCAAGACCGTCATCGAGGTGCAGACCGATGATGGGGTCTGGGGCTTGGGTGAATGTGCCGATGGCGACCGGGCCGCCGACGTGGAGCGGATGGGCGAACGACTGATCGCGCTGGATATCCGCGATCTGGCGGGCGCGCGGCAGCGCTGTGTGCCGGGCATGACTTACACCCCGTGGGACAATGTCACGGCACATCGCCGGGTCTTTGCGGGCATCGAGATGGCCATGTGGGATGCCCGCGGCAAGACCGAGGGGCAGCCGCTTTACGCTCTCCTCGGCGGTGCTGTACGGCGCGAGATCGCGCTGACCGAATATTTCAGCTATCGCCTGCCCGGCACGGATGAGCCGGGCGAGAGCAGCCCGCGCGCCGTCGCCGATTTCTGCGCCCGGATGATCGAGGATCACGGCGCGTGCCGGTTCGAAGGCAAGGTGGCCACAGTCGATCTGGCTGAAGAGGTGCGCATGGTGGCCGAAGTGCGCGCGGCCATCGGTGACCTGCCGCTGCAACTGGATGCCAACGGGGTATGGACCGTTCCGACCGCACGAAGCGCCCTGCGTCAGTTGCGGCCCCACGGCATCGACTGGTTCGAGGAGCCATGCGAAACTTATGAGGAAATGGCCGCGTTGCGCGTCCATTTCGCGTGTTCCTTTTCGACCCATATCGTCGATCTGCCCAAAGCGGTGCGCCTTGGTTGCCCCGATGCCATTGTCGCGAACATCAACGAACTTGGCGGCATCCGGGGGGCTGCCGATTTCATCGCCGCAGCGGCGGCTATGGGCGTGGGGTTCCGCTTCCATTCGGGGGAAACCGGCATCGCGAGCGCGGCGTACCTGCACCTGAGCGCCGCGTTCGACCATGTGCGGGGCGCGAGCCAGACGCTGCTGCGCTGGTATGGCGACGATGTGATCGAGGGCGGGCCTTTCGTGCCGAAAAACGGGGCGCTGCCAGTGCCCGAGGGTCCGGGCCTCGGGGTTGTGCTGGACCCCGTGGCCCTGCGCCGCTGCCACGCGCGCTATCTGGAGGAAGGGCGCTTTCCAGCGGGTGCCACGGCACCAAAGGGCGCGTCTTACGGCAGCTTCTTTCGCAAGACCTGAACCTGTCCAGACCCAAGGAAACCCGCGACATGCCCAAGACCCTGACGCTTGACGACGTGGAAAGGATCGCCCGCGCGTGCCTGATGGCAAGCGGGGCAACCGCCTTGCAGGCAGAGCCGGTCGCGCGGTCCATTCGCGATGCCGAAGCCGAGGGGACGCGCGGGATCGGGCTTGGGTACCTGCCGTGGTACTGTGGGCATCTTCGGGTGGCCAAGATTGCGGGTGCGGCCATTCCGCATGTCACGCAGCCCGCGCCGGGCACGGTTCTTGTCGATGCCGCCGACGGTTTCGCGCACCCGGCATATGAGGCGGGCGAGCCGTTGCTGATCGCGGCCGCGCAAGCGCAAGGCATCGCGCTGATGGGCATCTCGAATGCCTATGCCTGCGGTGTTCTGGGCTATTTTACCGGGCGGCTGGCGGCAAAGGGGCTTTTGGCGCTGATGTTCGCCAACGCCTCTGCCACCATGGCGCCTTGGGGTGGGCGCACCCCGTTCTTTGGCACCAATCCATGGTCGATGGCCGCACCGCGTGACGGCGCGCCGCTGATCATGGATTCCTCGTCTTCGGCCACTGCTTTCGTGAACCTTGCGACAGCGGCCAGGACCGGCGCGCCGATCCCTGCGCATTGGGCGCTCGACAGCGAAGGCAGACCCACCACCGATGCCGCCGCGGGCATGGCCGGGTCGATTGCCCCGTCGGGAGAGCACAAGGGATCTGCGCTTGCGCTGATGGTCGAGGTGCTGGCAGCAGGACTGACGGGTGCGCATTTCTCTTACGCCGCGTCGTCGCTGGGCGACGATCTGGGCGGACCGCCACGGCTGGGCCAGACGATCATCGCCATACGGGCAGACAGCCTTGGCCAGACGGGCGTTACCGCGCGGATCGAGACGCTGCTTGGCGAAATGGGTGCGCAAGAGGGTGTACGCATCCCCGGTGACCGGCGCCACGCGAACCGGGCATTGACCGGGGCGCAGGGGGTCGAGATCGATGACGATCTGGCCAATACCCTGCGAAACCTTGGCGCGCAGGTCTAGGCGGCGATCAGGAGTCAGGCATCGTCAATCGTCACATGGTGTTGCCCGGCGGTGGGCGCGCAGCGAACCTGTCAGCTTTTGTCCAGGATCACGCAGGGCGCACCGCATGCCGCGATGGTTCTTTGCCCGATGTCTGGCCCTGCCCCAACGACGTCAGGATCGGGCAGTCGGGCCGTTCATCGCCTGCACAGCAGTGGACAAGATGCGCCAGCGTTTCGCGCATGGCCTGCAGATCGGCGATCTTCATCTTGATCTGGGCAAGGTGGTCCGAGGCGATGCGGTGCACATCGGCACTTGCACGGGCCTTGTCTTCCCAGAGCGCCAGAAGCGCGCGGCAATCCTCGATCGTGAAGCCCAGCGCACGGGCGCGGCCGAGGAACGCCAGTTTGTGCATGTCGCTGTCGCGGAAGGCACGATAGCCGTTGCTGTCGCGCAATGGTTTGATAAGGCCGATATCCTCGTAATACCGGATGGTCTTGGGCGGCAGGCCGGATTTGGCTGCGACATCGCTGATGTTCATCCCTTGAACCCTTTCACGTTGTGGCCGCGGTCAGAACCGCAGGCCGTTTGTTGGTGGGTTTTGCGACCGGAGCCACAGGCACACGCCGCAGGCGCAGGGCATTTCCAAGAACGAAAACGCTCGACACCGCCATCGCACCTGCCGCAAGGGCCGGGGATAGAAGCGTCTGGCTGACCGGATAGAGCACGCCGGCCGCAACCGGGATCAGGGCCACGTTGTAGCCGAAGGCCCAGAAAAGGTTTTGCCGGATGTTGTGCATCGTGGCCCGGCTGATCGCAAGCGCGTTGACAACGGCGCCAAGATCGCCCGACATCAGCACCACATCCGCGGCCTCGATCGCCACATCGGTGCCGGTGCCGATAGCGATGCCCACATCGGCCGAGGCAAGCGCGGGGGCATCGTTGATACCGTCTCCGACAAAGGCGATACGCCCCTTTGCATCGCGCAGGCGGTTGATGGCCGCGACCTTGCCGTCCGGCAGAACCTCGGCCACGACGGTATCGATGCCCAGTTCATCGGCGATGGCCTGCGCCGTGGCGGTCGCATCGCCGGTGATCATGGCGACGTTGAGGCCCATCGCATGCAGCGCAGCAATCGCGGCGGGCGTGCCCGGCTTGATCGGGTCAGCCACGCCCACAAGGGCCGCAAGGCGCCCGTCGATGGCAAGATAAAGCGGTGTGCGGCCCTTCGCCGACAGCGCCTGCGCATCGGGTGCGTTGGCCATATCCACCCCCTCACGCGCCATCAGCCGTGCGGCGCCCGCCAGCACGGTATGGCCCGACACCTCGGCCCGCACCCCGAAACCGGTGATCGAGGCAAAGCCTTTGGCCATCGGGACAGCAACGCCCCGCGCCTCTGCCGCGCGCAGGATCGCCGTTGCCACCGGATGCTCGGACGTGGCCTCTGCCGCGGCCATCAGGGCCAGCGCCTCGCGCTCGTCAAAGCCCTCCATCACGGCAAAGTCGGTCAGCTCGGGCCGCCCGGCGGTCAGCGTACCGGTCTTGTCGAGCGCGACGGTTTCGACCGACTGCAACGCCTGCAGGGCATCGCCCTTGCGGAAGAGCACGCCCATGTCGGCCGCCCGTCCGGTGCCCACCATGATCGAGGTGGGGGTGGCAAGACCCATCGCGCAGGGACAGGCGATGATGAGGACAGAGACGCCAGCCACCAGCGCATGGGCGAGCGCGGGCTCTGGCCCGAACAGGAACCAGAGGCCTGTCGTCAGAACGGCGACGGCGATCACGGCGGGCACGAACCAGAGCGTTATCTTGTCCACCACGCCCTGGATCGGCAGCTTGGCCGACTGCGCCTCTTCCACCATGTGAATGATCCGGCTCAGCACGGTATCGGCGCCGACATGGGTGGCGCGGAAGGTCAGCGCGCCTGTACCGTTGACCGTTCCACCGACCACGTTCGCGCCTTCGGTCTTTTCCACCGGGGCAGGTTCACCCGAGATCATGCTTTCATCGACATAGGAATCGCCAGCGGTCACCATGCCATCCACCGCGATCCGCTCGCCGGGGCGAAGGTGGATCACATCGCCCGCCACGATGGCGTCAAGCGGCAGATCGGTGATCGCACCATCACGCTCGACCCGCGCCGTGCGGGGCCGCAGGCCGACCAACCGTTGGATCGCCGCACCGGTACGGCCCTTGGCGCGTGCTTCCAGAGTGCGACCAAGCAGGATCAGAACCACGATCATTGCCGCAGCCTCGAAATAGACCGCGCGCGCCGCATCGGGCAAAAGCCCCGGCAGAAAGGTTGCCACGGCCGAAAACCCGAAGGCCGCCGAGGTACCGAGCGCCACGAGGCTGTTCATATCCGGCGCACCGCGGAACAGCGCGGGGTAGCCCTTGGCATAGAACGTGCGACCGGGTCCGAGCAGCACGAGGCTGGTCAGCACGAACTGGATCAGCCAGCTTGTCTGCGTGCCGATGCTGCCAGCGATCAGGTGGTGGAAGGAGGGGAAGGCATGACCCCCCATCTCCAACACGAAGACGGGCAAGGCGAGGACGGCGGCTATGGCAGTCATCCGCGCCAGATGCTGCGCCTCGCGGTCCTTGCGCCCGGCGCGATCCTCAGTGTCATCGGGGGCAGACAGGTGGGCCGGGTAGCCCGCGCCCGCGACGGCTGTGATCAGGTCGGCAGAGGTGACCTGCCCCTCCAGATAGCGGACGCGGGCCCCCTCGGTCGCGAGGTTCACCTGCGCTTCCAGAACGCCGGGCACAGCCATCAGCGCCCGCTCGACCCGCCCCACGCAAGAGGCGCACGTCATCTCTGCAATCGCAAGATCGGTGGTGGCGATGCGGGCGGGATAGCCCGCGGCATCAAGAACCCCGGCCACGGCAGCGGGATCGACCGCGCCCGTGATGCGTGCCGTTTCAGTTGCAAGGTTGACTTCGGCACCCGTCACGCCCGGCATCGCCGCCAGTGCCCGCTCGACCCGCCCGACGCACGAAGCGCAGGACATGCCGTCAACCATCAGCTTGAGGCTTTGACTCTTGGTCATCACAACCACCTTTTTACTCTGCAAGGGTCACATGGGGGTTCCAGTCGATGGAAGGTCAAGGCCCCCGGTGCGGAAAAATCTGACTTGACCTTGTTGCGCCGGAAAGGCGGAAGTTGGACCAAGACAGGAGATGAGCATGCCCACTTTCAGCATTCCCGAGATGAGTTGCGGCCACTGCAAGGCGACGGTCGAGAAAACCGTGCACGCGCTTGACCCGAAGGCGGTGCTCGAATTCGACATGGGCGCGCGCAGGGTGGCCGTGCAAAGCACGCACGATGTTGAGGCGATCAAGTCTGCTTTAAGTGCGGCAGGCTATCCGGCCATGGTGGCCTGAGGCTCCGCAAGCGCAAGACCAAGGTATCGCGGGCGG
>JBBSBE010000060.1:0-22404 GCA_038251625.1 Rhodobacterales bacterium
CATCGGCCTTTCATGATTGGGCGGGAGGTCGCATCGACGAGACTACTCCGAGCTTGATCGCGGAAAAGATTGTCCCGGTCGGAACACTGCAACTGGACCGTCGCTGGATCGCACATTCGAACGATTTTAGAACGCTGGATCAGTTGTGCCGCGAGGTTCTCGACAGCCTGATCGCCTAGACGAACGACGGAAAAGTCCGCGAAGCAGCCCTTGCATTCGGATGTCCCCGCACGATTATCCGCAGACCCCGCGCTTCCCTTCCCCCGGCGGGCAGGGATGCGGGTGGAGCCCGTCCAGTCTGCGCCGATTCTCCCCGCATGGTTAACGCTTCCCGACGAAGACGCGCGTAGAGACGCAAGGAAGACAGGGGAAAGACGGACAGAAGACGCCCCATTTTCCCAAATTACTCCAGATTACCACAGCGTTCCCAAGAGGTTGAGAAACCCTCGCTGCCCCCCGGCCTCCGCCCGCCGGATGCCTCGCGTTCACTCCTCATGGCCCCCCGTCTGCCATCCCCACCTTGACGGCAAATCCTCCCCCGGGTCACATCCGCCGACCCCGCCGCGCAGGACCGCATGACCCGCCCCGACACGCGCTCCCTTGAACACCGCATGGGCGACTGGGCGCGCGCCCGGCTCCCTTCCGCGTTCGCCGAGTTCGTGCTGTTCATCCTCAAACAGGGCTGGGCCTGCCTCTTTGGCGGGCTGCTCCTTCTGGCCATCATCGCCACCAAACTGCTCTGGCAGCCCGACTGGCCCCTGCAACGCTATGATTTCCTGTTTCTTTTCGCGCTTCTCACCCAGGCGATCTTCCTCTGGAAAAAACTGGAAACGTGGGAAGAGGCCCGCGTGATCCTGCTTTTCCACGCCACCGGCACCGCGATGGAATGGTTCAAGGTCAGTGCCGGATCATGGGCCTATCCCGAACCGGGCATCTTCGTGATCCTGAACGTACCGCTCTTTTCGGGGTTCATGTATGCCGCCGTGGGCAGCTACATGGCGCGGGTGATCCGTATCTTCGACATGCGCTTTGCCCCCTACCCGCCCTTCTGGCAGACGCTGGTCCTGGCCGCGGCGATCTACACCAACTTCTTCGCCCATCACTTCGGGCCCGATATCCGGCTTGGTCTTTTCGTCGCGACGGTCGCTCTTTACGCCCGCACACGCATCTGGTTCCGCGTATCCGTCGAAGACCGTTGGATGCCCCTGCCGCTGGCCGCTGTCCTGTCGGCCCTCGCTCTTTGGGTGGCCGAAAACGTGGGCACCGCCACCGGCACATGGCTTTATTCCGGCCAGCTTCCGGGTCAGGCGGTCAGCTTCGCCAAACTTGGTTCGTGGTACCTTCTGCTCTATGTGGCGTTTGTCAGCGTCACGCTCGTCACCCGCCGCGCACTCCATCCTTTGCCGCTGGCGAAGGGTCAGACGATCCCGCGCCAGTAGATGAACACCGCGACCATTGCGGCCAGCACCATCAGGCTAAGCGCGATCCGCGTGGCGGTGCCGGCAAAAAGGGCGCGGCGCCGTGCGCCGGCGTCCATCGACCCCAGATGCCGGACGCAAAGGTCGTAATCAGCCGACACCTTCTCGATATCCACCTGCAACAGCAGCTTGGGGTTTCCCGCCATCTCGGCCGCATTTGCCAGCCGGTTGCCCGCATCGCGCACCCGGCGCGGCAGCGCCCGCCCGCCGGATTTCAGCTTTGCGGCCAGCCCCTTGCCCCGCAGACGCAGCCGCTCTTCCAGCAACGCGGCAACGCGGTCGGCCATCTGCTGAATCGTGATCGCGCTCATGCCGCACATCCCCTTGATCAAGGCGCAGACTAAGCGGCATCGGGCACGGCGGCAACAGGTCTGGCGGGCAAGGGATTGGTGCCGTATCAACGGGCTATGCTGCATGTCGAACACCACGCCCCACCCGGGCCAACCACCGCCCCGGCCCTTCTGATCGCGCATGGCCTTTTCGGCTCGGCGCGGAACTGGGGCGCGATTGCCCGCCGCCTTGCAACGAACCGGGCGGTGCTGGCGGTCGACATGCGCAACCACGGCACCAGCCCCCGCGCGCCCGATCACAGCTACCCCGCGCTTGCCCGCGATCTGGCCGAGGTGATCATGGCCAACGGCACACCGATGGATGTGCTTGGCCATTCGATGGGCGGCAAGACCGCGATGGCGCTGGCGCTTTTGCATCCCGCCCTCGTCCGCCGCCTGATCGTGGCCGACATCGCCCCCGTCGCCTACACCCACGACCAGCGCCAGCATATCGCCGCGATGCGTGCCCTGTCACTCGACGACCTCGCGTCACGGGGCGAAGCCGACCGCCGCCTTGCCGCCACAACCGATGATGCGGCCCTGCGCGCCTTCCTCCTGCAGTCGCTGGACCTCAAGGCCACGCCGCCGCGCTGGCGGCTGAACCTTGATGCGCTGGAGAGCGAGATGCCGAAGACCCTCGGCTGGCCCGATCTGCCCGGTGCCTTCACGGGCCCCACGCTCTTTCTGACTGGGGGCGACAGCAGCTACGTGCGGCCCGACCATCGCCCGGCAATCAGCGCCGCCTTCCCCGCCGCCCGCTTTGCCAAGATCCCCGGAGCAGGCCACTGGCTGCATGCCGAGAAACCTCAGGAATTCACCGAAACCGTTCGCGTCTTCCTCGACGCCTGATTTCGCCGACCCCGTCACCGGCGCCCGTAATACAGCCCCACCACATGCTCGGCCTCGGCAAAGAACAGCCAGCGCGCGGCCAGTGCCCCGGCCAGATGCGCGGCCGCCGCCAGCGCCACCGTGACGGGATGCACGGGGAACATCACCAGAACCGCAGCCGGCAGCAGCCCCGCGCCGACCACCGCCACGGATCGCAGTTTGGCCGCATGCTTGCGCCCAACGTCAAAGATCATCTCGCGCAGAAGGTAGTTCCCGCCGGTATGCGGCAATTCGAACACCCCCGCTGCATGGGTCAGCCCGGTTGCGCTTGCCAGCGTCTCACCCGCCGCCGCAAACCGCCCGTCCCCGCGCTGAAAGGCCCAAAGCAACACTGCCGCAAGACCAAGGCACGCGAATGCCGCCACCCATGCGGGCCCGCCAAGGATCGCCCCCCCCGTCAGCGCAAAGGCGAAAAACAGAACCGGCGTCACCACGTCGTTCCAGCGCGGCACCGCCTTGATCTGCGCATAGATCATCGCCGTGCACAGCACCGTGGCCGCGCAAAGCGCCGCCCCCGCCCAGCCAAACGCACGCGGCCAGCCAAGTTCCAGCCAGTCCGACAACGCAACCGGCGCCAGTACCAGAAGGGCCGCTACCGATGCCCAGGCCTCACGGCTCAGCCAGCTTGTGCGCCATTGCGAAAACGCGCGCCACGCCCGCTCGGGGTGGCCAAGATGAAAGGTCGAGGCCAACAGCCCGCCGACCGCAAGCCCGTAACCCAACCCCCAGAAGAGAAACGCAACCCAGCCCGAAGGCACAAAGACACCGAGGCCCAGAAACGCCAGAAACCCGAAGCCAAGGCCTGAAAACACCGTGAAAAGGATAACCGAGGGCGCCGGATTCATCAGAGCCGCCCCAGCACACGGTCAAGCCAACCCGCAAACCCCGTTGCCTGCACGTCCAGAAGCGGCGCCAGCGGAGAAGCGGGGGCGGCATCCTTGCGGCGCGGCGGCAGGTACTTGTTCACCGGCTTCGTGCCCATCCCCGGCATCAGGTCAAACCCGCCCCGTGCCGCCACCAGCCGCGACACATCACTGTCAGGGTCGGCCAGATCACCGAAATGCCGCGCGCCCGTAGGGCAGGTACGCACGCAGGCAGGCTCGCGGTCTTCCTCTGGCAGGTTTTCGTTGTAGATGCGGTCCACGCAAAGCGTGCATTTCTTCATCACCTGCGCTTCCGCATCCATCTCGCGCGCGCCGTAAGGGCAGGCCCAGGCACAAAGGCCACATCCGATACACGCATCCTCGTTCACCAGGACGATGCCATCTTCCGCGCGTTTGTAGCTGGCCCCCGTGGGGCAGACTGTCACGCAAGGCGCATCGGCACAGTGCAGGCAGGAGCGCGGAAAATTCACGATCTGCGGCGGGGCATCCGGCGGCGCCACCTGATAGGAATGAACCCGGTTCAGGAACGTGCCAGATGGATCGGCGCCATATGGGTCCTGATCGCTCAGGGGCGCACCATACCCTTGATCGTTCCAGCCCTTGCAGGCCGTCACGCAGGCATGGCAGCCAACGCAGGTATCAAGGTCGATCACAAGGCCCAGCGCCTTTTCGGTTCGCACGGGAAGGGCCGTCATGCGCCACGCCCTCCGTCCGCCACGGGCACCCCGGCAAGAGCCGAAAACGCCGGCTCCGATCCATCGCGCGGCCCCAAGCGCTCGACCCGCACGCGCAGGTCGAACCACGCCGCCTGCCCCGTCACCGGATCGGAATTGGCATAGCGCAGACCGTCGCCCTTGGGCGGCAGCAATTCATGGATCAGATGGTTCAGCAAGAACCCCTCCGTCGCCTCGGGCGCATCCGGCGACAATGCCCAGGCCCCTTTGCGTTTGCCGATCGCGTTCCACGTCCACACCGTGTTTTCGTTCAGCGCGGCCATATGTGCCACCGGCACCACGATCTGCCCCGAGGGCGAGGTGACGCGGGCATAGTCGCCATCGCGAAACCCCTCTGCCATCCACACCTTCGTCGGCAGATAGAGCGCATTCTTCCCCCGTATCTGGCGCAGCCACGCGTTCTGGCTGCCCCAGGAGTGATACATGTCCATCGGGCGCTGAGTCAGCGCATGCAGGGGATAGCCCGGTGGCTCGGACGTCGCGTACCAGACAGGCAGCGGGTCCATCGCGATGCGCAATTGCTGGCGCAATCGGTCGGGGGGCTGCTGCCATCCTGTGCCTTGCGCAGCCATCTGGAACCGCCGCATCGGTTCGGACCAGATGTTGAACACATAGGGTTGCGGTGCGTCGAAGAAGGACATCTCAACCGCCCAGTTCTGATAGGCCATGTTCCACGGCTTGAACCACGCGGCGCCCTTCGGCACGTGCGCCTGAAAGAACCCGCCGTTGGCGATATAGGCATCGATCTGGCCCGCGTTCGGTTCGCCACGCCCCACCGCCTCACCATTTCCGCGATAGCCGAAAAGCGGCCCCACGCCCGGCCGCCGCTCGTGCCGCTGGATATAGTCTGCGTAATCGGCAAACTTCGGCGCCCCGTCGGGCGTTACCATTCCCGGCAACCCAAGCCGCGCGCCAAGGTCCAGAAGCACCGACTGGAACCCCCGCACATCCCGGTCTGCCTCAACCACGGGCCAGCGGATCGCATCGCCCGCCGCCTCCGGCTCGCTGATCGGGCGGTCGAGCAGGCTGATGCAATCGTGCCGCTCCAGATAGGTGGTATCGGGCAGGATCAGATCGGCGTAGGCCACCATCTCGGACGCATAGGCATCGGAATAGATGATGCGGGGAATGACATATTCGCCGTCCTGACCCTTGTCGGTAAGCATGCGCATCACCTCGGCGGTGTTCATCGAGGAATTCCACGCCATGTTCGCCATAAAGAGAAAGAGCGTGTCGATCGGATAGGGATCGCCCGCATGGGCGTTCGATATCACCATGTGCATCAGGCCGTGGGCGGAAAACGGGTTATCCCACGTGAACGCCTTGTCGATACGCGCGGCCGTCCCGTCTTCCTTCAATGCAAGTTGATCCGGCCCGCGCACATAGCCGAGGTGCGGCCCGGCAAGCGGCTTGCCCGGCACGGCGGTGTAATGCGGCGTCGGATGCGCCTCGACCGGTTTGGGATAGGGTGGCTTCATCCGCCAAGATCCGGGAGTTTCGACCGCGCCCAGTACAATCTGCAACAGATGCAGCGCGCGGGCGGTCTGGAACCCGTTCGTGTGCGCCGAGATACCCCGCATCGCATGAAAACTGACCGGGCGGCCCACCATCCGGTCGTGGCTGTCGCCGCGAAAATCCGTCCACGGCTCTTCGATCACCACCGGCGTATCGAAAGCCGCCGCCGCAAGCTCTGCCGCCAGCCCGCGAATGCGCGGCGCGGTGATCCCGCAGCGCTCTGCCACCACCTCGGGCGCATAGTCGGGCGCAAGATACCGCGCGGCCATGTGCTGGAACACTGTCCGGTTCCCTTCCCATACCGCGCCCATGTCAGGCTGCACCCCCTTGCCATCCCAAGGCGCGGGCGCGCCCGTGCGACGGTCGATCACGAAGGGCTGGCTTTCGGCGTTCTTCACGAAAAGCCCGTCCTCGCCCACAAGGTAGGGGGCGTTCGTCCAGCGTGCGAGATAGTCGAGATCCACCTTCCCCGCTTCCAGCAGGCAATGGATCAGCGACAGGATCAGCAATCCGTCCGTCCCCGGCGTGATCCCGTACCAGTCATCGGCCACCGCGTTATAGCCTGTGCGGATGGGGTTCACCCCCACCACCTTGACGCCCCGTTCCTTCAGCTTGCCGATCCCGATCTTGATCGGGTTGCTGTCATGGTCTTCGGCCACGCCGAACAGAACGAACAGCTTCGTGCGCTCCCAGTCGGGCGCGCCAAACTCCCAGAACGCACCGCCGAGGGTGTAGATCCCTGCCGCCGCCATGTTGACCGAACAGAATCCACCGTGCGCGGCATAATTGGGCGTGCCATATGCCTGGGCCCACCAGCCGGTGAAGGATTGTGACTGATCGCGCCCGGTGAAGAAGGCAAGCTTTTCCGGTGCCGTTTCGCGGATGGGCTTCAACCAGGAAACGGCGGTTTGCAGCGCCTCTTCCCAGGAAATCTCCTCGAACGCCCCGGAACCGCGCGGGCCTACACGCCGCAGCGGCGCGCGCAGGCGCGAGGGCGCCGTCACCTGCATGATGCCCGAAGCCCCCTTGGCGCACAGCACGCCCTTGTTCACCGGATGGTCGCGGTTGCCCTCGATATAGCTGACGCGCCCGTCCTTGAGATGCACGTTGATCCCGCAGCGGCAGGCGCACATGTAGCAGGTCGTGCGCCGCACCTCATCCGAGACGCGCGGGCTCAGGTCCACCTTCGGCTGGTTCATCGCCCCTCCCCCGCGTGCAGCGCCAACGCCTCTGCCGCAATCTGCCGTTCTTCTGCCGCTTCGACCATGCGAACCACGACATGTCCCGTCGCAATCCCGCCCAGATGCCGCACCCCGGCGTAGGCAAGGCCGTCAAGGATCATTCCCCGCATGCCGTCGTCATGTTCCCCGATCCCGCCGGTGAACGCCACCCCGTCAAGCCCCCCCATCGCGGCAATCAGGCTGCCACCGTGGCGCACCGCCCAATAGGCGAAATGGGCGCGGGCGAAATCTGCATCGGGCGTTCCCGCCCGCAGCATGGCCCGCATATCCGACATACCCGAAAGCCCTTTCAGCCCGCTCTCGCGGTTGAGGATGCGCGCGGCGCCCTCGATCCCGTAAACCTCTGCCAGCCGCAGCACGGCATTGCCGTCGATCCCGCCTGTCCGCGTGCCCATCGTCAACCCGTCAAGTGGGGAATAGCCCATGGACGATGCGACCGAGCGGCCTTCGAGGATCGCACAGGCCGACGCCCCGTTGCCCAGGTGATAGGCCAGCAGCCGCTTCGGCAATGCGCCCTGCCAGTTCGCCACAAGGCTCGCATAACTCAGCCCGTGAAACCCGTAGCGGCGCAACCCCAGCGCCTCCGCCTCTGGCGGCAACGCGTAGCGGAGGGCAACTTCGGGGTTCGTGGCGTGAAAGGCAGTGTCGAAACTGGCGTATTGCGGGATGTCGGGGGCCAGACCCGCCACCGCCCGGATACCCGCCAGATTGGCCGGATTGTGCAAGGGCGCGATGGGGGAAACAGCCTCTATCCCCGCGATCACCTCCGGCGTTATGCGGCACGGCGCCGCGAACCGCGCGCCCCCATGCACCACGCGGTGCGCGACCATCCCGATCGGCGAGAGGCCCCCGAAGGCCGCGATCAGCAGCGCAAGCGCCGCCGCGTGGTCGCGGGCCTCCACCGGCCCCTCACCACCTGGCGCCTCGATTTCCGCCCGCGCGCCGATCTCGCGCACCGCACCCGTGGCGATGGTGGACAGTGCGCCGTCAAAGACCGCCGCCTTGACCGACGACGATCCTGCATTCACAACGAGGCTCAGCATCTGAAAACCCCGTTGTGCATCGGGCGCGCCGGTGGGTGGTTTGCCCCCCTTGCCGCCCATTGCGACTTACCCACCAAGGATATGTGCGCAAAGAAGAAGAGCCATGAAGACGTGTTCATAACAGCGACTTCATCAACCCCAGCCCCGACAGAACCATCAACAGAAGGATGGCAAACCGGCGAAATTCCTGTGGGGCGGTGGCGAGGAACCGGCGCGATCCGAGCCAGACGCCCGCCATCATCAAGGGCATGCCAAGGGCGGTCGCGATCAGCGTGTCGCGCCCCACCAGCCCCGCCCCTGCCATCAGCGGCAGCGTCCACAAATCCATCAGCGTGAAATAGGCGATGAGCGTCGCCCGGAACGTGGCCGCCGCAACCCCTTGCGCGGCAAAGAACGCGGCCACCGGCAACCCACCTACCGCGGCCCCGTTGGCCAGCCCCGAGACGAGGCCGCAGACCGCGTGACCCACGCGCCCCACGGAGCGGCGAAAGGCGAAACCCGCCAGAAGCACGCCGCACATCAACAGAACGAAGCCCGAAATCGCCGCGCGCGCAACCTCCACCCCCGCCACCTGCAGGACGGCAAGGCTCAGCGGCACGCCCAGCAGACACCCCGCCAGCATCGGCAACACGCGGCGCCAGTCCACATCCGCGCGGATGCCCCGCGCCTGCTGCGCGGTCAGCACGATATCGGCCAGCACCACAACGGGCACGAAATGCAGCGGATCCGTCACCAGAGACGCGCTTGTAACCACAAGCGCCGCGAAGCCGAAGCCCGAATAGCCCCGCACGAACGCCGCGCCAAAAAGGGCCAAGGCCATCCACAGCGCCGCACCCGGCCCTAGGTCGAAGGGCATGCTTGCCCCATGTCAGTAGCACAGCACGGTATCTGCCGCGACGGACAGCTCGATCAGTTGATCGGGCGTTCCGAACCGCGCGTCATAGCCCGCAAGCAGCGCCTCATCATACCCGCGTGCCTTGGAGGATTTGCCCGACAGCACGAACGTCGCCCCCTTCGCCTTCAGCGCGTCCAGAAGATCGCCGAGCCGCCCGATCCCCAACCCCTCCAGATCGGCCTGCGCAGGGGCAAGCAGATGCACCGCGTCTCCGGCAAGGAAAAGCGTGACGCCGTGCCCCTTTTCCACCGCAGCAAGCGCCACGATGCAGCCAAGCGTGCCCTTCACAGGCTGATCGGGGCCGGAATGGATGTGAATCAGGATCGTCGCCATCGTCGCCCTCCAGGCTTCAGGCTAGGCTGGTTCGCGCCGCATGTCTGCAGGGTCGATCCCGGCCACCGCCACGGGCTTTTTCATCGCGTCGCGGCGGAACGGCTCCCCCAGTTCCTGATTTATCATGGCCTCGATCAGCGTGGTGCGGCCATGCTTCATCTGGTCCTCCACCGCCCTTGCCAAAGCATCGCGCAACTCGTCCATCGTGTGCGCCTGCACGCCCTGCAACCCGCAGGCGCGGGCGATGCCTGCATAGCTCACACCATCGGCAAGCTCGGTCCCTACGAAATTGTCGTCGTACCACAGCGTCGAGTTCCGCTTTTCCGCACCCCACTGGTAATTGCGGAAAACCACCATGGTGATCGCGGGCCATTCGGGACGACCGATGGCCGTCAGTTCCGTCACCGCGATGCCAAAGGCGCCGTCGCCGGCAAAACCGACCACCGGCACATCCGGGCAGGCGATCTTGGCCCCGACAATCGACGGCAGACCGTAACCGCAAGGGCCGAAAAGGCCCGGCGCCAGATACTTCCGCCCGGCCTCGAACGTCGGATAAGCGTTGCCGATGGCGCAGTTGTTGCCGATATCGCTGGAGATGATCGCCTCGCGCGGCAGCGCGCTCTGGATCGCGCGCCATGCCATCCGGGGGCTCATCCATTCCGGCTTGGCCGCGCGCGCACGGGCGTTCCACGACGTGCCCGGATCGTCATCCTCGTGGTCCATCGACGACAGCGCTTGCGCCCACGCCGACTTGCGCTGCGAGATTTCGGCGCGGCGGGCGTCGCGGCCCCTGTCGCCTGCATCGGGCGACAGCCGGGCAAGAATGCCCTCGGCCACCTTCCGCGCATCCCCCACGATGCCAACCGTCACGGTCTTTGTGAGCCCGATCCGATCGGGGTTGATATCGACCTGAATGATCTTGGCGCCCTTCGGCCAGTAGTCGAGGCCGTATCCGGGAAGCGTCGAGAACGGGTTGAGCCGCGTGCCGAGCGCCAGCACAACATCGGCCTGCCGGATCAACTCCATCCCTGCCTTCGATCCGTTGTAGCCCAAGGGCCCCGCGAACAGAGGATGCGATCCGGGAAAAGCGTCGTTGTGCTGATAGCCCACGCAAACCGGCGCATCCAGACGCTCGGCCAGCGCCGTGCTTGCCGGGATCGCCCCGCCCAGCACCACGCCTGCCCCGTTCAGGATCACCGGAAACGCAGCACCCGACAGAAGCGCCGCCGCCTCGGCAATCGCGGCTTCGCCACCGGAGGGCCGCTCGAATTCCACCATCGCGGGCAGGTCCACGTCGATCTCTCGCGTCCAGTAGTCGCGCGGCATGTTGATCTGGGCCGGCGCGCTCATCCGCTTGGCCGCGAGGATCACCCGGTTCAAGACCTCGGCCACCCGCGCCGGATCGCGCACCTCTTCCTGATAGGCCACCATGTCCTGGAAAAGCGCCATCTGCTCCACTTCCTGAAACCCGCCCTGCCCGATGGTCCGGTTCGCCGCCTGCGGCGTGACCAGAAGAAGGGGGGTATGGTTCCAATAGGCCGTCTTGACCGCCGTCACAAAATTGGTGATCCCGGGGCCGTTCTGCGCGATCATCATGCACATGCGGCCAGACGCGCGGGTAAACCCGTCCGCCATCATCCCGCCCGATCCTTCATGCGCGCAGTCCCAGAACCGGATGCCCGCCTTGGGGAACAGATCGCTGATCGGCATGAAGGCCGAGCCGATGATCCCGAAGGCATTGGCGATCCCGTGGCGCTGGAGAACTTTGACGAAGGCTTCTTCCGTGGTCATGCGCATGCGATTTCCTCCCAGGATCGCTGCCATTGTCGCAACTGCCCGTCAGCGGCGATAGGGCCAGTCATGCGGGCGCCGTAGCGCCAGCCATCGCCCGCCGCGCCAGCCTGCGGGCGCGTGCAGGTTCGGCGTGCCAGCAGGCCACCACCTCGGCCGCCAGCGATGGCCGCTGGGCCAGCGCCATCCTGTCCAAGCGCGCGGCATCGACCCGCGCCTCTTCCCAGTCGATCAGCGCCAAACGGCCAGTGGGCAGCCGCAGCAGATTGCCAGGATGCAGATCGCCATGCACCACCGCCACCCGTCCAAGGGGCACCGGCAGCCGCGCAGCCAATCCATGAGGCAACATGGCCGCGCGATAACCAGGCCGCTGTGGCCAATCGCGTGTCGCCCGATGCAGCCTCGCGATGCCCGGTGCCAGTGCCGCAAGGTCTGCGCCGTGCGCCGGCGTCCCTACCAGAAACGGTTCCAACACCACCCCGCCACGGGCAAAAGCACCCGATGCCGCAGGCACCATCCGCGCGACGGTCATCCCGCATCGTCCGGCCATCGCCTGCACCCTGTCCTGCCACCGCAAACCGGTTTCGCCCTCGTGCACCGCGCGGGCGACGAACCAGCTGCCGGCCCGCTCGCAAAGCCAGAGCCGGGATCGCGCCCCGCCCGGCAAGGGCCGCAACAGCGTAGCCCCCCAGCCCGACAGATCCGGCTTCACCCCCGCACCGCCGCCGCCACCTTGGCAATACCCTCCGCGATCCGCCCTGGCGCTATCGAAGAATAGGCCAGACGGTAGTGATCGCGCCGCGCGGCCTCGGGCGCAAAGAACACGCGCCCCGGCTCGATCAGCACGCCGTCATCCCGCAACCGCAGCGCCAGCGCCTCGGTATCCACACCCGGCGCCTGCATCCAGAACGACGACCCGCCAAGGCCCCCCTGCCCCGCCACCACCAGCCCCTGATCCCGGATCGCCTCCATCATCGCCATCCGCCGCCGCCGGTAGGCCTGCTTCATCCGGTTCACCAGCGCGTCGTAATGCCCAAGCGACAGGAAATACGCCGCCGTGCGCTGGATATGCCCCGGCGGATGCCGCAGGATGGTGGCGCGCAACGCCCGCGCCTCGGCCACAAAGCCCTCAGGCGCCACCAGATAGCCAAGCCGCAGCCCGGGAAAGAGCGATTTGGAAAATGAGCCGACATAGATCACCCGCCCCTCGCGATCGAGTGATTTCAGCGAAGGCGATACGGTCTTGAGAAAACTCATCTCGAACTCATAGTCGTCCTCGACGATTATGAACTCTTGTTCACACGCGGCCTGCACCAGCGCGCGCCGCCGCGCCATCGGCATCGTGGCATTCGTCGGGCAGTGGTGGCTGGCGGTCGTAAACACCACATCCGCGCCTGCCGGGATCGCCTCGGGCGGCAGCCCGCTCTCATCCACATCGACCGAAGAGATCGCGCATCCCGTCTGTCCCAGAATGCCCCGCAGCAAAGGATAACCCGGGTTCTCCATCACAGCCCGTCGCCCCGGCCCCAGCAGCACCTGCGCCGCCAGCCAAAGGGCATTCTGCGCGCCCATTGTCAGCAAAACCTCACTCGCCCGCGCCTCAATCCCCCGGCGCGGCAGGATGGACCGGATCAGCGCCTCGATCAGCAGAGGGTCGTCACGTTCGTAATAGTCGGCGGTCAGTGCCTCGAAATCGCGCTTGCCAAGCGCCCGCAACGCGCATTGCCGCCAGTTCGCATGATCGAAAAGCGTGGCATCTGCCTGCCCGTAGATGAAGGGAAAGGGATAACGCTGCCAGTCGCCGGGCTTTTCCAGCCGGTCCGCCTCGCTGAACCGCCGCCCCGTAAGCGAGGCCCAGTCCACCCGGTCTTCCCTCCCGCCCGTGGGCAGATCGAACTTGGGCTGGCGCGGGGCCGTATCTGAAACGAAGTACCCCGACCGCCCCCGCGCGCTGAGGTAGTCCGAGGCGACAAGGTCGGTGTAGGCCAGCGTCACGGTGATCCGGCTGACACCCAGATGCGTGGCCAGCATCCGCGACGATGGCATGCGGTCACCGCTGCGGAAGCGCCCGCCCACAATGCCCTCGGCCACCACTTGCCGGATGCGCTGTTGCAGCGTGCCCGTGGCGGCGGGCGGCAGGAAGATCGCTTCGGCAGGGATCGACATTCTGGCACCATCGGGGCGGCAAGGCTGGCACCATAGGCGTGCCGCGCAACGCCATCAAGCGCGCCGCGCCAAGCCATCGTCAATGCCGCGCGAAGCGTCAGCGCGCCGTCAATTGCGCACATGCTGCGCTGTGCTGCCTGCCCACGCGGCGCTAGCGTCGTCCTCACTGCCCCGCATTCCGGCGGATCTGCATTTCCACGCCCGCTTTTCCCCCGCCGCCTGCCGAGCCGTTCCCGGCCCATTTTTTCCGCGCAATTCAAAGGATTTGACCATGACACGTTCCATCGGACGACCCGACCCCGACTGCGATGACCGCCATGCTGCTGTCCGCGCCCGCCGCGCCACGCTTGATGGCTTGCGAGGCGCCCTCGGCGCCGGGCTGACACGCACCAACGGCGAGGAAACCACCCACGGCGCGGGCTACCCCGCGAACTTCCACAAGGCACTGCCGCACGATGTGCTGGGCAACGTGCACGGGCCAAGCTATGCCGCGATGGTTGCGGCGCTCACGCACCATGCCGAAGGCGCGCTGGAAACGCTGCCCGTGGGTGCAAACCGCGCGGGGGCCGGTACCGAAACCGATCCGCAGCGCCATACGATCACCACCAAGGAAACCGCGCCCGGCGCCCCCGCGCTCGGGTACCGCAAGCTGACCAGCCCCCTGACGGGCCATGTGATGGATACCGAAGGCGTAGATGCGGGCGCGCTGGCAATCTCGCCCGCGCCGGACCTTGCCAGCGACGAGCTGGCCGCCGAAATGGCAGAACTCTACGTCATGGCGCTGACCCGCGACGCAAGCTTTGCCGACATCGCCGCGGGCACTGCGCCTGCCAACAACGCGGCCCTTGTGGCGGCGCTGGGGTCAATGCCCTGGTTCGACGGCAGCGCCGCACCAGCCGACCCCGCCGCCGCCCGACGCGCCACCACGCGCGGGATCGTCGCCAGCGGCGAGGATCTCTTCCGCGGCTCCACCCCCGGCGCAAAGGCGGGCCCCTGGCTTTCGCAATTCATGCTGGTGGGCAGCAGCAACGCGGGCTTCGACATCCGCCGCCCCAACGGCAACCCGGCCGCCGCAAACCCGCCCGGCCCCGACTTTCGCGGGCTGAGCGCCGCCATCGGCATCGAAGATGGCTACATCCTTTACGGCGCGCAGGTGATTGACCAGCGGTCCTTCATCGCGCGTGAGGGCGTGGATTACATGACCAACTGGTCCGCCTGGCTCGATTGCCAGAACGGCGTGGATTTCAACGGCCTCGACCAATTCAAGGATCACCGCCGCTACATCACCACCCCGCGCGACGTGGCGACGTATGTGCATTACGATGCGCTCTATCAGGCCTACCTCAACGCCTGCCTGATCATGCTGGCCGATGGCAACCACTTCCCCAAGGATCGTGGCCTGCCCGAAACCCGCAGTCGCACCCGCGCGGCCTTCGCCTCGTTCGGCGGGCCCGCAATCCTGTCGCTGGTGACGGAAGTAGCCACCCGCGCGCTCAAGGCTGTGTGGCGGCAGAAGTGGATGCATCACCGCCGCGCGCGCCCCGAGGTGGTGGCGGCCTTGCTGACCCTGCACGAGACAGACCCCCTGCTGATCCACGATCCCGCCTGCCGGGCGGCCATCGCGGCCCTGCGCGGCAAGATCCCGCAGGTGATCCTTGACGCCGTGGCGGCACACAACACGGCGCAGAACGCGGTTGCAGGGGCTGCTGTCACACCGCTGGTGCCCGCCGATCCGGACTTGCCGGTGATCGCGGATGCCGCAAACTTCCTGCTGCCTATGGCCTTCCCCGAAGGCTCGCCCACGCATCCAGCCTATGGTGCGGGCCATGCCACCGTGGCGGGCGCCTGCGTCACCACGCTGAAAGCGTTCTTCGAGATGCGCCTGCCCGATGGCACCCCGCGCCCCTGGCCCTATGCCGATGTCTTTGCGCCTTCGATCAAGCCCGCTGAAGGGGGCGAACTGAAGCCCGTTGCGCCCCACCCTGCGCTGACCGTCGAGGGAGAGTTGGACAAGCTGGCCGCCAACATCTCCATCGCGCGCAACATGGCGGGGGTGCACTACTTCACCGACTACTATGAAAGCGCCCGTCTGGGCGAGCGTGTGGCGGCCTCGATCATCGCCGAACAGCTTTCGCTTTATGCCGAGCCTGTGGCGGTGTCCTTCACCAGCTTCGACGGTGATGCGATCGAAATCCTTGCCAACGGCGGCGTTGCAGCGCTGCGCATCCGCGATGCGGCGGGCAATTCTGTGACGACGGAAGACTGGTACGGCCGCTATTCCGCCTGACGGAACGCACGGCCCCCGCCGTTTGCGGGGGCCGTGCATATACTCAGCCGAAGACCCGGCCCAGCGCGCCGTCGATGGCGTCCGTGATGTGGTCGATGTCATCCGCCGTGGCGATCAGCGCAGGCGACAGGCAGAGCGTGTTGTTGAACCCGGGAAGGCTGCGGTTGGTCATCCCGATGATGACGCCCTGCGCCATGCAATCGGCCACCACCGCTGCCACCTTCTTTTCGTCCGCCGGTTCCTTGGTTGCGCGGTCCATCACCAGTTCCGCCCCGCAAAACAGACCTTTGCCCCGCACATCGCCGATCACACGGTGCTTTTCCGCCAGCGCATTCAGGTTATCCAGCACCCGCGCGCCCATCCGCAAGGTATTGGCCAAAAGGCCCTCATCCTCGATGATACGCATGTTTTCCAACGCAGCCGCAGGCCCCGCCGCACAGCCGCCAAAGGTCGAGATATCGCGGAAATAACCCATCGGATCAGAGGCATCGTCCTTGAATTTCTCGAACACGGCCTCGGTGGTGACAGTGCAGGCGATGGCGGCGTAACCACTGGCCACACCCTTGGCCATGGTTACAAAATCGGGCTGTACGCCGTAGTTCTGATAGCCGAACCACTCACCCGTCCGGCCCACGCCGCAGACAACCTCATCGATGTGCAGCAGGATGTCGTACTTGCGGCAAATCTCCTGCACCCGCTCCCAGTACCCCTTCGGCGGTACGATCACGCCGCCACCTGCCGTCACCGGCTCAAGGCAGAGGCAGCCAATGGTATCGGGGCCCTCGCGCAGGATCACCTCTTCGATGGCATCGGCCGCCCGCTCGCCATAGTTCTCGACATCCCACTGCGCGCGGTACTCCAGACAATGCGGCACCTCCACGAAACCGGCGGGAAACGGCCCGTACTGCATCGCCCGTTGCGGCTGCCCGCATGCGGCAAGAGCCGCGATGGTGGTGCCGTGATAGTCGCGTTCGCGGTAAAGCACCTTCCACTTGCGGCCCTGATGGTGGCGATGCGCGATCTGGCGCACCATCTTCCACACCTTCTCGTTCGCTTCGGAGCCTGAGTTGGCGTAATAAACCCTCGAAAGCCCTGGCATCTTCCCCACCAGCCGCTCGGCAAAACGCGCGCCGGGGATCGAGCCCGCGGCGCCTGCGAAGTAGCAAAGCTGGATCAGTTGGTCACGCACGGCGTTGGCGATGCTTTCGCGGCCGTAGCCGACATTGACCGTCCAGACCCCGCCCGACACGCCATCGAGATGCTCTTTCCCTTTGGCATCCCAGACCTTCATCCCCTTGCCCTCGACGATAACCCGGGGGTCCACGCTTTCAAACTGCTTGTGCTGGATCAGGTGATGCCAGACATGCGCCCGGTCGGCGGCAACGACGGAAGAGATATCATTGGGCAAAAGGGTATCCATGGCGGGCTCCGGAGGGTAAAATACGGGTATGCCCGCGAACCGGGCAATCAGCAACATAATCCGCCAGTCACGCCCCCGCCCTTAGGGCCAGACTGACCGTGCCGATAGGGCCAGACAGATATTGCCTTTGGTCCGCGACTGGCTGGCACGAAAGACTGCCCGGTGGCGTACCCTTCGGCAGAGTGGTCCCGCCGTGATGTGCCCGGCCAACGGGCGCGCATTTCCAGCAAGGAGAGACCGATGAAGCCGAGCACAGTCAGAAGCGCCGTCGCCGGGTTCGCCCTGCTTGCAGGCACCCAATCCGCCCAAGCACTGGACGAGATCACCGTGGCCTACTTCCTCGAATGGCCGATGCCTTTCCAGTACGCCAAGGTGATGGGCGAGTATGAAAAAGAAATGGGCGTCAAGATCAACTGGCGCAGCTTTGACACGGGCACAGCGATGTCGGCCGCCATGGCCTCGGGCGATGTGCAGCTTGCCGTCAGTCAGGGTGTGCCGCCATTTGTTGTCGCCACCTCGGCGGGGCAGGATCTGCAGACGGTCGATGTGGCCGTGTCTTACGCCGAGAATGACAATTGCGTTGTCCGCACCGACCTCGAAATCACCAAGGACAACGCCGCCGAACTCGCGGGCAAGAAAGTGGCGGTGCCGATCGGCACGGCTGCACATTACGGTTTTCTCCGTCAGATGGCCCATTTCGGGGTGGATATCTCTACCCTCGAAATCGTCGATATGGCGCCCCCCGATGGGGCCGCTGCCTTCGCGCAGGGCAACCTTGACATGGCTTGCGGCTGGGGCGGCGCGCTGCGCCGGATGAAGGAGCATGGCAACGTGCTACTGACGGGTCCCGAGAAGGAAGAATTGGGCATTCTGGTGTTTGACGTAACCTCTGCCCCCGCATCCTTTGTCGCGGAAAACCCCGAGCTTGTGGCGAAATTCCTGCATATCACCGCAGCGGCCAACGCGATGTGGGCGGATGAAAGCAAGCATGCCGAAATGCTGCCCGTGATCGCCAATGATGCCGGGATGGACGAGACGGCCACAGCCGAGACGCTTGCCACCTTTGTCTTTCCGACGGTGGCCGAACAGATGGGGCCAAAGTGGTTGGGTGGCGGCGCGCAAGAATTCATGAAGGGAGTGGCGGGCGTATTCGTGGAATCGGGCAATATCCCGGCCGCGCTGCCCGACTACGCGGGCCGCGTGAACACCGGGCCGCTGGCCGCCGCAAGTTCCATGTGATGTGATCGCAGCCCGGGCAACCGGGCTGCATCCCCCGAAGACGCGGGCCGATGACCCTAGAGATTGCCAATATTTCCATGCGCTTCGACCTGCCGGACGGAAAATCCGTGCAGGCGTTGCAGGACGTGTCGCTGACGCTGCAGGCGGGTGAGTTGCTGTCGGTCCTCGGGCCGTCGGGCTGCGGCAAGACGACGCTTCTGAACATCCTTGCCGGTTTCCTTGCCCCAACCTCTGGCAGCGTCACCCTGAACGGACATGCGGTGAAAGGCCCGGATGCCGAACGCGGCACGGTGTTCCAGCAGGGCGCGCTGTTCGAGTGGATGAGCGTGCGACGGAATGTCGATTTCGGCCCCCGGATGAAAGGCATGGCCGAGGTCGAGCGCGACAGGATCACCGATCACCTGCTGAAAACGGTGGGCTTGCAGGATTTCGACGACAAGGCGGTTTATGAGTTGTCCGGCGGCATGCAGCAGCGCGTGGCCTTGGCGCGATGTCTGGCCAATGATCCGGCGGTGATCCTGATGGACGAACCGCTGGGGGCGCTTGACGCGCTGACCCGGGAAAAGATGCAAGGTCTGGTCCTGAAGCTTTGGAAGGAAACCGGCAAGACGGTCATCCTGATCACTCATTCGGTGGAAGAGGCCCTTTTGCTGGGCGAGCGGCTCTTGGTGATGGCGCCCCGCCCCGGGCGCGTGTTCAAGGAATACCGACTTCCCTTCGCCGAGCGCGGCGTGGGCCAGGATCTGCGATTGGTGAAGAAATCCGAAAGCTTTGCAGAAACCCGTGATGAGATCCTGACCATGATCTGGGGCATGGAGGAAGAGATCATGGGCCGGACCGAGGCGGCAGGCGCCGGACCATGATCGTTCTGGCCTTTTATGCGGCCCTCTTCGTCGTGGCTTATGCCGTGGTGCGCCTTTACCGCCGTGTCAGGGCACGGCACGATTTCACAAGCCTCAAGACCGTTACTTTTGGCGATGAAAGCGCCATCACGCCTGATCGGGCGGCGAGCGTCATCTCGATCCTGTCGATCTTTCTGATCTGGGGGGCCTTTACCGGATCGGTCATCACCCCGGTGCACGTGCCCGGCCCGTTCACGGGCGAGACGTCCTTTACCTACACTGCCGCGAATGCGGCGGGCGAAACGGCCACCGCGACGGTTCATGTGACCGTCTATAACGGCGACAAACCCGCCCTGCCCCCCACCACACCCCAGCCCGGCTTTGTGCAGGACGATGCCGCAGCAGTCGCCGCCTGGCGATCCGTTCTGATCCGCCCGTCAGACAACGATGCCGGCGCGGGCGCCGACGGCTATCGCCTGACCTCCATCGACGGCAAGCCGATTGCCCCCGATACGCCAATCCGCGTGGCCGATGGCAGCGTGACCGTCACCCCCAAGGGATCGCTGAACTTCACGCCGACGAAGGGCCTGCAGATGGAGCCTTTGTGGCTACCCTCGCCCGAGGCCGTGCTCGCGCGGTTTATCGAGATTGCACGGCAGGGATATCAGAACACGCCCCTTTGGGAACACCTCGGCGCCTCGCTCGCCCGCGTTCTGGCGGGCTTCTTCCTTGGGTCGCTGGTCGGCGTTCCGCTGGGTTACGCGATGGGGTTGTCGGGCTGGTTTCGCGGCTGGTTCGACCCGATCGTGGAGTTCATGCGCCCCGTGCCGCCCCTGGCCCTGATCCCGCTGGTCATCATCTGGTTCGGCATCTGGGAGACGGGCAAGATCGTTCTTCTTTTCCTTGCCGCGCTCTGGATCATGGTGATCGCGGCACGTTCGGGCGTATCGGGCGTGCGGATCTCGAAGATCCATGCAGCCTTTTCGCTGGGCGCCTCGAAATGGCAGATCCTGCGCCATGTCATCATCCCCAATTCGCTGCCCGACATCTTTACCGGGGCGCGGGTGGCGATGGGGGTGTGTTGGGGCACTGTCGTGGCGGCCGAACTCGTGGCCGCGCAAAAGGGCGCGGGCATGATGATCATCGCGGCGTCCAAATTCCAGCTAACCGATATCGTTGTGATGGGCATCATCCTGATCGGCGTCATCGGCTACGGCATCGACATCCTGATGCGCATGGCCGAGCGACGTCTCGTACCGTGGAAAGGCCGGGGCTGAGCCCTTCAGCCAAGAGCGCAGTCAAAGACAACGTCTGATCCCAACCCATAGACATCGGTCTCTGGCCGCATCGCATCGGCAAGTGTCGTCACGGGCCGGGTGGTCAGACCCTGCGGCCCCGACCCGATGATCAGAGGCGCCACCGCAACATGCAGGCGGTGCAGCTGTCGTGCCTCGATGAACTGCGCGATGGTGATGCCGCCGCCCTCGATCAGAAGGTGCCGAAGACCCACCGCCGCAAGCGCCTCGACGATCCGTGCAGGCCCGATCCATCCGTCGCGGGCTGTCAGGCGGATCACCTCGACCCCAGCCGGGCGCGGTCGATCCACCGCCTGGATCACGATGCGCCGCATGCCATCATCAGCAAAGACCGTTGCATCATTGGGCAACCGCCCCTTCGGGTCGATCACCACACGGGCGGGGCATTGGCCTGGAACCAGCCGCACGGTCAGGCGCGGGCAATCGTGAAGCGCCGTTCGCACCCCGATGACCACCGCATCCACCAGTGCCCGCAGCCGGTGCAGATGGCACAGTCCATCCGGCCCGGATATATCGCGTGCATCGCCACTGACGGTCGCGACACGGCCATCAAGTGACTGCCCAACCTGCGCCAAAACCGTCGGCCGCGCCCGCAGCGCCACCGGCGCATAAAGGCGGAAGGCCGCCGCCTCGGACGCGCCCCAACCCGCAACCGGTACCGCAGGCCCGCCAGCACGCATTTCGATCAGCCGGCGCCATACCCGCGCGCTGACCTGCGCCGCCTGAAAGGACGGCGTGGCCTCGGGCTGGCTGACCGGCAGGGGCGTCGGACCAGCGGTCATGCGCGTGCCCTCATGGCGGCAGGGCCAGCAGATCTATGTGCCCGATCCAGCAGCCAACCCGCGCCTGTGCCCGCCATTCCGCAGCGTCTGCACAGCCCGCCTCTGCCGCCGCCGCAGCAATCCCGTCGAGCAGAGCCTCGCGCAGCGCGGCCTCCTCTGCCCCGATCACCCAAGGGCTTGACGCCGTGTCTACCGCATAGCCGCAAGCGGCAAAGGCGGCTGCGGCGTGCCGCGGGGCCTCTGGCCCCATCGCGGCGCCTAGGCCCTTGTCGCCCATCTGGTGCCGGTTGAACGCTGCTGTGACGGCGGCATCCGCCGGATGCGTTGGGAAAAACCGCATCTCGCCTGAATAGCTGAGTGCCGCAAAAAAACCCGCCTGCGCTTTCACCACATGCGCTGCGCACCGACTCATCCAATCCGGCGACATGAGGTCCAGCAACGCTGAGCATGCGACCAGCCCAACGCCTGCAAAAGGCAAGGCCCCAAGGTCGCAAAGATCGGCCTCGATTGCCCGCGCGCCCGGTTCCTGTGCCGCCAGCGCCAAAAGTGCGGGATCGGCATCGACCATCCGCCAGTGCGCGCCGGGCAGACGCGGCGCCATCGCGCGCGCCAACGCGCCCGTGCCGCACCCCATATCCATCACCACGCGTCCGCGTGCTGCCGCAAAGACCGCCGCCATCGACATGAGCCCCGCGTCCCGCGCCCGGGCGTCTGCCGGTTCGCGCAGGGCCAGCCATTCGGTGGAAAAGGGCATCGTCACACATCCGCTTCATGCCAGGCCCGCGCCGCGTGGCTTTCATGCAGGGTCACACGGATCCGCCGCAACCGCCCGCCATCACCAAGACCACCCCCGGCAGAGGCCGCCTTCAGCGCCTGCCAGATGTGATGGCACAGAAACTCTGTCGTTGTGAACTTCCCGGCAAAGGCAGGGACTTCGTCCAAGTTCTTGTATCGCAAGGGCGCCAATGCCGCCGACAGCGCCTCGGTCGCGAGGCCGATATCCACGACCAACCCATGCGCGTCGATATCATCTGTGAAAAACGCAGCATCGACCACAAACGTCGCGCCATGCATGCCCTGCGCAGGCCCGAAGACCGGCGACGGCAACGAATGGGCGATCATGATGTGGTCTCGGACTTCAACGGCAAACATGGGTAGTCCTCAGGGTTCAGGGTAACGGATGCGGTGGCAAAGGGTTCCGGGATCATCGAGGATCGCAGC
>JBBSBE010000061.1:0-22366 GCA_038251625.1 Rhodobacterales bacterium
CGTCGTGAAACCCGGCATCGCCCGTCTCGTAATAGCCGGGGAAATGGGAGAGATAGCTTTTGCGAAACCGCTCTTCCGCGTTCCAGAGCGTGGGCAGCGTGCCGGGGGGCAGGGGCAGGCGGATCGCGATGGCGCCAAGCTGGCCGGGCGGCAGGGGGTGGCCGCCTTCGTCCAGCACCTCGACCGCATAGCCGGGCATCGGCACTGCGGGGCTGCCGATCTTGACCGGCAGGGCTTCGATCCCCAATGGGTTTGCCGCTATGGCCCAGCCGGTTTCGGTCTGCCACCAATGGTCGATCACGGGCACCTTCAGATGGCTTTCGGCCCAGGCGATGGTATCGGGGTCGGCCCGTTCGCCGGCAAGAAAGAGCGCGCGCAGGGATCCAAGGTCATAGCGCGCGAGATGAGCGCCTTCGCGATCGTCCCGCTTGACGGCGCGGATGGCGGTGGGCGCGGTGAAGAAGCTTTTTACCCCGTGCTCGGCGATCACGCGCCAGAAGGCACCGGCATCGGGTGTGCCCACAGGCTTGCCTTCGTAAAGCACAGTGGTGCAGCCCGCAATCAGGGGGCCATAGCAGATGTAGCTGTGCCCCACGACCCACCCGACATCGGACGCGGCCCAGAACACATCGCCCACACCCACGTCATAGACCGCGCGCATCGACCAGGCGAGCGCTACCAGATGCCCGCCTGTTGCGCGCACCACGCCCTTTGGCGCGCCCGTGGTGCCGGATGTGTAGAGGATATACGCCGGATCCGTGCCTGCCACGGGCACGCAATCGGCCGGGGTGGCGCCTTCCTGAAACGCGTCCCATTCATGGTCGCGCCCTTCGATCAGGGTTCCCGGTTCCTGCGCGCGTTGCAGGATGACGCAGAAATCGGGTTTGTGCTGCGCCATGGCGATGGCGCCGTCGAGCAGCGGTTTGTAGTGCACAACCCGGCCCGGCTCGATCCCGCAAGAGGCAGCGATGATGGCCTTGGGTGTGCAATCGTCGATCCGCACGGCCAGTTCCGCCGCCGCGAAACCACCGAACACCACCGAATGGATCGCCCCAAGCCGGGCGCAGGCCAGCATCGCCACCAGCGCCTCGGGCACCATGGGCATGTAGATGATCACGCGGTCGCCTTTTGCGATACCCCGCGCCACCAGTGCCCCGGCAAGGCGTGCGACACGGGTTTGCAGATCGGCATAGGAAAGATGCGTGACGGTGCCCGTCACGGGGCTGTCGTGGATGATTGCGGTCTGATCGCCCCGTCCGGCCGCCACATGCCGGTCCACCGCGTTCCAGCAGGTGTTCACAAGGCTGTCGGGGTACCACTGGTAGAGCGGCGCGCGTGAGGCATCAAGCGCGCGGACGGGCGGCTTTACCCAGTCAATCACCTTTGCCGCCTCAAGCCAGAACGCCTCGGGGTCGGCCTGCCATGCGGCATAGGTTTCGGCATATGTCATGGGGGCCTCCTCGCCGCTTGATCCTTCGTTACGCCCGGGCGTGTCGGGACGCAAGATTGTGTCGGACGGAGGGCGTTGGTCGCCTGGGGCGGGGCATGATGGGGATGCCCCCTCTGGTGCCGGGCGTTGCTTCGGGCCATGGTGGCGGGCGGGATACGGAAGGGACCAACCGGCATGGAGATGAAGGCGATCCTGGCGCAATTGATCGGGTTCGATACGGTCAGCCACCGCACGAACCTGCCGCTGATCCACTGGGTGCGCGACCTGCTGGAGGGGGCGGGGATCGCGGTAGAGATGATCCCCGATACGACAGGCGAAAAGGCCAATCTGCTGGCGGTGATCGGGCCCCGCGATGTGCCGGGTGTTGTGGTATCTGGCCACGTGGACGTGGTGCCGGTTGAAGGGCAGGCCTGGACGCGGCCGCCCTTCCGGCTGACCGAAGAGGGTGGGCGGCTTTACGGGCGTGGCACGACCGACATGAAGGGGTTTGTGGCTTGCGCCATCGCGGCGGCGCTGCAGGCGGCAAAGGCACCGCTGGCCGCCCCCTATGTGCTGGCGCTGAGCCATGATGAAGAGGTGGGCTGCCGGGGGGTGGTCACGCTGATCGACCGGATGGCCGCTGGTCTGCTGCCGCAGCGGTTCTGCATTGTGGGCGAGCCGACCGAGGGCCGCGTGGTGGTGGGCCACAAGGGCAAGGTTGCGCTGCGCACCACATGCCGGGGGCGGGCTGCGCATTCCTCAACCGCGCCGCTTACCGTCAACGCGATCCATCTTGGGGCCGAGATGGTGGGGCTGATCCGGGCCGAGGCCGCGCGGGCAGCCGAGGAGGGGCCGTTTGACGGGGACTATGAGGTTGCGCATTCGACGGTCCATGCCGGACGGATCACCGGCGGCGTGCAGGTGAACATCGTGGCCGAAGACTGCGTGATCGACTGGGAGATCCGTTCGCTGGCGGGTGACCCGCCCGAGGTGCGGCTGGCGCGGATCGACGCCGCCGCGCAGGCGATGGTGGCGCCCTATCGGGCGTTGGCGCCCGAGGCGGCGGTCGAAACCTCGCGCCTCTGGGATTATCCCGGCCTTGCCACCCAGCCCGACGCGCCGGTTGTGGCGTTTGCGCGTGCGCTGACGGGCGATAACCGGGCCCCGGGCAAGGTGGCCTATGGCACCGAGGGCGGGCTTTTCGCCTCACGGCTGGGCTTGCCCACGGTGGTGTGCGGGCCCGGTGCCATGGCGCAGGGGCACACGCCGGATGAATATGTCGAGGTGGCAGAACTGGCGCGGGCCGAGGCGATGCTGGGCCAATTGATCCAGCGCCTGCAAGTGGGGGTCTGAGCGGCAATGGCGATCACGCTGACCGCGCTGACCGGGCTGGCGGGCTTGGGCTTCGACGACATCATTGACGTGCGTGCGCCCGCCGAATGGGCAGAGGACCGCTTGCCCGGGGCCATCAACCTGCCGGTGCTGGACGATGCGGAACGGGCGCGGGTAGGCACGATCTACAAGCAGGTCAGCCCCTTCACTGCCCGAAAGCTGGGGGCTGCGCTGGTGGCGCGCAACGCGGCGGCGCATCTGGAAGGGCCGTTGGCCGACAAGCCGGGGGGGTGGCGCCCGCTGCTTTACTGTTGGCGGGGGGGGCAGCGGTCAGGGTCTTTCGCGACCATCCTTGGCCAGATCGGCTGGCGGGTGGAAACGCTGGCCGGTGGCTACAAGGCGTGGCGCGGGCTGGTGGTGGAGGCGCTGTATGATCGGCCCTTTCCCGCGCCCGTTGTGGTGCTGGACGGCAATACCGGGACGGCCAAGACCGCGCTTCTGGGTGAATTGGCGATAAAGGGCTGGCAGGTGATCGACCTCGAGGGGTTGGCGCGCCATCGCGGGTCGCTGTTCGGCGCGATGCCCGGGGGTCAGCCCGCGCAGCGTGGGTTTGAGGGTGCGCTTGCGATGGAGATGGCGGCGCTTGATCCTGCGCGGCCCGTGGTGGTGGAGGCTGAAAGCGCCAAGATCGGGGATCTGCGGCTGCCACCGGGGCTGTGGAAGGCGATGCAGGCGGCCCCCCGTGTGGCGGTGGTCGCGGGGCGGGGCGAGCGTGCGGCCTATCTTTGCCGGGCCTATGCCGATCTGACCGAGGACCCGGCCCGGCTGGTGGCGGTGGTGGAAAGCCTGCGGCCTGTGCATGCGGCAAAAGTGATCGCTGAATGGCGCGCGATGGCCGAGGCGGGGGATTTCGCCGCGCTGGCCGGGGGGTTGATGGAGCAGCACTACGACCCGCGCTATGCCAGCCACCGCGCCCGCGTCGAGGTGCCGGTGGTTGAGGTAGAGGCGGAAAGCCTTGCGCCCGACGCGCTGGCGGGGCTGGCCGACCGGGTGGGCGCTGCGGTGGCAAGGCTTGGGAGCGGCCGGTAGGGCCGGAGGCGTACGCGCCGGTGTCGGGGGCTGAGCCCCCCATGCGTGCGCCACAGAGGGAGGGGAGGCGCCTTGCGGCGTCAGGCGGTGACGGTCAGATGCGCGGGCCCCTCGGTCACGTCACCGATATGCGCGGCGCCGGGGCCGAGTGCGGCGAGCAGCGCCGCCACACGGTCGGGCGCCACGGCGGCAAGAAAGCCGCCGCAGGTTTGCGGATCATAAAGAAGTGCCGCCTCTGGCCCCTCGAGGGCGGTGATCCGCCCTGCCAGTGCCGCGCGGTTGGCGGGCGCGAGGGTTGAGGCCTGACCTGCAGACGCCAGCGCCACGGCGCCCGGCAGGAAAGGCAGCGCCGCCAGATTCAGGCGCGCGCCGGTGCCCGAGGCTTCGCAGAGTTCCAGAAGGTGCCCGGCAAGGCCGAAACCTGTGACATCGGTCATCGCATGCGCCTCGGGGGCAAGGATGCGCGCGGCGGGGCCGGGCGGGGCGGTCATCATGGCGAAGGCGGCGACGACGGCCTCGCCAAGGATCACGCCTGGTGCGGTGGCATTGGCCATGAGGGCGGCAAGGATCGTGCCGCTGCCAAGCGGTTTGGTCAGGATCAGCGCGTCACCGGCAAGAGCGCCACCCTTGCGGCGCAGGTCCGCGACCGAGGCGAGAAGGCCCGTGACGGTAAAGCCGATGGTCAGTTCGGCCCCGGCAGAGGAATGCCCCCCCACCACATCCGCCCCTTCGGCGCCAAAGACCTCGGCGGCGGTGGCCATGATCTCGGCCAGCATGTCGGCGGCGATGGCGGGGCTGCTGCGGGGCAGGATCACCTGCGCCAGTGCCGCCTGCGGGGCAGCGCCCATCGCCAGCACATCGCCAAGCGCATGCATGGCGGCGATCCGGGCCATCAGGGCGGGATCGGCGGTGACGGCGCGCAGGTGATCCGTCGTGATCACGCTCAGGCCCGTGCCTGCGCGCAGCACGGCGGCATCGTCGCCGGGGCCGGACAGCACATCCTCACGCCGGGGCGGCGGAAGCGCCGCAAGGGCAGAGGCCAGCGTTTCCGCCCCCAGCTTTGCGCCGCAGCCGCCGCAGGCGGGCCGGTCGCCAAGCGCCTCTGCCAGCCCGTCGGCCCCGTCCAATGGCACGCTGGCGTGGCGCATTGCAGGGTAGTCGCTGAACTTGGCCATGAAGGCGCGGTCGATCCGGTCCTTCAGCCACCAGAGCGCGCGGCCTTCCAGCCGCAGGCCCGCCTTGTCGGCCACGGCGGATTTGCCGCCTGTCGAGACGAGCTTCAGGTAGTCCGACTGCGGATTGTACGCGCGAAGCGGCCTGCCGATCAGGGCCGCGCGCAGGTTTTGATGCAGCACAGGGGCTGCACGTACGGCATAGACCCCGGCCTTGGGGCGGGGCGCATGGGCGATATAGGCGCAATCGCCCACGGCGAAGATCGCAGGGTCCGAGGATTGCAACGCGGGCGAGACGGTCACAAAGCCGCCGTCCAGCGTCAGGCCCGTCTTCTCCAGCCAGCCTTGCGACCGGGCACCCGCGACGGAAAGCGTGAAATCCGACGCAAGCGCGCGCCCGTCCCCCAGCGTCACGGACGAAGGCCCGATGTGCGCGGGTTCGGACCCGGGTTCAACCGTGATCCCGGCGCGGGCCAATTGCGACAGCAGCGCTGCGCGTGCGCCCTTGCCGATGTGGGGCAGCGCGTCCGGGCTGCGTTCCAGCAGCGTGACGGCGGGCTTTCGCCCCATGCCGCCCAGCCGGTGGGCGGCGGCCAGCGCCAGTTCCACCCCGCCTATCCCTGCGCCGATCACCACAATCCGGGGGGCAGGGGGGGCATCGGCCACAAACGCCTGCCACCGCGCGGCGAAGGTATCGAGCGGTTTGGCCGCCACCGCGTGTTCGGCAAAGCCGGGCAGGTCGGGAAGATCGGAGGTGATGCCGATATCGAGGCTCGCGATATCGTACCGCACCGTGCGGTCGGTCAGCAGGATGCGTTTCGAAGCACGGTCGATCCCCACCGCCCGGTCTGACAGGAAGCGGGCACCTGCAAACTGGCAGAGCCGCTGCAGGTCGATCATCAATTCCGCCCGGGTGTAGTGGCCCGCAACGTGGCCGGGCAGCATGCCGGTGTAGGGCGCGACAGGGCCGGGGTTGATGAGTGTCACCCGGACACCCGGCTGCGGATCCATCCCCCAGCGCCGCAGGACCAGCGCATGGGCATGCCCACCACCCACAAGCACCAGATCGCGCACAATCGGCCAGTCGTTCTGCATGCCCTGCCCTCCGGCATCCGTCCTAGCGGGCGGAGGCACGATTGATAAGGGGGCAGCCGCACACGCCTTTGTGCGGGCCGGCCATCGCCGTTGCGGTACCGCGCTGCGCAGCCTAGCCTTGCGGTTGTCAAAGGGGGGCTCATGTCGGGGCGTCAACGCACCACGATCACGCAGACACAGAAGCTGCAGCTGAACCTCGGGCTTGCGGCCTCGATCCGGATCTTGCGGCAGGATGTGACCGGGCTTTCGCTTTATCTGGAAGAGCAGGCGGCGCAGAACCCGCATCTGCAGCTTGCCCCGGTCGAGCCAGCCGCGGGCGAGTGGTTGCCCCGCTGGAGCGCGGCCTTTGCCGCGCCGTTGCCGGGCATCGACGGGCTTGCCGCCGCGTCGCCCAGCCTGATGGCGCATGTGACCGCGGCAATTGCGGGGATGTTTCCGGGGGGGGCCGCCCACCGCATCGCGATGACCCTTGCCATGGCGCTGGAGCCGAGCGGGTGGTTGGGTCAGCCCCTGGCTGCGATAGCGGCCGAGGCGGGCGCCAGCCTTGCCGAGACCGAGGCGGTGCTGCAGCGGGTGCAGGAGATCGAGCCTGTGGGGATCTTTGCACGGTCGCTGGCGGAATGTCTGGCCTTGCAGGCGCGTGAGGCGGGATGGTTGGACGCGCCGATGGTGGCGGTGCTCGCGCATCTTGATCTTGTGGCTGCAGGTGACACGGCGCGGCTGGCGCGGCTGGCCAAGGTCGATGAGGCAGAGATCGTGGTGTGCCTGCGCCGCCTGCGCGGGTTCGACCCAAAGCCCGGCGCGCAGTTCGACCCCGGCACTGCGCCTGTGCGCGCGCCCGACCTTTGTGCGCGGCGCGGGCCGGAAGGGTGGATGGTGGAGCTGAACCGGTCTGCCTTGCCCGCCCTTCACGTGGCCGCGCCGCCGCGCGGGCAGTCAAGCCCCGAGGCGCGTGATCAGGTGGCCGCCGCCCGCGCGCTGAAGCGCCAGATCGAAGCGCGCGGTTCGACGATCCTGCGACTGGCGCAAGAGATCCTTAATCGCCAGCCCAATGTTCTGGACGCAGGCCTTTCTGCGCTGCGCCCCATGACGATGGGTGATGTGGCCGAAGCGACGGGGCTGCATGAAAGCACGGTCAGCCGGGCGGTGGCGGGGGTGTCGATCGACACCCCGATCGGCACCTTCTGGCTGCGGCAGATGTTCAGTTGCGGGCTGGGGCCGGAAGACGCCGAGGTATCCGGGGCCGGTCTGCGCGCGCGTCTTGCGCGGCTTGTGGCGGGGGAGGACCCGGCGCAGCCCCTCAGCGATGCAGCGTTGTCGGCGGCGCTTGGCGCGCCGTCGCGGCGCACGGTGGCCAAATACCGCGCCATGCTGTCCATTCCGCCAGCGCACCGGCGGCGGCGCGCGGGCGACACGCCGCGTCGCAACGGGGGGTGACCGCGCGCGCGCCTGCGCCTATGGCTGGGGCGAAGCAGGGCGGGACGGGGCGAGCGATGGCGGTTCTTCTGGGCGTGGACACGGGCGGCACTTACACCGATGCGGTGGTGCTGGATGCCGATGCGCGGGCTGTTCTGGGCAAAGCCAAGGCGTTGACCACGCGGGGCGATCTGGCGCTGGGGATCGGGCGGGCCGTGGATGCGGCGATGGCGGCGGCTGGCGTGGGCGCGTCGGATGTGGCGCTGGTGTCGCTGTCGACCACGCTTGCCACCAATGCGCTGGTGGAAGGTCAGGGCGGGCGTGTGGCGCTGGTCTTCATCGGCTTTGACGTGGCTGACATGGCGCGGGCGGGCCTTGCCGAGGCGTTGAAGGGCGATCCGGTGATCGTGATCGCGGGTGGGCATAGCCATGCGGGCACCGAGGCCGCGCCCCTGGACCTGCCCGCGCTGGAGGCCGCGCTGGCCGGGCTGACGGGTGTGATGGGATATGCCGTCGCTGCACGCTTTGCCACCCGCAACCCCGCGCACGAAATTGCGGCACGCGCCGCGATCCGGGCCGCGACGGGTGTGCCGGTGACGTGTTCGCACGAGCTGTCGGCCAATCTGAACGGGCCAAAGCGCGCCCTGACAGCGGTGCTGAACGCGCGGCTGATCGGCATGATCGACCGGCTGGTCGCGGCCTGCGAGGGGCATCTGGCGCGGGTGGGGATTGCCGCGCCGCTGATGGTGGTGCGCGGGGATGGCGCGCTCATCTCTGCCGCCATGGTGCGCGAGCGGCCGATCGAGACCATTCTTTCCGGCCCCGCCGCCAGCATCGTGGGCGCGCGCTGGCTGACCGGTGCGTCAGAAGCGCTGGTCAGCGACATTGGCGGGACGACCACCGATGTGGCGCTTTTGCGTGGCGGGTTGCCCTTGATCGACCCTGAAGGCGCCCGCGTCGGCGGCTTTCGCACGATGGTGGAGGCGGTGGCGATGCGCACCACGGGCCTTGGCGGCGACAGCGAGGTGCATGTGGTGGCCGAGGGTCTGGACGGTGGCCTGCACCTTGGCCCCCGGCGGCTGGTGCCGGTATCACTGCTCGCTGCCGATGCGGGGCAGATGGTGCATGCGGCCCTCGACCGCTGGCTGTCGTCCGACGCGCCGGGCGAACACGACGGGCGTTTTGCGATCCCGATGGGGGGCGACACTGCGGGCCTTGTGCCACGCGAGGCGGCGGTGTTGGCGCGGCTTGATCGCCCGATGCCCGTGGCCGATGCGCTGCGTTCGCGGCTGGAAGCGGCTGCGCTGGACCGGCTGGTGGCGCGGGGATTCGTGATGCTGTCGGGCGTGACCCCCACGGATGCCAGCCACACGCTGGGGCGTCTGGCGGACTGGGACGGGGCTGCGGCAGAAAAGGCGCTGCGCCTGATGGCGCGGCGGCGGAATGGCCGGGGCGACCGGATTGCAGGCGATGCGCTGACGCTGGCGCGGGGGATCGTGGACCAGTTGACCGCGCAGACGGTGGACTGCCTGCTGGAGGCCGCTCTTGCCGAAGACCCCGCCTTCGCCGGTCAAAGCCCCGAGGTGCTGGCCCGCCATCCGCTGCTTGCGGCGGGCCTGTCCGGCCACAAGGGACCATTGGAGATCACCGCGCGGCTCGGCGTGCCGGTGATCGGCCTTGGCGCCTCGGCCCCGGCCTATTACGGCGCGGTGGGCGCGCGGCTGGGCTGTCCGATGATCCTGCCAGATCATGCGGGTGTGGCAAACGCCATCGGCGCCGTGGTGGGGCAGGTGGCGCAACGGGTGACGGGGTTGGTGACAAGCCCCGCCGAGGGGCGATTTGTGGCACATCTGCCCGAGGGTGTTGCCGCCTTTGCCGACCGGGATGCGGCGATCGAGGCGATGGCCGCAGCGCTGATGGCCGAAGCCGAGGCGCGGGCGCGGCGTGCAGGGGCCGCAGATGTGGCAGTCAGCGTCACGCGTGAGGTCAAGGAGGCCGAGATCGAGGGCCGCCGGATGTTCATCGAGGCCCGGCTGACGGCGACCGCAGCAGGCCGTCCGCGTGTGGCGCATGCGGCGGCTGTCTGAAAACCGCTTGACGCCATGGGGGCACCCGACTATCCCGCCCCCGATGGCTAGGTAGCTCAGCTGGTTAGAGCACGCGACTCATAATCGCGGGGTCGGGGGTTCGAGTCCCCCCCTCGCCACCACTTAAATCCCGTTGGACGCTAAAAAGATTTCGGTATCCGGGTGCTGCCGCGAGGCGCCCCGGCGATTTTCCTGCCAGTTTGAATCGCTTGGCTGCATTTTCCCTCTCGGCCTGCATCCGCTGGCCGTGTCTCGCCGCCGATGTGCGGCCATCAAGAGAAACGACATGTATTCGGGGTTGATGAAAGACGTGGCGGGCGCATCCGATCTGTCGCCCGAGAGCGTCAAGGCGCGTATCGCCGCGTTCTGTGATTGGTTTGGGGTGGAGCCGCCCCGGCTGAAGGCGCGCGGCGGGTCTGTCTGCCTCAACGTCGAATTGTCCGCATGGCTGTCTGGTCACGGCGCAAGCTGGGACTGATCATCTGCGGTGGCGCGCGGGTGATGGCCCGGGCCTACCGCCAGACCCGTGCGGACCAGGCCCCGCTCGCCGCGATGACGTCTCGCCTTTGCGAACGGTCGCGCCCGCAGAGGGGTGCCATGGCTGCCGTTCGCGTGACCAAGAAGCACCGTGTCCGGCGCCTAGCCGCGCTGCGTAAGGTATCCGGCCAATGCGGCGGCCAGCTTTTCCGCGCGCGCGACATGGGCCGGGTCGGACAGCAGAAACTCGGCAACCAGCGCCTCGATCAGCGCCAGTCCGGGCAGGGAGCTTGACGACAGAACGGGATGTTGCGCGGGCGCCAGCATCAATTCGTCGGCGTGCCGGGCCAAGGGCGCCGCGTTGGAATCTGTCAGGACGGCAATGCGGGCGCCCGACGCCTTGGCAGCCACGGTGAGGTCGGTGACATCCGCTGAATAGCGCGGAAACGCGATGGCGATCACAAGGTCGCCCTTGCCCGCCGACATCAGCCGCGCGGCCGAGGATTCGGTGCCGCCAAACTGCACGACGTTCACCACGCCATCCCGGTAAGGCTGCAACCCAAGGGTGAGAATCGCGGCCAGATGGGCCGACAGTCCGAAGCCCATCACCCAGACGTACCGCGCCGATCCCACCTCTTTCGATACCCGGCGAAGCACGTCGGCGGTGCTGGGGTCGCGCAAAGCCTCCAAATTGAGCACGGCGGATCCGAGGCTTGCTTCTGCCGTTCCCCGATCTGGTCCGCCTTCCGAAAGGCGGGTGCTGAGCTTGGTGACCGGGGCGATCAGGGCATGCACCGTGTCGGCCACCTGATTGCGGAAATCGACGTAGCTGGAAAGGCCCAGATCGCGCACGTAACGGCTTATGGTGGAAGGCGAAATCCCGCTTAGCTGCGCCAGATCCTCGATCCCGCGGGTGGCCACGAAAACCGGGTCGCGCAGGACCACATCCGACAGCGCGCGCTGCGACCGGGACCCCTCTTGCAGCAGGGCCATGACCTGCTTGCCGAGGGGAGAGGAACTGAACTGCCGATCCGCTTCCGCGGTCCAGGCAGATGCTTTTTTTGACGTTTTCATTTTCATAAGTTGATCGTACGAAAATATCCTGCCATCTTCAAACCTCATTCTTGCGCCGACACCAACGGAGGGACCCCAATGCGTCGCACATTCACGACTGTTCTGACCATCGCCTTGTTGCTCAGCGGGGCCGCCCGGGCCGCTGATACCGTTCGCATCGGCGTGGAAGGCAACTATCCGCCCTTCAGCCAGGTTTCCGCAGACGGCACGCTTTCGGGCTTTGACATCGACATTGCGAACGCGCTTTGCGCCAAGATGGACGTCACCTGCGAGATGGTGCAGCAGGAATGGGACGGCATGATCCCGGCCCTGAACGCCAAGAAGTTCGACATGATCGTGGCCTCCATGTCGATCACCGACAAGCGCAAGGAAGTGGTCGATTTCTCCAATCCCTACTATGACGTGCCGTCGCGCTTTATTGCCAAGGAAGGCGCCTTCACCGGCTGGACCCCGGAAGATGTGAAGGGCAAGACGATCATCGTGCTGCGCAACAGCCCGCGTGCAGAATATCTGGCGGCCAACTACCCCGGCATTGACGTGCTGGCGGTGGACAAGGAAACCGCCGTCTATCTGGAACTGGCCGCCGGGCGTGGCGACATCGCGTTCGGGTCTTCGGTTGTGTCCGCAGAGGCCTTCCTCAATACGCCGGAAGGTGCGGGTTTCGCACAGGTCGGCGACACGCTGTTTCTTGACGCCAACACCGATGGCGGCGTTGGTATCGCCATCCGCAAGGAAGACGACGGCCTGACCGACAAGGTGAACGCAGCGCTGGCATCGATCATGGAAGACGGGTCTTACAAGGCGCTGGCCGACAAGTATTTCGACTTCGACGTGACACCGATGTCGGCACGCAAGTAATCCAACCGGCCCGTCCCTTCCGGGGCGGGCCATTTGATGCCGGGGGGGTGAGGGGATGTTTCAGGGCTATCTGCCGATGATCCTTGACGGGCTGTGGGTCACGCTTTCCGTCGCTGCAACCTCGCTTCTGATCGCCAGCGTCTTTGGCCTTCTGGGGGCGGTGGCCAAGCTTTCCTCCTCACGGCTGGCGCGCGGCTTTGCCACGACCTACACCACGGTGATCCGCGCCTTGCCGGACCTTCTGCTGATGCTGACAGTGTTTTACGGTGGCCAGATCCTGCTGAACAACCTCGCCGAGGCGCAAGGCTGGGGCTACATCGACGTCAACGCCTTTGTCGCAGGCACGCTGACACTGGGCTTCATCTTCGGCGCCTACCTGACAGAGACGTTTCGCGGCGCCATCCTTGCCATCCCGAAAGGCCAGATCGAGGCAGGGGATGCCTGCGGCCTCAGCCGCGTGCAGGTCCTGTGCTACATCGTCCTGCCGCAGATGGTACGCCACGCCATTCCCGGCTTCACCAACAACTGGCTGGTGATGCTCAAGGCTACGGCGCTGGTCTCGATCATCGGGCTGGATGACATGGTACACCGCGCGGGCCTCGCTTCGGCGGCGACGCGTTCACCCTTCACGTTCTACGCGCTGATCGGTGGGATATACCTTGCGATCACCACCGTTTCGATCCTGCTTCTGGGGGGCCTTGACCGGCGTTTCTCGCGCGGTGTGCGGCGGGAGGAGGCGCGATGATCAACTGGGAGATTGTCCGTGAAACGCTGCCGGCGTTCTGGGGCGGATTGCAGATCACGCTGCTTTTGCTGCTGATTTCCACCGCAAGCGGCCTTGTGCTGTCGGTCCCGCTGGCGATGGCGCGTGCGTCGCGCAACCGCTGGTTCAGCATGCCGGTGTGGCTTTTCACCTATGTGATCCGGGGCACGCCGCTTCTGGTGCAGTTGTTCATCATCTACTACGGGCTGCCGCAGTTCGATCTGATCCGCGAAAGCAGCCTCTGGCCGTTCTTCCGCTCGCCCTGGGTCTGTGCCTGGCTTGCCTTTACCCTGAACACCACCGCCTACACGACCGAGATCTTCGCAGGTGCCATCAAGGCTGCGCCCTCGGGCGAGATCGAGGCGGCCCGGGCCATGGGCCTCAGCGATGGCCAGGTGTTCCGCGATGTGTTCTGGCCCGGGGCATGGCGGCGCGCGCTGCCGCAATACGGCAATGAGGTAGTCCAGATGATGCATGCCACCGCCTTGGCCAGTACCGTGACAATCGTCGAGGTTCTGCGCGTGGCGCGTGACGTCTATACCAACTATCTTGTCGTGCCCGAGAGCCTGGGCGTGGCTGCGGTCTTCTACCTCGGGCTGACGGTGATCCTGACGCAAGGCTTCCGCCTGCTGGAACGCCACTACCTGCGCCACCTTGATCCCAAGGCCAGTGCCAGCCGGGCAGGGGGCCAGACTGCCCATGCTTGAACATCTGATCGACATTCCGGGCCGCGGCCCGGGCACCACGCACCGGCTGCGGGTGGTCGGTTTCGGGGATCCGTCGGCGCGTCCGCATGTGCATGTGCAAGGCGGGCTTCATGCCGATGAAGGGCCGGGCATGATGGCCGCGCTCTGCCTGATCGACGCGCTGAAGACGGCCGAGACGGAAGGGCGGATCGCGGGCCACGTCACCGTCGTGCCGGCGGCAAATCCCTTTGGGTTGGGGCAGTTTCTGCAAGGCGACCAGTCAGGCCGCTTCGACCTTTACGATGGGCGCAACTTCAACCGCGATTACCCCGATCTTGTACCTGTTGCAGCGATGCTGCTTGACGGGGCGCTGGGTGATGACGCCGCCCGCAACGTCAGCCTCGTGCGCGCGGCCTTGCGGCAGGCGCTGGACGCGCGGGTCGCACACGGCCCCACAGATACCCTTCGCCACCACCTGATGCGCCTGGCACTGGGGGCCGATCTGGTGCTTGATCTGCATTGCGACGGCGAGGCAGAGGTGCATCTTTACACCCAGCCCGCCAGCCTGCCCGCGCTGCACCCCTATATCGCCCTTGCGGCCTGCCGGGCGGTCCTGCTGGCCGACAACTCGGGCGGGAACCCCTTTGACGAGGCCGTCTCGCGCCCTTGGGCTGAGATCGCTGCCGCTTTCCCCAGCCACCCGCTTCCCCCCTCTTGCGCCAGTTGCACGGTAGAACTGCGCGGACGGTCCGATGTCTGCCGCGATCTCGGCGCCACGGACGCGCAGGCCATCACCGACTACCTGACCTGTCTGGGTGTGCTGCGCGGCCCCCGGCCAGACCTGCCCGAACCCGCCTGCACGCCCACCCCCCTGGCCGGGTCCGAAGCGCTGACGGCCCCGGTGGCGGGCCTTTTGTCCTATCGTGTGGCGGTTGGACGCACCGTCACCAAGGGCGAGATCGTGGCCGAGATCACTGATTTGCAGGATGGCACCGTCACCCCCGTGCGTGCGGGCACATCGGGCGTTTTCTACGCGCGACCCGCCACCCGCATCGCCGAAACCGGCAAGCGGCTGGGCAAGATCGCGGGCGCAGTGCCGTTCCGCGATGGCCTGCTTCTGAGCCCCTGAGAGGAGCCGACCATGACCATGTTGACCGCCACCGACATCCGCAAGACGTTCGGCGCCGTCGAGGTTCTGAAGGGCGTCAGCCTGACCGCCGAAAAGGGGGATGTGATCTCGATGATCGGGTCTTCCGGGTCGGGAAAAAGCACCTTCCTGCGCTGCCTGAACTTTCTGGAACGCCCGACCGAGGGGCAGATTTCCATGGGCGGCGTCGCCCTTGCCTGCAAGCGCGACCGCAACGGCGACCAGATCGTCGCTGACCCTGCCGCCCTGCGTGCGCTGCGGGCGCGGGTGACGATGGTGTTTCAGCAATTCAACCTCTGGTCCCATATGACGGCCTTGGAAAACGTGATGCTGGGCCCCATGCGCGTGAACGGCCTTGCCCGCGCCGAAGCCGCCGACCGGGCCGGGCACTATCTGGACCGTGTGGGGGTCGCCCACCGCAAGGACGCCTATCCGGGGTTCCTTTCCGGTGGCGAACAGCAGCGCGTCGCCATCGCGCGCGCCCTGGCGATGGAGCCGGCGCTGATGCTGTTTGACGAGCCCACATCCGCGCTCGACCCCGAACTGGTGGGCGAGGTGCTGCGCGTCATGCGGTCGTTGGCCGAAGAAGGGCGCACCATGATCGTGGTGACGCATGAGATGAATTTTGCCCGCGATGTGGCCAACAAGGTGGTGTTTCTCAATCAGGGCGTGATCGCCGAAGCGGGCGACCCCAAGGACGTGCTGGCGCATCCCCGGACAGAACGGTTGCAAGCGTTCCTGTCCGCGCAAGCCGCCTGAGCACGGCAGACAGGCAGCCGGACTGTCAAACCCGGATCGTTTGATCATGAAACGGGGTGCTTATCCGGCGCGATGAACCGATCGAAAGGATCGCAACATTCAGCAAGGCCCAAGGGGCTAGCGGCGCTGCGCAAGCGCATGATGTTGAAAAGGTATGTTGGGAAACCAGCCTCGAGGACGAGGGTTGCATGGTGTGAATGCGGGCAGCGGTATTTTTGCGAAGGGCAAATTTCGTGCCCGCAGTGGCATCGGCAGCAACGGCGACAGAACTATCCTTCAAGCGGTGCCGACGCGTTCGGAAAGAGCGGCGGCAACGTCGGGGGCTGTGCGGTTGCGGTCTATGCGGGCGATCAGAAAAGTGATCGCGTCCCAGTTTCAGAAGCCTGCCCAACCTTGTTCTCTGGGGCGAACGCGAGATATCCTCTGGGTTGAGTTTCGTGATTCACACCAGACCTGTTTCGATCAGAGATTTTCCGTTGAAGGTGTTGCATGGCAAGCAAATCCGGTCCTGACGCAGACGGAAAGATACTTGGCGCGGCCATCGCGGCAGCACGAAAGAAGCCGGTCAGTTTCGCGATGCTGGTGTCCAAGGACGGGCTTATCGTGGAAGCGGACCCGCGCAAATCCCCAGAGGCGTTGCGCCGGACCGCCAAGTCCAACGGCGGCGGCAAAGGGGTCTGGGGGACCATGGTCGTAGAGGGCAACCGCGTCGTTCTGACGTGCGACGAGGCGGCCCCGGGCGGCTTTCAGGTAACCGCCAAAAAGCATTTTTCCGAACGTGGGCAATCCATGCAGATTGTCCTGGCGCTGTCTGGCGTGGAGGACGTGCCAGAAGTGACGGGGCCGGAGCCGATCACGGAACCGGCGCTGCCTGCTGGCAAGGTGACGGGGGATGTCGAGGGTCCACCGGTTTCGGAAGAGGATGAGGACGACGAGGATGACCTTGCCGCGGAAACCGGGGATTTGCAGGCCATCCTGCGCGCGGTGAGAAAGAAACCCTACAATTTCGCGTGGCTGCTGTCTTCGGACGGGTCTGTGATGAAAGCGCACAAACGCCGCCCCGTCGAGTTGCTGATCCGGCAGGCGAAATCCGAAGGTGCAAGCGCGCGTGGCGGCTGGGGCCAGATGACGATGGAAGGCAAGAGCGTTGTGCTGGCTTGTGTAGAGGACCCTCCTCCAAGCCTGCCAAAGCGCGCGCGCCTTTATCTCAAGGATCGCGGTCTGGTATACCGCATCATTGCGCGTGGACCATCGGGCGAGCTTGCCGATGACGCGGAAGGTGACGACGCGGCGCCGTCGGACCAGCCGTCAGCCGAAAGCGCAGAGCGCCTGCGGGTGCTGAGGGCCGAGGCTGCATTGCTGATGGCCGATTTGGGGCCGGTGATGAAGTTGGGCGGACCCGAGGCCAAGGCGCTTTACCAGCCGATGCTGCAGGCGATGAAGGCGGGGTTGGGGGCGGGCGATCCGGACGCGTCGGTTGCGGCTATCGCGAATATCAGGGCCGCGCTAACCGGTGGCACCAATGCCGACGCGTCTGCCGACACCACATCTTTGGATGCCGCAATCGGGGCTCCGGCGCCGCAAGCACCCAAACTCGTCAAGGCCCATTATGCTGTGCCTTCGCCCCAAACGGCAGCGGGGCCTTCGGAAAGCGGCCACGAAAGCGCGCCGGGCGGCGCGGCGGATGAACCGGCCACGCAGACGCCAGGGCGCGCCATTCCCTATTCGATCCCCGTCACCAAAATGATGGACAATCTCGAATTCTCGATCCACGTCGATATGGTGGCCCGCGGGATGACCCGGGCACAGGCCGAAGAAAGCTGTCGAGATCCCGAATACCGGGTTCACCCCCTGAGCTTTGTCGTCACGCAGGCGCATGTCGATGCCGGATCGGTTCTGGTGATCGTCTATTTCAACGGCGCGGGTCCTGTCGACAGCGGAAAACTAGCGCAGACCGAGGAGACGCTTGACGGTTACGGCGATGCCCGGCGCGACGACATCAATGCCGCGACAGACGCCTTGTTCTGGCAATCGACGAATTACAAGCCTGGCGAACGGCTTGACCCCAAGGACCCAAACTTCGAGGCGATGGCGGAGGCATGGAAGGCGTTCCGTGCCGACGTGGTTGACCAAGAGCGGCTGATGGACCGCATTCCGCCCGATGCCAAACGCTTCTTGCGGTTTCGCACCGGCGGGGTCCCTGTCACTGAAGAGAATATCGACCAGATCCTGTCGATCGCGAACAAGGTCAAAGGCCTGACGGACGAGGCGATTGCAGATTACTGGGCGCGCGCCACGCATGAGACGGCCGATATCGCTGCCTTTTCTGCCTCGGTTGACCGATATCTGGCGGAGCTTGCGCAGCGGCAGGAAAGCCGCGCATCGCTGGACAAGGCGCATAACGCGCTGGTTGGAAAGGAAGATCTTTTCAAGACCTACGACACTGCAAACCGGATGTTTCTGCCGGGGGCCACCGAACCCGGGATGATGCCGGATGAATTCACGACGAACTACAACCTGGAAACGCTGGAAGCCCAGCAGCGCCTGAAGGCCGAGTTGGCAGCCTGGGGATACCCGTCGCAAGAGGCGTTCGAGAAGGACATAAAGGCGTACACTCAGGCCTTCCAGACGGAAGCCGTGAACATCGCCAACGACGCGATGGACCGTCGCCTGCGCGAATTGGCAGGGTTCGAGGCAGACGTGCTGAACGATGGCAGCGTCGCCGACATGTTCGACGCGCTTTCCGAAGTGCGGGCCGAATACGCGCGGCTGGCAGCAGACCCTGAAAACCAAAGCTCCTGGCTTCTCGGCGGTGGTCCGGACAAGGACGACATCCGACCGAAGATCAAGGATACGGTGAAGGCGGCCATCGACGCGGATCCGGGTTTGAAGAAGCTCTTTCAATTGAGGCAGGCCGAGGATCCCGAATTCGATCTGGACGACGAGATGATCGACCTTCTGACCGACGCGACCGATCCAGCCGATCTGCGTCGAAGGATCATGGTGCTGTTGGAGGAGCGCCGGGACGGCATTGCCACCACAAAGGAGGTCCTGGCCGAGGATCCCGAAAAGATCTGGTCTTTCGATGCCGCTGTTTCGCGCGCGACGGCCATCAACGGTGTCATCCCGGGATCGGTGCAGGATGCTGTCGTCAAGGACAAGGTCCAAGACGATCAAATGGCCAATCTTGGCAAGAAGCTTGCCATTGGCGGGCTGGCGGTGGTCGCCGGGCTTTTCACGTTTGGCGAGGGCACGGTCGTCGTTCTTGGTGGCGCCGCTGCGCTGGGTCTCGGTGCTTACGACGCTTGGGACACCTACACGGCGTATGTCGAGGAACATGCCGCCAACAAGGCGGGCCTGACGTCGGCCGATCCGTCCTTTGCATGGGTCGTCGTGTCGCTGGCTACCCTTCCGCTCGATGTCCTGGGCCTTGCCTCGGGCATCCGTGCGACGGCGAAGGCCGTGCATATCGCCAAGTTGCTTGAAACCGGCGGTGAGGCCGGCAAGGCGGTGCGAACCTTCAACGCGGCGCAGGAAACGCTGGCGAGTGCCGACGATGTGGCCCGCGTTCTGACGCGGTTGGAGCAGGATCTTTCCAAGGCGGACAAGGCGGTGCGCGCGGCCATCCTGCGCGCGGCCCGGATCGAAGCCGAGGCAAATGCCGCATGGGCGGCAGCAAAGGGTGCGCGCGCGGGACGCGTGGCGGGATACATCGATCCCATCCTGACACCGCTTGTCGATCTTGCCACCCAGTTCGCCTATCCTGTCTGCATGTCCATCCGCAAGGGAGTGGCCCGGCTCGACGTCTTTCTGAAGACCAAATACGCCAAGGACATGATCAAGGGCTTGGACGCGCTTTCGCCGGAAGCGATCAACAAGGTCGCGAAGGCCTATGAGATCGCAGCGGCAGAATATGAAACGATCGCCAAGCGCGCCGTCGATCTTGGCATGTCGGACGCGCATCTGGATGAGGCGTTCAAGGTCTGGTCAAAGACGCCCGACATATCTGCGGGTCGTTTCGTCACGGATGTGCTGGAGCCTATGGCCAAGGCCCGCAGCACCGTTCCGGCTTACGATATGATCCTAAAGAGGGCCGAAACGCTTCCCGGAGGGGCCGCAAACCTCAACGATGCACTGACCAAGGCGGCGGCGGATCCGGCCTATGCCAAGGCGCTGAAGTCGCACATCGCAGAACTGCGCCGTGACATCGAAGGTATGGACAAGGCCGCGCGGGACGCACTGCCGGAATCGGCCAAGGGCCTTCTCGATGACATGGGTCGTGATATCGGCGAGCAATTGCTGCGCGACGCCGATATTCCGACGCCGACCACCCTGCACAAGGGGCCGGTACCGGGTGATCTTGACCCCGCGCGGATCAAAGCGCTGAGTTGGAACCATGAGCAGGAGGTAGTCGATCTTGCCGAAGGCATCGGCGGTGCGCGGCTTGAAAAGGCGACCGGACGTCCGATCACATCCGCGACCGAAAAGGGGATCGACCTCATCGATGGTGCCGACCCTGTCAGCCTCAAGGGGCCCCTTCTGAACAGCAAGACCGGTATGAAGTTCCCGATCAGCGACAAGATGGTCGAAGGGCTGGCGAAAGCGGTTGTAAAGGATCTTACGTTGAATACGGCGACCAAGAAGATGGTGGTGGATATGCTGGGGCTGACCTCCGATCAGCGCATCCTCTTGCAAACCAGGATCACAGAAGGACTTAACAAAGCGTTCGCCGACGGGCGCACGATACAGAACGCCAAGCCCATCATCTTTCTGGAGTAAGACATGGCCCATTCCTATCTCAGTTTCGGTGCCAATTCGGACCACATGCATGATGCGGAAATCATCGCGACGCTGGCGTGGCTGCGCCATGTGGCCGAGGGCGATCCGGATCGCTTCCCCGAGGGCGATCATCCCTACCTCTCCGTCTGGCGCGAGATGGCCGAGGTTTACATGCCCGGCTGCCTTGATCCGGAATTCGAAGAGACGCTGACTTCGCCTGAGGCCGTGCAGCGTTTTGTCGCGCTGGCCCGGGCGGCGCGGACAGCGCTGGAAGCCGAGCCCGAGGTCATTTCCGGCGATCGGTTGAATGCGATGACCGGCATGAGGGAGTTGATGGATTTCCAGGATCGCCCAAAGGCCAAGATGCTGGCCGATCTGGATACGCTGGTTGGCGTCGTTTCGCCGGACTGAATACGCCGTGCGGTGCGTCGCTGCGCAACGCCGATCGCCGCCGATCCACATTGTGAACCGATGCGATCGGGCGGGCGGCCTGTCAAAGCGCGCGAATGCGCGCCCTTGTCGCGCCTGCGTGGGAAGGGCAATGACCGTCGCCGTACTTGCCGCATGGCTTGCCGTTGCGTCGGACGCGCCCGCGGGCTGTCTGCCCGTATTCATCCTGCAGTGGGTTAGTCCACATGGGCCGCGCCAGAGGGGCAGCAACGGCTGTCTGACAGGGCGCAGCACGTCGCTTGGCTTGCAGGGGCCGAATGGCCCGATTTCCCGGCTGTTGCCGTGCTGCGGGTCGCCATAGGGGCCACCATGCGCCAAGCCTGCACCGCTGCGGGTATCGACCACGACGCGCCCCTTGTGGGCATCCCTGCCGAAGTGTTTGCCGACTAGACTTCCCGAAGTGAAGATCGGAAAAACCGCCGTCCCTTCGGGGGCGGCTTTTTTATTTCGTTGCGCGCCCCATTCGCCAAACCGCAACCGTGTTTTTGACGCGGCTAACAATTATAGTCATGTCCGCGTCTTCGAAGTAATAAGCGTCGTGAAGGTTCAAGTCAGAAGCCGACTTTGAGAATTTGCCTAGCTTCGCAACGAACTGGCCTTCGTTCCAAGGCATCCCTATATCGACGTTCAACATAACCCATTTTTGCGCAATGTTTTGTGCGTCTGTTTGGGTCTTATTTGCCCCCGAACCTGAAAGGGTAACGTCGGCTTGTCCAATGATTTCGGCGTTAATGCGTTTTGCTTCGGCAGAACCGTTTTCGACACCCCATTTCGGGTAAAACGTTACTTCTGCAAGATACTCGCCAGACGGTAAGTTTTCGCTCTTTCCATCTAGTTTTACTGTTTGTTCGGGCGACGTTAGTTTGATCCGTTGTGAAACGCCAATGTAGGTATCTTTCGGGTTTTGGCCCTTGATCGAGACGCTTGCCATAACTTCAACGGGCAACGGAATGTTAGTTTTGACGTTCAAGGATACTTCATACTGCGATATGGGGGTGGCTTCGATTGAAATCTTGAAGTCTTCCGCCGGAACGGGAGCAACTGCGACTGTAGCAGGCTTGGGCGGTGTTGGATCATTTCGACCAACAGACATTGCGATAACCCCAAGTAGGAAAACCGTTGAAAGTATGAGAACGCCTTTTGTCATTACCTTGTTGCCCAATCTGCATTTTGTGAACGTCGATTGCATTTTCTTCGAACTGCGCTTCGGCGTCAATCGCACTACAATCCGCCGCTCTAGGGATTGCGCCGTTCAAGAATGCGTGATCGGTTCCGACGCTTCGGCATGTCAAAAGGGGATGATTTTTCGCTGTAGTAGTTCTGTAGTAGGATTTTGGCGTGTGGGAATTTCGCAGCAAAAGCAACAACTTACAGAAGGAAATGGCAGCCCGTAGGGAAGGGCACTTCTCTAGCAATATCAAAGGACTTGGCTTGTCCAACCCCGCAAAACAGCACCATTGGAAACACTGGTGAAATTCGGCATTTGTCCAACCGTTTTGACGGTGCGGAAAACGAAAACCCCGGCGCGCTGGCGGGCGCATCCGGGGCAAATGTCAAAGCAGATCAGCTTCAACAGCAAGAATACACCGCAGCGCCCGCCGCTGCAAGGCGTGTCGATCAGAACGGCAACTGGAACCGTGCTCGGTGGGGATGGCTTAAGGCGGTATCTGGTGACGGCAACCTGTCGCCCATGGCGCGGCTTCTGGCGTCTGTCCTGACCACGCAGTTTTCGCACCACGAGACGGCGCATTGC
>JBBSBE010000062.1:0-22348 GCA_038251625.1 Rhodobacterales bacterium
CGGCTATTTCTCATCAATGGAGCTTTTGCAGGCCTTCACCTACTCGGTCAATGATCAATGCGCCCTGCCGTCCAATCAAATTGCCACGCTGTTGGGTTATCTGCACATCAGGGCAATCGCGTTTGGCCTAAGCGTTGGCTAACTGATTGAGAAGGCTTAGAAGAAACGCATCGCTCCAACCTGCGCGCTTGAGTTTGATCGAGAGCGACCCCTTTGAGTTGTCGCGTCGGGCGAGGTCGAGGGCGCGGCGGCGCAGGATGGCGATGTTAGCGGGGCCATGCTCCTTGCGGTTGCGGGAGGCATCTTCCCGGAACGAGACGTCAAGTTGCCAGTGCAGGGCGTTCTCGATCCCCCAATGGGCGCGGGCGGTTGCCATGAAGACCTCGGGTTCGGGCATCCAGGACAGGGCAAACGTGCGGGTTTCGGTCTGCACTTTGCCGTCGGTCTCCCGGCGTGCCTCGATCCGGCCGAAGGCTTGCAAGCCGGGGAAATCATGGTGTTCGGCCAGTCCCTTGGCGGAAACGACCATGCCCGTCCTGGTCTCCTTGCGGCCATGCCCGACCTCCTCCTGCCGCGCGACCGGATGGTCTGGCGACACCTTGCCGAAACAGGACCGGGCATCGGACAGGAGCGAGTCCTGATTGGCCTTCAGCGCCAGACAATAGTCACCGCTGCCTTGCCTGATCGCTGCAACCGTGCGGCGATTGCAGTGCAACGCATCGGCGGTCACAACCTTACCTTTCAGCGCGATCAAACCGAGCACCTCGAGCGCCGCCTCCAGTTCGCCGCCATTGTCAGCGGCAACGGTCGCCAGCGTCAGGCGCAGGCGCGCGGCGTAAGCCGAGACCATCATCCGGGTCCGCGCGCTCTGCCCCTTGTCACGCGCACCCCGCAGCGCCTTGCCGTCGATGGCGATCACGTCCCCGTCACCAAGCTGCGCCGCGATTGCCGCCAGCACCCGCCCGAAGGCCGCATCCAGCGCTTTCGGGTCGATCATCCGGAACACCGTCGAAAAGGTGTCATGCGAGGGGATGGAATGCCGGAGCTTCAGGAAGTCCCTGAAAACATGCTCTTTCGCCTGGCCGAAGTCCGCCATCTCGGCACAGCTCGTCGCCCCGCAGAGGACCGCGACGAAGCCCACGACCAGAAGTTCACAAAGGTCGTGACGCGCGTTGTCAGCACGCGGATCGGGGATGTCATCGAAGGCGGCGAGAAAAATGTCCATGCGGGGAACGGGCTCCAGAAGGGCGATCGCCGCCCAAGAATCCATCTCCACGCAGACCGCAAGACCCCTCAGATCAGACCAAATCCCAAACGCGATTCCCCTGATCTGCACATCACGGTCCAGCCGTTCTTCATCAATATGCCTTCGATGTACTTCATACCCACCCATGTTCGCGAGAAAATCCAGTGGCCGGTATTTGCAATCTGCTTTGCTTCGGCAGTCATCATGCTTCTGCAGCTTTACCCGTTTGAACGGGCAGGGTCATGTCCGCTTGGACAGGTACTGTGCGCTGAGCGCCTATGTTCCGTGTCCGGAGAATGGCATATCGCTTGGGAAGCTCCGTCAAACGGTATGCTGAACTTCATAACTGTCAATTCGTGGGCATCATTCCTGACCGCATATCCCAATTATTTCGTCGCGGCATTTTTGATGCCGCTCATATACGGATCCTGGCGACTAACTGTGTACCATTTCCTGATCGGTCCACGATTGGCCATGTTGCTGACCAGCAACCCTAATGAAGTCGCCGCCATCTGGTGCCTGCTATCGATCGGAATCCTGTTGCTTGTCGTCAAAACATCCTTAAGGCGCTTCGTGTTCGTGAAGTCATGGTGGTTGTGGCCAAAACAAATCGCCTGGAACGGCGATGTACAATCGGCTGTTCTTTGCGGGCAAGGGCAACGGCCAAACGAGCGCGCCCGGCAGGTGCCCGGCTCCAAGGGAATACTCATCAAATTTATTAACGCGCCAAAACTCTAACCTACCGAATGCACGACGCTTGATTGCCGTGACAGTCGACTGATCGAGGTTAGTGCCATCCGCACACCGTCTGTCAGGCTAGGATACTCTGGCGGCTAAGGCTGGTCCGTCAAGGAGGTTTGACGATACCGGCATCCAACGCGGTGTGCTTTGACACCTGTTGTCGGTGCCAACATTCGGCCAATTTCAGCGCCGCTCATGCCGCGGAGCATGCGAGGACGATAATGCCGCAATTTCCGTTTCAAAGCACTCGTCGCAGCTTTCTTGCCGGCACCGCCGCTGGGGCCACTCTGAGCATCCTCGCCTTTCAGGCGCGTGCCCAAGCGGCCAGAGAGGTGCCGCTGGCCGAGTATAAGCCCGAATACCTCAGCGTCACTGAGTATGCCTTTGTCATGGCCGCGACCGCCCGTCTGATCCCATCCGAAGGCGACGGCCCCGGTGCCATTGAAGCCCGCGTTCCGGTGTTCATCGACCGCCAACTGGCTGGCGATTTTGGCACTGCCGCCGATCTTTACATGGAGGGCCCGTTCAGCCCTGAGGCCGATCCCAACCTCGGCACGCAGACAGCACTGTCCCCCGCCGAAATATATCGGCAGGGCATCGCCGCCTTTGACACCTGGTGCGACGACACGCATGGCGCGCCGTTTGCCGATCTTGACACGGGCAAGCAGGACGCGGCGCTGACGGCGCTGTCAAAGGACGAGGTAACCCTTGCCCCCGACCTGCGCGAGTTTTGGTCGCTGCTGCTGCAAAACACCAAGGAAGGCTATTTTTCCGACCCGCAATACGGCGGGAATGCTGGCATGGAATCCTGGATCTACATTGGCTTTCCCGGCGCGCGGGCCAATTATTACGACTGGGTGGGCCGACCAGAGGCCTATCCGCTCGGCCCTGTCGACATCGCTGGCGAGAGGGCTTGAACCATGACAAGAACCGACCCCAAAAAGGACGTCGTGATTATCGGGCTGGGCTGGACGGGGTCCATCCTCGGGATGGAACTGGCGCAGGAGGGGCTAGACATTCTCGCCCTGGAACGTGGTCCAGACCGCGAGACGGTGCCGGACTTTCAATACCCCAAGGTAATTGACGAGCTGAAATACGGCATCCGTCTTGGCTTTATGCAAAAGCCGAAGAATTCGACCCTCACGATCCGCCTCACGCTTGACGATGTGGCACAGCCCTATCGTCGGCTGGGCTCATTTCTGCCCGGTGACGGCGTCGGCGGCGCAGGCATCCACTGGAACGGCCAGACCTGGCGCCCGCAGGAAATTGAGCTGCGCCTGAAATCCTATGTCGAGGAAACGTTCGGGGCCGCGACGATCCCGGCTGGCATGACGATCCAGGACTGGGGCGTCAGCTATGCCGAAATGGAGCCATTCTTCGACCGCTTTGAATACGTGGCGGGCATTGCGGGCAAGGCCGGTAATATCAAGGGCGAGGTTCAGGCGGGCGGCAATCCGTTCGAGGCGCCCCGCAGCCGCGACTATCCTATGCCGCCGATGAAACAGGGCGTCGATGCGCAAATGTTTGCCAAGACCGCCGCGGCACTGGGGCTGCATCCGTTTCCGCGCCCGGCCGCCAACGCAAGCCAAGCCTACACCAACGAATACGGGATGCAGCTTGGCCCCTGCAACTATTGCGGCTTTTGCGAGCGTTACGGCTGCGCAAACTATTCGAAATCCAGCCCACAGACCTGCATCCTTGACGCACTGAAGCGGATGCCGAACTTCAGCTACAAGGTAAATTCCGAAGTGCTGAAAATCGAATTGGCCGAGGATGGCAAGACCGCCACCGGTGTCACCTATTTCGACGAGGCGGCGCAGGAAGAGGTGTTTCAGCCCGCCGATCTGGTGATCGTTGCCGCCTATGCGCTCCACAATGTGCATCTGATGCTGCTGTCGGGCATTGGTGAGCCATGGGACCCCGTGCAGCAGACCGGCACCACCGGCAAGAATTATTGCTATCAGATGACAGGCGGTACATCGCTGTTCTTCAAGGATGTCGAATTCAATCCCTTTGCCGCTGCCGGATCGAACGGCATCTCGATCGACGATTACGCCATCAGTCAGATCGACTTTGCCAAGGAAGGCTTCATAGGCGGCAGCTATATCACCGCCGGAATATCGAACGGTCAGCCGATCCGTGGCATCTCGCTGCCCAAAGGCACCTCGACTTGGGGTGCTGGCTGGAAGCAGGGGATCGGCGATTGGTACGGTCATGCGATGAGCATCGGCTCGCACGGGTCGAACATGGCCTACCGCGATTGCTGCCTTGATCTTGATCCGACCTATACCGACCGGCACGGCCGCCCGCTTATGCGGATGACGTTCAACTGGAAGGACAACGACATCAGGATGACGCAGTTCATGCGCGCCAAGATCGAACCGATCGCCGAGGCGATGCAACCCGACAGCTGGCAATCAGAATACAAGGCCGAGGGGGCGCAATATGACGTGCGTCCCTATCAGACCACGCATAACGTCGGCGGCGCGATCATGGGAACGGACCCCAAGACCTCGGCGCTGAACCGCTATTTGCAGGCATGGGGGCAGCACAATGTTTTCGTGATGGGGGCCTCTGCCTTTCCGCAGAATATCCAGTATAATCCGACAGGCACGGTAGGCGCGCTGGCCTATTGGGCAGCGGAGGCGATCCGCAAGGATTACCTGCCAAATCCGCGTCCCTTGGTCTGAGGGCGCATCATGAACAAATTCCTTCGCTATGCTGTCCTCGCCGCCGCCATTGTTCTGGTGGGTTTTCTGGCCTTTCTCTATGTGCCGGTGCAGCGTACGCCCGCGCAGACGGCGTTTGCCGACGATTACCCGGTGCCCGACGGCGCGGGCGCATATACCATGCGCACCGCCGATTGTGCGGCCTGCCACACTGCCGAGGACGGCCAGCCATTCGCCGGGGGCCGCGCGATCATCAGCCCGGTTGGGACGATCTATTCCTCCAACATCACTCCCGACCTTGAGACTGGAATTGGCCGCTACACGCTCGATGGGTTTCGTGCGGCACTTTATGATGGTGTGCGCCCGGACGGGTCGCACCTTTATCCCGCAATGCCATACGAGAATTATCGCAAGCTGACCGAACGGGATGTGCGTGCCCTGTATGGCTACTTTCAAAACGAAGTGCCGCCGGTGAAGGCAACGAGGCTCCCGAACGACCTCAGCTTTCCGTTCAACCTCAGCTGGGGCTTGCGGGCGTGGAAATGGGTTGCCCTCGGCGATCCCGGCTTTACCGCCAGTTCCAGTGACGCTGAGTTGGCACGGGGCCAATATCTTGTCGAAGGCCCCGGCCACTGCGGTGCCTGCCACAGCCCACGCAACGCCGTGATGGCACAAGCCGCGCTGACCGGTGCCGAACAGGCGTTCCTGTCGGGCGGTCAGATTGCCGGTTGGACCGCACCACCACTGCGTGGCGCAGATAGCGCGATTCAAGGGTGGACCGCCGACGACATCAAGCTGATCCTTTCAACGGCACGCAACGCCCATTCGGCGATCAACGGCGAAATGCAATTGGTGGTACGCGATTCAAGCCAATACATGACGGACGGCGACCTCACGGCCATTGCCGCCTATCTCGGTTCGCTGAACGATGCGGCGGCGACACCGGCACCTGCGGGACAAACCGACACCGAGAAACTGCTGATCTCGGCCGACCCCTCGATGGACCTTGGCCCACGGCTCTATCTCGACAATTGCGCTGCCTGCCACTTTTCAAACGGACGCGGCGCGGACGAGGTGTTCCCCGAGCTTGACGGATCATCGCTTGTCACCGCGAAAAGTCCAACCGGTCTGATCTCGATGATCCTGCATGGGGGCGAACTGCCCTCGACCGCGGAGCGGCCAGAACGGCTGCGGATGCCAGGCTTCGGCGACCGACTGAGTGATGACGAAGTCGCCACGCTGGCCACCTTCCTGCGGCAGGCCTGGACCAATAGGGCGGACCTTGTCACCACCGCCGCCGTAGCCGACCTCCGCGAAGCCGCAGAAAACAAATGAGAATCGTCATCCTTTGTCACTGGATGGGGGCTGACCGGCTCACAACGCGCACAAGGCGGGCACGAACATGGCACGGCACGACAGCACCACTGCGCTCTACGCGGCCCTGTTCGGCAATCTGGCCATAGCAATCACCAAGTTTATCGCGGCCGGGATCACCGGCGGCTCGGCGATGCTGAGCGAGGGCGTGCACAGTCTCGTCGATTGCGGCAACGAAATTCTGCTGCTTTACGGGCAGAAACGCGCCGCAAAGCCCCCGGACGCCGAACACCCCGTTGGTTATGGGCGCGAGCTTTACTTCTGGTGTTTCGTGGTCGCCATGATGCTCTTCGCACTGGGGGCGGGAATTTCGATATATGAAGGCGTCATCCACATCCTCGATCCCGCGCCGATCACCCGGCCGGGGATCATCTTCATCGTGTTCGGGCTCGCCCTTGTGTTCGAGTCGATCTCGCTCTGGTTCGCATGGCGGGCATTCCGAAAGACCAAGGGACGCCATAGCATTTGGCAAGCGGTCAGGCGCAGCAAGGATCCAACGTCTTTCACGGTTTTCCTTGAGGATTCTGCAGCACTGATTGGGATCGTGATCGCCATGGCGGGGACGGCAATTTCGGTCGTGACGGAGAACCCGGTCTGGGATGGGGCGGCGTCGGTCGCGATCGGCGTTCTGCTGGCTGGTGTTGCGGTCGTCCTTGCACGCGAAAGCAAGCAACTGCTGGTGGGAGAGACCGCCGAAGCGGAGGTTGTCGCAGCACTTCGGACGACCGTTGCCGCGCATCCCAAAGTCCGGCGCATCGTTGATCTGATCACGGTCCAGCTGGGTGCAGAGGAGGTGTTCGCGGCCTTCACGCTGGAATTTCCCGACGAGATGACGATCCCGGATCTGGAGCATCTGATCGGTGCAATCGGCAGCGCAGTACGCCAAAAGCACCCAGAGGTGACGCGTATCTTCGTCCGATCCGAACCGCGAATGCGGGCAATCGTAGCCGTGTAAGTTTCGATCAGGTTCATCTTCGCGTCCGAAGGTCGCAATATTACGCTCCGATTCAGGGCTTCGTTCCTCTACTCTCTTGAAACCCTGAAAGAATTTTGCGGTCAAAGGCATGGACTGTCGGCCCCCCGCTTTCGCTCAACACCTGTTCACGCAACTCGGCAACGGCGAGACGCGCGGCCAGCGGAAAAGACGTCTCCAACTTCGCGAGGGTTTCAGCAAGCCGGGTGACGACATCCGCATCGGTCATCCCGTACCGTGCAATCGCCGCGAAGGCCCGGCAGGCCACATCTCCCAGATTAAAGACTTCGGTCAAGACGCGCAACTGGCCGCCCTCGTCGAGCCGCATTGGGGAGGGAATGTCCCTGTCTGCCACTCGGCCAAGAACTTGTCCCAGCCGGTCGATGCAATAGAGCGCGGTAGTGGGGTCGTTGATGCCGGGCGACAGGGACCGTTGCGCCAGTTCCACGATGCGGCGGATCGCGAACTCCAGATCCTGATAGGGTGTCCGATCCCGTCCGATGACGACCGCACCGCGCAGATCCTCGTCAATTTCGTCCGATACCCTGGCCTTCGGATAGGCTGTCATCACGCACGCGCCTTCGGTGACGAACGCTCCGGGGCGCGCGTCGATCCTTAGAACAAGATCATTCTCGGCGGCGATCCTCATCAGCACGTCACCACCGATACTCTGGACGTATCCATCTGAATCGGCCGCGATTTGCCTGCTGTCAGTTTCGAAATCGTCAGGAGGAGGCTGCCCAGCCGCGTCGTGTGCCTGCCCACTGCCAAGCCGTTCGGGAAAAAGCCGGTCTACGGCGGTGCAGGCTTCTACGGCGAGTTTCACTAGCAGCGTTTCAACCCGGATCGACGTTGCGATGTGATGAATGAAATAGATCAGAACTGCGACGCTTGCTGACGCCAGCAGCACACCAAACCCGACCGCAAGATGGGGAACAAAACTTGACCCCTCCATCCCCCGCACGGATCGCAGCACGAACAAGCAATACAGAAACGTCGCACTGAACGTGCCCAAAACGATCTGGTTGCTGCGATCGCGCATGAAGTTACCCAGGATCCGCGGCCCGAACTGCGAGGAAGCGAGTTGCAAAGATAGCATCGTGATCGAAAAGATCAGGCTGGCCACCGTGATCATCGACGTTGCAATAACGGACAATATCGCCCGGGCCCCCTCGGGTCCGAACGTGTAGAGTGCGCTAGGATTGTCCGTCTGGGCCACATCGCGCAGTGCATCGACCTCGATTAGCACAAATGAAAGTGCGATGGCTAACAAGGCCATGACTGCGGGCACAAACCAGAAGCTGGAGTTGAGCCGTCCCCAGAATGCTGTGACACGCGTTATTGACAATGAGGCTGCCATGACCAACTCCTTGCTTCGACACGATCAATCGGGGCTGGCAGCGCAGCCGGTTTGCAACAGGTCACTTGCTATGCCACCGGGTCGAGCGGTTTGGGCCGCCAACCTCATTTGACAGTGTTCAACGCACCACCCATTTGATCACCGCACGCAGGCTCAGCCCCTGAACGATCAGGGTGAACAAAACGACGGCATATGTCGCGGCAAGAAGCGCCGATTTCTCGGCGACCTCCGGCAGAGACAGCGCCAACGCCACCGAGATGCCGCCGCGCAAGCCGCCCCAGGTCAGCACCGGAATGGTGCCGCGCTCGAACTTGCGAAATACCCCAAGCAACAGGACCGGACCGCTGACGGCAACCAGCCGGGCGACCAGCACCAGTGGCACCGCCAGCGCCATCAGCCAGCCGAAGGCGGGCTCGAACCGCAGGACCAGAACCTCCAGCCCGATCAGCAGAAACAGGACCGAGTTCAGCATTTCGTCGATCAACGTCCAGAAGCCGAAAAGGTATCGCTGGGTCTCATCGCTCAGCGCGTCGTGCGGCCCCCTGCTGCCGACCAGCAATCCCGCGACGACAACTGCCAGAGGACCGCTCACAACCAGTCGGGAGGCGACCGCATAAGTGCCCACGACCAGCGCCAGCGAGATCAGCACCTCGATCGAATAGTCGTCGATGGCGCGCATAGCGCGGTAGGCTACATAGCCCGTCACGGCGCCGAGGGCCGCACCGCCCAAAGCCTCCACCACGAACATCTTGCCCACTTGAAAGGCGTCGAAGCCGTCGCCAAGGGCCGCGTGGACTAGGACGGCGAACAGCACCACGCCCACGCCATCGTTGAACAGGGTCTCGCCCGTCATCACGATCTTGAGGTCTTCGGGGACCTTGACCTCTTTCAAGGTGGCAAGAACCGCGACGGGGTCGGTCGGGCTGATCAGCGCCCCAAACACCAGTGCCCACGGCAATGAGATCGCGACACCCAGCAGGTCGGCTGCGGCCCAAACGACGCCCCCGATGATCGCGGTAGACACCACGACACCCAAAGTCGCCATCGTACCGATGGTGATGGCACGGCTGCGCAGGCTGACCACGTCGACATGCAACGCTCCTGCAAACAAGAGGAATGCGAGCATGCCCTGAAGAACGGTTTGTTGGAAATCAACCTGACGCAAGAGCGCGGCCAGACCTTCATAGTTGAACAGCCCCGGCATCACCGCCTCGGCCCCGATGACAACCAGCGACGCGCCCAGCCCCATGACAAGCAGGCCGATTGTGTGCGGCAGGAACGCAAGCCGGAAATTGACCCAACTAAACGTGGCCGTCAGGACTAGGAGGATTGCCACAAGCTCGAATTGCGACATTGCATTCACCAATGGCAGTTGCCGTGCAGGACCAAATGGGGGCGGCGGACGAAGTCGACGGTCACTCTATCACAGTGACCAACTCCCAAATCAGTCGACACCGTATTCCAGCATTTTTTCCAGACCTGTCGTCAGGAACTCTCCGACCTCCGGCTGGCCCAGCAGATAGCGGCTCACCAGCCCCTCGTGCTGTTGCCGCGCAAGGGCTTTGGTCGCCTCCCACTCCGCAGGTTCCCTGTCACCACGACCGATCCAGAACAGCGCAACCAGCGCATCCTGCTGTTCGTCGTTCATGCTTTCGATCTCTTGAGTGATCTCGTCGCGGCTCAGATCACCCTCGGTTTCTTGCAGGGTCACGGCCACCTCGTCATCCGAAGCATTGCCGCCAAGATCGGGAATAACGTTCCCTGCCTTCGCCATCACGGCGTTGAACCGCAAAACCAGTTCCTCGATCCGAGCATCGTCAAAGGGCAGCGCAGCCATCGGTATCTCCTGTTCATCAAGCTTTCAGGATAACATGCGGGCGTGGCGCGGCACTGATATCGATTATCACGCCCTGCTCGAATTAGCACTGGCAGCGCTCTCAAAATTGGTTAGCCGAGGCCACGGTCGATGGACTCTGCCAACTGGTGGTCGCCACCTGACGCTTGATCCCCAGTGGAGGACAGTTCATGCCCCACTGCGCGATGCTGCCAGTCCTTACATCGCCCCGGCGCAGTGCGTCGCTTTGAGCCCTTTTCAGACTTTGCCCGGCTGTTCCGTTGCTAGCGCTCGGATATCTTTTTCGGCGCAAGTTAGTTCGTCAGGGCAAAGGCGTTTGCTGGTGTGAGAGTCGCAGCCATTTGTCCTCATCGAGCAGGTAAGACGACGCACACAGAGCTTGGTAGATCGGTAGGTCGCCTCGCTCTGCTGAGGCATGATAGGCCAGAACCGCAATGTTTTTCTCTATCGTGCAGTGGCGCTCTGTCATGACGACGGACCGCCAACGCTGTGCAACGCTGCTCTCTCGCGAAAGGGCATTCCCCCGGAGAATCCCCACGGGATATGGAAAGATGAAGACAGCCCCCTTGGCTGTCATATGCCGTGCGCTGTCCGCACCTTCCGTCCAGAACCGCTCTTCGAGGGCCCAAAGGTCGTCTTCATCCGCCATTGTCCAACACCTTTCAATCAGAGTTGTCTTGTCGTCCGAGGATTGAAGCGGATCATCGCCAGAATATCCTCTTTCAGGAGAGGCTCGTGATGGTCCGCCAGTTATCCCACAATGCTCTCCAGCGCGCAGAATCCTAACCATGGTTTGGCTTTCGGCCTGCTGATCTGGATCAATACTCAGCCTGCACAGCTGATCTATAGTTCAAGAGATGATTGTGGCGTCTGAAATTTTCACTTGGCCACAGGTCGAGGGTTTCGTGACGCAGCAGACGTTCGGGCCGACCAAAGACCACTGGATCCAACGATTCCGTCGGTCGCCGTCGCACTGTCTGGTGCGAGGGCAAGTCGCAGAACTAGGGATATCCGAAGGATCCAAGACATGAAGAAGAATGAGACGCCATCCACTTCGTCAGCATCGTCGGCGGCGACTGACGGTGCAAGGAAACCGAGCCACAAGAAGCTGGCGCAGGACGAGTCTCCTACGGCCAACGAACTTGGCCAAGGGATTGACAGACCCGGCTTTGATCTGGGCGGGTCTTCTGGGGATACAGATGCCGGTACGGGTCTGGGCCTTGGCAAAGATGCGTTCGACACGCCAGGCGACAGGAGCCTTCCGGGGCGGAAGTTAGACAACCCTCGGACGACATTGCGCTGGGGCGGACAAGAGCCGCGCAACACGACCGCACCCGACGAGAAAACCTCAGGTGCCGAAACCCCGTCCACGCGAGGGACAAAAAACGCACTCTGAAGTGGCTATGTCCCGATGCCCAGAGGCGTGGCGAATGATCCTTCCCTGGGACGGTCAAGTCTTGCCGGTTCGACGAACTCGTTCAACGAACAAGCTGCCGGTCCTGAAAATTTGTGGCTGCATCAGCCCCGGCCTCGTCCTGGTCGGCAACTACCGACAATCCTGCAAACGGGTTTCGATAGCCAGGCCAGCGCCTGACAGTACCGGCCGATAGCGGCCAAGGCATCCGCGAGGCCACCCGGAAAGATCCTCGAAAGGACAATTCATGCTTCATGTTGATATTCCAACCCAGCCTGAAATACGGGCGCTGTTTGAGGCCCGTTCTGATGCATGTGTATCGATCTATCTGCCGACGACTCCCGAGACCCAGAATGTCGCTCTCAGCCGCATCTCGTTCGGCAATCTGACCCGAACGGCACTCAAGCAACTCGACGCCGCGGATTTCGACAAGCGCCGCCGCGCGGCTCTGGAGGAAAAACTTCTTGCGCTGGACGAGGATGACGATTTCTGGCGCCTTCAGGCCAACAGTCTTGCGGTTCTCGCCACTCCAGACAGCCTGCGGACCTTCCGGCTGGCGACAGAGGTCACCAATACGGTCGAGGTGTCGGACCGCTTCCATCTCAAGCCGCTGATGCGCGCAATGGCCTTTCCCCAACATGCGTTCGTGCTGGCCCTGTCCGAGAACGATGTCCGCCTGGTCGAGGTCTTCGCCGACCACCCTGCAACAGCCATCAGCGTGCCGGACCTGCCCGACAGCGCCGCCGACGCCACCGGCCACGCTTCGGTCAACAACCCCGGCACAGGCACCGGGCATGGCAACGCCCATGGACAGAAGTCGCTGTTGCTCAAGTACCTGCGCAAGGTGGACGCCGCCCTGCGCCCGGTTCTTGCGGGGCGGGAAACGCCGCTCATCCTCGCCGCGACCGAGCCGCTTGGGCCGATCTTCCGCGCGGTCAACAGCTATCCGGGACTGTTGACCGAGGGGATCTCCGCCAGCCCCGACAGCATGAGCGAAAGCGCCTTGGCGAGTGCCGCAAGGTCGGTTCTGGATGGGCCTTATGCAGCACGGATCGAAACTGCGACCGCACTCTTTCACGAGCGGGTGGGATCGCATCGCGCCATCAGTGATCTGCAGGCCGTCGCGCGCGCCGCGACCTTCGGTGCGGTGGACTTGCTTCTAGTCGATATCGACGAGGTGGTGCCCGGCACGGTGGACGAGACGGACGGTACGATTGCTCTTGCATCAAAGCCAAGCCAGACCAGCTACGGCGTGATCGACGAGATCACCGGAAGGGTGATTCTCGCGGGCGGCAAGGTTCTGGCTGTGCGACGGGCGGACATGCCCGACGGCGCGGTAGCGGCGGCGGTCCTGCGCTATCCCGTCTGAAGCGGCGGGGCGCATAGAGTTACGATCTCTCTTTCTGCGTCGGCAGCTTGCTCATCATGACCAATGTTAATCTCGATCAGCACCGGATCGCTCATCTTGGCCTACATAATATGGATGCTCGACGCGTTCGTTGTCGGCGTTGGCATGCAGTAAGCCAAGCGAGGTTCGAGCGTTTTCATTCCATAACTTGATAAAACAAAGGAAATGCCTTGACCCGAGATAAAATCCCAAAACCCGACAACTCCGATCATACCCTTGGGGCCAAAGGTACCATATCACAGGCAGGACGTTCAGGTGGTCGTTTGCCGCGTGACATCGGCACGCAAGATGAATTGAAGCGGGCAACCGAACGCCCCGCTGGCAAGACCCGCGTCAAGAAATCCGACGAAAAGGAAGCGCATTCCGAGTGACTGCGAAGGCGTATGACTCGCCCCGATCGAAGCGTCCTACGCCGGCGGGAATTCCCCGCTCTGGAACTACCCCTGTCGTTCACGGTGCTTGATGAATTCCGCATCGTGAATGACGCTGACAAGAATTGGTCAAAAGCCCGGCCTCTGGAAAAACAAGGCCAGATCGCCGATTCCTCGACAATGGGGCTGAACAAGTTCCAACAGCTCGAGCTTGTCCGGCTGTTGCTGGCGCGAAAGGAAGACCTGGACGACGTTACGGTGGAAGACTGGTTCAGTGACCTGTTGATTGCGACGATAACCTTGTTGGCGTCGATTTTCGTCTTTGGGAACCGCCAGTGGCCGAAGTTGCGGTATCTGCCGGTTGCGGGTTCCACGATCACAATCGGGCTTTGCTAGACAGTTTTCAGCGAATGGCTAAACATCGATGTACGCGCAGCGTGGGCCTACGGCGATCTAATGCCGGTGATCCCGGTCCTCGACGTGGGCCTGTCGCCGTTTGCTCAATGGATCTTATTGCCAATCCTTGCATTCTGGTTCGCGGGGTCAAAGAGGGGCGCCTAGGGCCACCTTGGGCATCAATCTATCTCGTCGGATCCTAGCAGGTGGCTGTTGCGAAAGCGCGCGGATCGCTCAATGAGATCTGTCATGTGCGTCGCCGCACGACATGTCAGTGGGTGTTGGGTGAAGCCTGCTCTCGGCGCAACAAAGCCGGCCATGTCCCGCGCAAGTTCGAGCTGTTTACCCGATGCATTGGCCAACACTGCGACAACCAGGTTTTCCAGGGCGATCGCCCGTATATGCAGCGCGCCCATCTCGGCGCTGCTCATCTGCGGCATCGCCACTTGACTTCGGCGCGATGAAGACGCCGACACATGACCGCGCGGACCGGAGCCTCTCTCATTGTTCCATCTGGAGCGCTCGCGCTCACGTCGGGATAGCGCGCCTGATGTTTCGGATCCATTGTCTGGCATCGGTCCCCTCCCACGTCTTCAACATCATCATCCAATTTCAAACGATCCAAGCACGGGAGGGCGCTCGTTCTTCGATTTCACGCGGATGCGTCAATCACGAACCGATGACAAGTCTCAGATCCTTGCCAAGGCTGTAAAGCGGGATATCAAGGTTGCGCGGCGCCGGTCCTTTGCGGACCCGCCCCGATGTGTCGTAGTGTGACCCATGGCACGGGCAGAACCAGCCCCCGAAATCGCCTACCGTCGTGCCGTCCTGCCCCAGAGGCACGCAGCCAAGATGGGTGCAGATACCGATCACCACCAGCCATTCGCCAGCCGCGTCCGCTGTGCGATTTTCGTCGCGGGCGGGCAGGTCGCCGGTGTGGTTGGGGTTCTCGCGCGTATAGTCCACCTGATCGACAAGGTCCGTAAGCACAACGGCGCGCGCCGCGTTGATCGCCGCCTGGGTCCGGCGCCAGACAAAGACTGGACGGCCCTGCCATTTGACCGTGATGCGCTGACCTTGCGTGACACCTGAGAGATCAACTTCGACAGTACCCGAAGCGGTCACGTCGGCGGAGGGGTTCATCGAGTTGATCAGCGGCCAGACCGCAGCACCGGTTGCAACCGCTCCGGCACCCGCGGTTGCATAATACAGAAAATCACGTCGTTCAGTTGATGGCGACATTGCGGTCCCACAGCTTTTCCAGATGCAGATCAACCTTCTTGCCATGTACGCCGACGTTGGCGATGTTGCCGCCCGCCGTCACCATCTGTTGGCACAGCTCGAACGTGGCGGTGATGCCCACGGCCTCGACAGCGCTATCGACGCCGCGGTTGTCGGTAAGCTTCATCACCGCCTCCAATGCCTTTCCGTCCGCGCTGTTGATGCTGGCGGTTGCGCCGAATTTCATGGCGGTTTTCAGCCGGTTGTCGTCAAGGCCGATCATGATGATCTGGGCGGGCGAATAGAACTGCGCGGTTAGCAGGGCCGCCAATCCCACAGGCCCGGCCCCGACAATCGCTACCGTGCTGCCATCCTCGCTACTTCCGGCATAAATCCAAGGCCAGACCCAAGCACCTTTGGCCAAGACCTTTCTAAAGCTCAATGAGTTGACACCGGATCCCGTTCCTGCGGCGTTTCAATACCTGCTGTCGCGATCTGTTGGAGCGCGACGTCCTTGGACGCTTCTGTCTTGTTCACACGGCGAAGCACAACCACGTCGTAATCGACCTTTCCGCAGTTTACATCGGCGCGGCAACGCCGGGCCATTGCGGCCCATTTGGCCTCTATTTGCTTCCACTCCATTGTTTCGTCCTTTCATGTCATGGCAGTGACCGAGGTGTCAAAAATCCGTTCCTTCGTCGCACGATCTGGGCAGCAGACGAGGGTCGTTTACCGCTACACCTTCCCGTAAACATCACGTCCGCCGTCAATGCGCGCCGCTCGCGGGCTCACGCAACAACCCCGCAGGGTCTGTACCGCGGTCCTTTCTGTTTCTGTCTAGTCTCGCAGAGCGGTGGGCGATGGACAACGGCGCGTTCATCCGAACTGGCTTGAGGGACGCCTGTCGGGCAATCGCAGCCGCAAGTAAGCCGTCATGCGTGCCACAATCGTACCGGACACCGGAAAACTGGAACGCCGTCAGCGGCAAAGACCGGGTCGCGATGGCAATTGCGTCAGTCAACTGAACTTCGCCGCCGGCACCTTTGGGCGTTTGGACTAGAATCTCAAAAATCATCGGCTGCAGAATATAGCGCCCGACCGCGGCCATCGACGACGGCGCCCAGCCACGCGGCGGTTTTTCCACAATTCCATTCACCGGAATACAGATGCCACTCTCCGGGCCGCAGAAAGTGAATATGCCGTACTTGCTGGTGTCCTCTTCAGTCACTTTCATTGCCGCAATCATTTGGCCGTCCTGATGGTTTCTGGCCATTTCAGACATGCAACTGCGGCCCAAGATGATGTCATCCGGCAGGATGACGCCAAATGGTCCGGGCAAGGTCATGCCCTTGCAGCACAAGACCGCATGGCCAAGCCCCATAGGTTCTTTCTGGGTCACATAGACGATTTCGGCGGCCGTTCCGGCTGCCCTTCCGGTCGATGCGGTAGCATTATCGCCAAGAAATTCGCGGATCGCAGGTTTTGAGTCACAAACGACGACAATGATCCGGTCGGCACCGGCTTCGATGGCCTCGTCAATGGCAAACTGGATGACCGGGCGGTCATAAGCAGGCAACAGCTCCTTCGCCGTGACCTCGGTCGCGGGAAGCATTCGCGTACCCTTGCCAGCAGCGGGAATGATGATCGATCTCAGGCGCGTGCTCGGCAGGGTCACAGACGATTCCTTTCCTATGGACGGTTTCGAATAGATATCGCGGCTCCTTGGATCAATGCTTCCACAGTCGACGCGCCATTTTCGTAGACAATAATACTAGCATGAAATAACAATGGCATAGGCATTGATAGGCCAAGTAATTAAGGTTCGATAGGCCCCCAAATACGGCTTTTCGTCCGCCACACTGCGATGTCCTTGGTTGGCTCGGCGCTGCCCATTTGCTGCGGGAGCAATGGCACCCACTCGCACACTAACTATATCACCCGTCGCACAGCGACAGCATTGACGTAGATCAGCCCCGCCAGCGTCATCTTGGCATTTCTAAGGGTGCTGGCAGACTTATTCGAACAAGCCCTGGCTTGGACAATGAAGCTGTCCCCTATTCAACGCAGAGACCCTCTAGTCGGCGATCACTCAGAGGATCGGCGCGAGAACAGCTTTCGAAGTGCTTTTCGAAACTATCGATGCCTATATGTACGAGGGTATGATGACATCCGAGGTCGGTCCTGTCGCAACTAGATCTCCGTCCAAGATCACGATGACGTTCTGACAGAAGCATATGCGCAGTTGACGATGTGCAGTGCGATCATAACAGTCACGTCACGATTTCGAGACACCTGAGCCATCTCAGTAAGACTTCGGCTTGCCGGTTGAGCCCAAGCGCAGAGGTCATCTCGTCCCTCAACAGGATCTGCGATTCTTCATAGACCATTGTGTTTTCCAGCGCTGCGGGCTGACCTAGACAATTGCAGCCCTTTATAGCCAACCGCCGGTGAACCCCGCGCGCCGCAGTCCCGTGACGACATAAGGGCATGCGCGCATCAGCTGCCAGAGTAGATCTGATCGGTAATTCTCACACATCAACACCACCGGGCCGAGATTGATCCCGAAGTGATAGGGCGACGTCCACCCTCCATCGGCATCTGCTTCGTCCCGAAAGCTCAGATTGAAACTGCACCGAAAGCAGTACTTGCCAGTAACTTGCGGATACACATCCTGAAAATGCCTGATCGTCGGCATTACGATCTCGGGGGCGAATGGCAACGACGCCACTACTGCCCACGGCGCGACCGTCCCGTCGTCGGGGCCGTAGGGTGCCCCGCGCGCGACATAGTCGAAAAAGGCGCGTTCGATGCCTTGAACTCGGCGCGTCGTCCAGCCGGGCCCGTCGCTCGCAGTCAAGCCCCAGAAGTTCTCTCCGTAGCCCGCAAATTCGAGCGGATTGCGGATCGCGTACTCTTGCTGGACGCAGGTGGCTCGGCGGCTGTTTTCAAAATAGTCGATGTCCTTGTCTCGCGCGTACGCATCCTGGATTCCGCGGAAGTCTATCCAGATGTGCGAGTACTGGTGGATGAACAGCGGTCCGCCATAGATGAATTCGTAGCCGTAGATTTCCTTCCATCGGTAGGTCGAAGTCCACGCCAGATAGCTCTCGGCAGGCAGGGGATGGGTCGGCGAGCCCAAGCCGAGTACGTACAGCAACGAAGCCTCGTCATAGCCTTCCCATCGGTAAGGCAGAAATCCTGCCTCGGGGGTCCAGCCGTGGGTGATGGTTGCTCCGCCGTCGCACGCCCATTGCCAGTCTGCCCGCCGGTAGAGCGCGTCGGCCAGCGTCCGTATTTCCTGCTCGTCCTCGCTGTCCCGATCGAAATAGACAGCGGCGGCGAGCATGCCGGCCAGCAGGAAGCCAGAGTCGACGGTCGACAGTTCGCAACCCCCTGCGCGCCGCCCGGTGGTCATGTCGAGAAAGTGGTAGTAGAAGCCTTTGTGGCCGGTCGTGTCAGGTCTCGGCCCCTGTGCGCTGGTCCAGAAGAACCGCAATGCCGCAAGGGTTCGACCCACCGCTTCGGTGCGCGAGATCCACTCACGCTCGACGCCGACGGGGTAGGCCGTGAGCGCGAAACCGACGGCCGCGATGCTCGCAGGGGCATCCGGCTGCGATTTGTCAGCCACGAGGCCATTCTTGGGATTGGTTTCGTTCAGGAAGTATTCGAAGGCGTGCCGCTGCAACGCATCCAGCCGCTTCTCCCCAAAATCTGGTGGGCTTGCGTTCGATTGCGGCTTCATGAGGCCTTCGCTGGTTGAAAGCGTCGAGACAACTGGGCCTTCCCTTTTTCAGAAGCCCTACACATCCAATGATTTCTCGACATGCCCGCCAAACTCAAATCGCATCGAAGACGTAAGTCTGTCGGCAAACTCCGCCTCGCCGCGCGAACTGAAACGCGAATATAGTGCCGTGCTGAGCACCGGAGTGGGCACGTTTGCATCGATTGCCGCCTTGATTGTCCAGCGGCCTTCCCCGGAATCCGACACGCTTCCACTGAACGCTGCGAGCGTCGGATCTTTAGTCAGGGAGGTTGCGGTCAAGTCCAGCAACCAAGAGGCTATGACGCTGCCGCGCCGCCAGACTTCGGCAATCTCCCCGAGATCGAGATCGAACCGGAATTCCTCGGGATTGCGAAGCGGGGTTGTCTCTGCATCGCCGATCTGTTCGCTCTTGCCTGCATTGGCATGCTTCAGAATGTTCATGCCTTCTGCATAGGACGCCATGAGGCCGTATTCGATGCCGTTATGCACCATCTTCACGAAGTGACCCGCACCACTTGGCCCGCAGTGCAGGTAGCCATGTTCGGCTGTGCTGTTTGAGTCTTCTCGCCCTGGAGTGCGAGCGATGTCGCCCACTCCAGGCGCCAGCGTTCTGAATACCGGATCAAGGCGTTTGACCGCGGCGCCCGGGCCCCCGATCATCAGGCAGTAGCCGCGGTCCAGTCCCATTATGCCGCCGCTGGTCCCGCAGTCGATGTAGTCAATCTCCTTGGCTGCAAGTTCCGTGGCGCGCCGCATGTCGTCGATGTAGTAAGAGTTCCCGGCATCGACGAGGATGTCACCGGACTCGAGATGAGGCAAAATGTCGTTGATTAGTTGCTCGACAAATGCAGCCGGAACCATCAGCCAGATTGCTCTCGGTTTCTGCAGCTTTTCCACGAAATCCGACAGCGAAGAAGCCCCGACGCCCCCTTCCTGTGTCAGCAACCTCACCGCATCTGATGATTTGTCAAAGACCACACACTGGTGCTCCTTGAGAAGTCGCCGCACCATGTTTGCACCCATCCTTCCAAGGCCGATCATTCCGATTTGCATGGTACGTTCCTTTCTACGACTGACCGTTTGACGGGTGCACAAGCGACGAGGTTTGTTCGAACGGAAGCTTAGGGACGTCGAACAACATCAACTGCGATGCCGCGACGCCAAAAAAGATCAGGGGTTGCGGGCTCATTTGGGAACCGTGAGCTTCGCAAGCGCTCCAACCTTTGCCGCTTGGTTCCAAAGACGAATAACCGGCTCGTACAGATCGTGATGATAGCCGAGAATGCTGTGTGCGGCGGTGTCGAGATACAGACGGCGCGCATCCGCCGCAGGAAGGCCGAGCCAACGTGCTGCGAGAACGCGCAGGATGTCGCGATGTGCGAATACCAGCGCGTCGCCGCGTGAGGCCCGGATTCGGTCAATCACACGCTCCGCGCGCGCACTGACTGCTTGCAGCGTTTCCCCGTCCGGGCAACCATCCTTGAACAAGCTCCAGCCCGGCCGCTCGGACTGAATCTCCGCCGTGCGCCGGCCCTCATAGGCACCGTAGTCCCATTCCATCAGATCGGGGTCATGCTGCGCGAGATCGCCGAACCCCGCTAGAACCGCCGTCCGCTGCGCACGCTGCAATGGGCTGGTGAGAACCTGCAGGAAGCTCTTGCCTCGAAATAGCGTCCCCAGCTCTCGCGCATCCCGTTCGCCGCGTTTGGTCAGTGGAATGTCCGTGCGTCCTGTTGCCTGCCCGGAAAGGCTCCAGACGGTCTCGCCATGCCGGACAAGATGGACCTGGGGAAGGTTCTCGTCGCTCATGCGCGCCCGGAGCTTTCGGGCCCCGCTCCGTCCGCTCCCCATACCCAGTCGCGAATCTCAGGCATGTCCTGGCCGTGCTGCCGGATGTAGCGCGTGTGATCGATGAGTTTGTCGTCGATGAATTGGGCGAGGTTGGCGGCGCTTGGACCCAATCCCGGCACCTGGTCAATGACGGCCCTCGCCAGATGGAACCGGTCCAGTTCATTCAGCACAACCATGTCGAATGGTGTCGTGGTCGTCCCCTCTTCCTTGAACCCGTGAACGTGCAAGTTGTGATGGTTGGCCCGACGATAGGTCAGCGTGTGGATCAGTTTGGGGTATCCATGATAGGCAAAGATGACGGGTTTGTCTCTGGTGAACAGGGCATCGAAATCCTCGTCGCTGATGCCGTGCGGATGCTCGCTCCGTGACTGCAATGTCATCAGGTCGACGACGTTGATCACCCGGACCTTGAGCACTGGGAAATGCTGACGCAAGATTTCGACCGCAGCCAGTGTTTCAATGGTTGGCACGTCGCCGGCGCAGGCCATCACCACGTCTGGCTCCCCACCTTCGTCGGTGCTGGCCCATTTCCAGATGCCCAGTCCGGTGGTGCAGTGCCGGATGGCGGCATCCATATCGAGCCACTGCGGCGACGGCTGCTTGCCGGCAACAATGACGTTCACGTAGTTGCGGCTGCGCAGGCAATGGTCGGTCACAGAGAGCAGAGTATTGGCATCGGGCGGCAGATAGACGCGGATGATCTCCGCCTTCTTGCTCATGACATGGTCAATAAAGCCCGGATCCTGATGGCTGAAACCATTGTGATCCTGCCGCCATACGTGGGACGACAGCAGGTAGTTCAGCGACGCAATGGGCCGCCGCCATGGAATGCCGTTCGCCACGTCAAGCCACTTGGCATGCTGGTTGAACATCGAGTCGATGATGTGGATGAAGGCCTCATAGCATGAGAAGAATCCATGTCGGCCGGTGAGCAGATACCCTTCGAGCCAGCCTTCGCACTGGTGCTCGCTCAAGACCTCCATCACCCGCCCGTCCGGCGCGACGTGGTCGTCGCCCGGAACGATTTCTGCAGTCGAGCAACGGTTCGTCACCTCGAACACTGCACCCCAGCGGTTTGACGCCGTTTCGTCCGGACTAAAAACACGGAACGTCTCGGGGTTCAGTTTCACCACGTCGCGGATCAACTCGCCCTGAATGCGTGTTGCTTCGGCACTCACGCTGCCAGGTTCCGGTATCGTCACCGCATAGTCTCGGAAATCAGGCAAGCCCAGGTCGCGCAACAGCAGGCCGCCGTTGGCGTGCGGATTGGCACCCATCCGTCGCGGGCCGCGCGGGGCCAGTTCAGCAAGTTCGGGCCAGAGCCTGCCGGTCTCGTCGAACAGTTCCCGCGGACGATAACTCTCCAGCCACTCTTCCAGAAGTTTCACGTGCCCCGGGTGGCTCATGTCGCCCATCGGCACTTGGTGCGAGCGATATGTGCCCTCGGTCTGTTTGCCGTCGACCTCCTTCGGACCAGTCCAGCCCTTCGGCGAGCGCAATATGATCATCGGCCAGAGTGGACGCTGCTTGAACCCGTTGGCGCGGGCGTCGTGTTGAATGTCCCGGATGCTTGTAATCACGGTGTCAAGCGTTGCCGCCATGAGCTGATGCATCTCCATCGGATCGTCGCCCTCGACGAAATACGGCGTGTAGCCATAGCCGCGAAACAGCGACTCGAGTTCGTCACGGGGAATGCGGGCAAGCAC
>JBBSBE010000063.1:0-22148 GCA_038251625.1 Rhodobacterales bacterium
ATGGTCGCCCACCCGCCCGTCCACCGTGCCGGCCATCGGATAGCAGATCAGCCCCGCCTCGAACGCCGCCGCCTTCACCCGCGCGGCCAGCCTCCGGTCGGGGTCAAAGGGTGCCTTCGTCGCGCGGTCCTCCACCAGTTCGAGGCCGAGGAACAGCCCCCGCCCCCGGATATCGCCCACATGCGCGTGCTGCCCGAACCGGTCCTCCAGTGCCGCGCGCAGGGTGGCGCCGATCCGGGTCACCCGGTCCAGAAGCCCCCGGTCAAGGATCGCCCGCAGCACCGCCAGCCCCGCCGCCGTGGCGACGGGATGCCCGATATAGGTGTGCCCATGCTGGAAGAACCCGCTGCCCCCTTCGATCGCCGCATAGATCGCGCCCGAGCAGAGCATCGCCCCGATCGGCTGATACCCCGCGCCCAGCCCCTTCGCGATGCAGACGATATCGGGCGCCACCCCGTCGGCCTCGGACGCGAAAAGCGTGCCCGTCCGCCCCATCCCGCACATCACCTCATCAAGGATCAGCAGGATGCCGTGGCGGTCACAGATCTCGCGGATGGCGCGGAAATAGCCCGGCGCAGGCGGCACCGCGCCCAGCGTGGCGCCCACCACGGGTTCGGCGATGAAGGCCATCACCGTCTCGGGTCCCAGCCGCAGGATCTCATCCTCCAGCGCCCGCGCCGCCCGCTGCCCGTAGGCCTCGGGTGTCTCGTCCTCGCGGCGCAGACGGTAGTCGTAGCAAGGGTCGATGTGGCTCACGTCCAGCAGAAGCGGCGCGAAAGGCGCCCGCCGCCACGCATTGCCGCCCGCCGACAGCGCCCCGAGCGTATTGCCGTGATAGCTTTGCTTCCGCGCGATCAGGCGATGGCGGCCGGGTTGCCCCGTCTCCACCATATACTGCCGCGCCAGCTTGATCGCGGCCTCCGTCGCCTCCGACCCACCCGAGACGAAGTAGACCCGGTCGATCCCCGGCGGCGCATCGGCGATCAGAAGGTCCGCCAGCGCCTCGGCGGGTTCCGAGGTGAAAAAGCCGGTATGTGCAAAGGCCACGCGGTCCAGTTGCGCCTTGATCGCGTCGGTCACCGCGCGGTCGCCGTGCCCGAGGCAGGATACCGCCGCCCCGCCGGACCCGTCGAGATACCGCTTGCCCGTGCTGTCGATCAGATAGCACCCCTCGCTCCCAACCACCGTGGGCGGCCTGGATTTCATGTGCCGGGGAAAGACATGGTCCATGCCGGTCAGGACGCCGTGCGGGGGTGCGGGGTGTGGACGATGCGGGTTCCTTCGGCAAAGGCGTTGAGGTTGAGCGGCCAGACGGTTCCTGGCCAGCGCAAGTCCATCTGGCCAAGGCGCGGGCGATAGACGGCGGTGTAGAGAGTGCCGAAACCGGCATCGAAGGCGGTGGAATAAAGCGGCGGCTTCAGGAACGCGCCGATGAACTTTTCCTCCGGGTCCGCATGCAGGGTCAGCCGCTGCAGAAGGTAGCGTTCACGCTCCACCGTCGCGGTAAAGCGGGTCTGCATGGACCAGTCCACCCTGTCCTGATGGTTCGTGGCGACGGCCGCATGGGTGATCCGGGCCGGGCGGTCGGGCGCCATCTGTGCAGTCAGGAAGTGGCGCGCGGCATCCAGAACGGTGACGTTATAGCTCATGTGCGTGGGCAACCGCGCCAGCGCCGCCCCGGCCTCTGCCGTCGTCGTGCAGGTCTGCAAGACGTAGCGCAGGATCAGCGGCACACCAAAGCCATCCCCCACCACCCGCCGGCCCCCGAAGGTCAGCGACAGGGCAAGGCCTGCATCGTTCATCCCGTCCACCAGCCCCCACAAGCCATCCGACGTGCCGATGACAGCCCGGCCCATCCATTCCGTGCGCATCACCACACGGTCGAACGCAAGGGGGCTGTAATCGTAGTTGCGCACCAGAACCGGCTCTGCCCCGCCCCAGACGGCCTGCGAACAGGCCGCGATATAGGCGGGCGGACAGTAGCAGGACAGAAAGCGCGCCTCCATGTCGCCGCCGCCCGCCAGCGCGCAAAGCTCTTCATAAAGCGGCAGGATCTCGGGCATGTGCGCCTTCAGCGCTTGTCGCCCCGCCCAATAGGTCGGCCGCGCCTCGGCACCGTCGCGCAGCCACCAGCGGCGGTAATCGGGCCAGTATTCACGGAAAAGCCCGGCCCATGTCGGGCCGGGCCGGGCTTCGCCGATGGCGCGCCAAAGAAGGTCCATCGGCCGCTGCCCCTACATGATCTTGAACGCAGGCTCGGCATAGACGGGCATCGCCTGGGCCTGCGCCAGCGGCGTGGCAGCAAAGCTGTTCTTGATCCCGTGAATCCAGCGCTTTGCGCGTTCGTTCAACTGAAAACCGTTGGTCATCGACCGTCCGCGCGTCACCAGGATGCCCAGATCGGCGCCCTCGTACCGGTAATCGCCCGGCTTCTGGATGCGCAGGAAGAACGCCTCGTTTTCGCTTTCCACCGCGCGGCGGTGATAGTCGAAACGGTCGAACACCACGCGGCCATCCTCCAGCATCTTGTAGATGCCTGTTTGGGGCGCATCGGTGATGATGTCCACCGTGTCGTCGGTATGCTTGATCACCATCTGGCTCCACCCGTCGATCATGTCGGGGTTGGCCCAGCGGGCATTCAACTCGTCCACATCCAGCTTGAATTTGGCCTTTGAGAATTCCAGCAAGTGGAACAGGAACAGCGGTGCATCCGCATGGGCAAAGGCGGCGTGGTTTGTCATGGACGAACAACCCGTGATGCGCGGGTTCAGTTCCCCCAGCCACAGATCGCCGGTCTTCTTGTCGATCAGGAAGTCCAATTCGAAGTAACCGCGGTAGCCTTCCTTTCGCAATTGCTCGCCGAATTTGAAGGTCAGATCGCGCGCCTTCTGGCGCACCTTGGGCGGAAAGGCGGTGGCGAGGATCTCGTTGCCACACCAGCCGCCGCGATAGGGGGTCAGTTCCTTGAAGCCCACAAGTTCGGTCATCAGCGGGCCGACGATGGTGCCCTGGCTGGTCACGCAGGCCTCGATCGCAGATCCCCGGCAATCGATCCGCTTCATGATCTTGATCTCGCCCTCTCCGATGATCTCGTGCTCGTGGCGGCGGAAATCGGCTTCGGACTTGATGAAGAACGTGGTGTGCCCGCTGTCGCCATAGGCCGACTGCAGCACCAGGTCATGCCCGATGCCCGCCTTTTCGCAGGTCTCGCGCAGCCCGTCGTAGCTTTTCACCTCGGCCAGCACGTTCGGCACCGAAGGCACCCCCGCCTTGTTGCCGATGCGGACGGTTTCGATCTTGTTGTCCATCTTAGTGCGCAACGCGGCCTTGGGGAACCACACATCCGCCCCCAGTTCCTTGGCCAGCCGCTCGGTTTCCTCGTCGAACATCAGGAACACGAATTTCGGCTTGCCACCCCGGCGCTTCACAAGGTCGATCACCTCCTTGTGCTGCAAAAGGTAGTTGTTGATATCCTCGATCGACTGGAACTCCGCGTGCGGCTGTTCCGAGGGCACAAAGGTGTTGGGGTGCCGCCCGTCGTAGCAGTCGATATAGCAGATGTACTTGAAATTCTTGCACCATTCATCAATCCCCAGAAGATTGAAGTTGGTGGCAGAGATGAAATAGACCGGCTCTTCGTTGCGGTGAAAGAAGCGGCGGATTTCCGAAATGTTTTTCAGTTCCTTGGGCATCTTGCCCTCCCTTATTCGGCTGCTTTGGTAATGGCGGGTGACTGGCTGGCAAGCACCGCGTCGGTAAAGACGCGCAAGCCCAGATCGGCGCGGTAGCCGTGGATTTCACTGACATCGAGCGCGCGCATGAAGGCAAGGATTTCGTGGCTTACCACCTGTCCCGGCACAAGGATCGGAAAGCCGGGCGGGTAGGGGATGATGAAGCTGGCAGATACCACCTCGCGCCCCGCATCCATCGCGTCCTTCAGCGACCCGTCGAGTTCCAGATAATCACAGTTGTTCTCGTCATAGGCGAGGAAGAAGGGCGTGCGGATATCGCCCTCTCCCGTTTCAGGATCGGCGCAGAACGCCGGATGAAAGCGCGAAAAGTCGGGCAGGGGCGGAAGGTCCTGCATAAGGTTCTTCACCCGCCGGTCAAACGCCAGCCGCTCCATTTTCGAGGCGTCATCCAGCCGCTCGTCCAGTTCCTTGGCAATCTCGACCAGCACCTCGATGAGGTACGCGACCGAGGATCGGGTAGTCCCGATATTGGTCATGAACAGCACGGTATTGCGCGAGGTCTTGTTGATCTGGATGCCGTATTTATCCATCAGGATCTTGGTCTTGAACGTATCGCCATCCCAGCCCGTACCGCCCACCGCCAGCGTCACGCGGGTGGCATCCAGCACGAATTCGTCGTTTTCCCAGCAATCCCAGATGTCAGTCCAGCCCTGCTCGGGATCATAATAGCTGGTCACGCCGCTTTCGCGGTGCTCTTCGGGGATCATGTCGCCTGCCGCGAGCACCTTGAAATACTTCTGCAGCAGGGGATGGGTGGAAATCGCGCGCCGCATCGACATGGCGGCCTCCACCTGCCGCTGCACGAATTCATACCCCTCCAGCTCTACCTGCCGCCGCCCCACGTCGAGCGAGGCGATGATCTGGTAGTTCGGGCTGGTCGAGGTGTGGGTCATGTAGGCTTCGTGGAAACTCTGCTCCACCTCGCCTTTGAAATCCTGATCGTTGACGTGGATCATCGATCCTTGCCGCAAGCTGGTCAGTGTCTTGTGGGTGGATTGCGTAGCATAGACGCGCACGCGCGCCTTTGGCGACGGGATCAGCCGCGTTTTCAGAAGCGTCGCGTCATCGGCGCCCTTCAGCTTGGCCTGTTGCTTTTCATAGGCCTTGGCATGCGCGTCCGACTTGAACTTCACCCGCAGGTTATTGGCCGCGTTCATTCCCGTGCGCTGCCGGTAGGTCGGGCCAAAGCGCGCAAAGGCGAACCACGCCTCATCCCACAGGAAGATCAGGTCCGGCTTGATGGCAAGGCATTCCTCCATCACCCGCTCGACGTTGTAGACGATGCCGTCAAAGGTGCAGTTGGTCAGCAGCAGCATCCGCACGCGGTCCAGCTTGCCCGCCGCACGCAGCTTCAAGAGCTGCTTCTTGATCTCGTGGATCGGCACCGCGCCATACATCGAATATTCGTTCAGGGGGTAGCTGTCCAAATAGCAGACCTGCGCGCCAGACAGCACCATCCCGTAATGATGCGACTTGTGGCAATCGCGGTCCACCAGCACGATATCGCCCGGCCGCACCAGGGCCTGCACCACGATCTTGTTGCAGGTCGAGGTGCCGTTGGTGGCAAAGAACGTCTGCTTTGATCCGAAGGCGCGGCTTGCCAGTTCCTGCGCCTCCTTGATCGGCCCGTGCGGTTCCAGCAGCGAATCCAGCCCCCCGGACGTCGCCGACGTCTCGGCCATAAAGATGTTGGGGCCATAGAACGCCCCCATGTCCTGGATCCAGTGGCTGCGCGTGATCGACTTGCCCCGGCTGATCGGCATGGCGTGGAACACGCCGGTGGGCTGCTTTGAATATTCCTTCAGCGCGGTAAAGAACGGCGTCTTGTAGCGCGCCTGAACCCCCCGCAGGATGTTCAGGTGCAACTCGGTAAAGTCTTCCTGGTTGTAGAACACGCGTCGGCAGATGCCGAGATCGAGCCCCGCGATATCCTCAACCGACCGGTCCGTCACCAGATAGGCATCGAGTTCAGGCCGCACCCGCGCCACCAGACGGCAAAGCTCCGGCCCGTAGTCCTCGGGCGCCATCGCCTCGACCGCATCCATCCGCCCCGCGCGGTTGAGGTAGCGGTTCAGGATCCCGTGTTCCAGGTTCGATCGCAGCCTAAGGCCGGGGCGCACCACGATGGCCTGAATGTTGTGGTTCAGCAGAACCGCGATCAGCGCGTCCTGCAGGCTGGGCACCACCACGGGTTCATAGGTGAACGCATCTTCCGACCGGCGCATCTGCACCATGTTGGCCTTCAGCCAGCGTTCCTGATGTTCGTTCACCTCGTCAACGATCAGCACCTCGAAATAGGGTTTCGACAGTGCCCGCGCATCCGGTGACAGGATCGCATCGTCGTCGCTGTCATCCGCTTCGGCAGAGTCACGGTCCAAGGGAATGTGGCGTCGACGGTAAGCCCCCGTGGTCAGCGCCCGGGTGATGCGCCGGGCGGTGAACGCCACATCCGCCACATTGCCATGGCTGAATTGCCGCGCCATGTGGTCGAACGCCGCCATGCCGGGAAAGGCCCAATACCGCTCGATGGCCTCCAGCGATTCAAAAAGCGACAGCACCTTTGCCCGCGCGGCTTTGGCGCGTTTGCCCTCGGGTTCCCGCACCAGAAGGTCAAGGTTCTCGCGCAACGCGCTCCACCGGTCGGCGCGCAACTGCACGGCGGAATAATAGTCGCTCATCGTCTCCATGGCATCGTCCTTTCCCGTCAGGCCGCGCCTTGCGGCGCGCGCCTGCCTTTTGTCGGCGCTCAGCCGGTGATGGTCTTGCCCGCCAGATGGGGTTCGTGCCCGTCCAGACCTTTGAAGCTGGGCGTATTGGCCGCGTCGGGCTGGTCGAGGTAGCTCGCATCGCGCGGATCGGGCAGCAGCCCCGCGCGCGATCCCTGCTGCGGCTTTTCCAGCGGCCCCAGCGTTTGCAGGAACGCGTCCGTGCCGCTCGTGCGGTCATAGACGCTGAAATCCGTGGGCCGGTCGCGAAAGCTTTTCAGTACCTGGCCCAGGCCGCGCATCCCCGTTTCGCGCTGGCGGCGCACAAGGTCGAGGTCGATCTCGATGGGGAACATGTCTTCCTGCCCCGCCGATTGGTGCAGCACGGCAGCAGACGGATCGACCACGATCGACCGCCCGTTCCCGCCAGCCCCAAGGCCGTTGACGCCAAAGACGTAGCACTGGAACTGCGCCGCGGTCGCGCGGCTGATGGCGATCTCGGCATCGCGGTCGGGCGTGCCCGTCAGCACCGGCAACAGCAGCACTTCCGCGCCCTGCGCCGTCAACTGCCGCGTGGTTTCGGGAAACCAGATGTCATAGCAGATCGACAGGCCAAAGCGGCCGACCCCCGGCACATCGAAAAGGCAGAAATCGCTGCCCGGCGCCACCCCCTGCTCATACGGCAGGAAGGGAAACATCTTGTCGTGCCGCGCCACGATCACCCCGTCGGGGTTGATGACGGACGCGGTGTTGTAGATCACCCCCGCCTCGGTGCGACGATACATCGATCCGGGGATCAGCCAGACATGGTGCTTCTTCGCCGCCTCCTGAAAGCGCACGAGGGGTTGGTTTTCGGCGGGCAGCGCGTGCTTGGTCAGCGGGCCGAACGGGGCCAGTTCGCTGAACAGCACCATCTGCGTCCACGGGAAGACCGACATCAGGATGTCGAGCCGCGTCAGCATTCCGTCGATGTTGGGTTGAAGCGCGTTGACGTGCATCTGCACGCCGGCGATGGCGAAGGGGGTCATTCAAGGTCCTGTTTTACGGTCTGTACGGGGTCAGGCATGGGCAGGGCGCAGCGCGGGCAGGCGGCGCCGCTGCAGCCATACAACCATGGCCAACAGCAGAAGGGCAGGGATGAACATCAGGTATTTCGTCGGCGTATCGACCGGGCGCAGCACCCGCAGCACCTCCTGATCCCAATCCAGCCCCGCCTTCTGTGCGGGCGAATCGTAGGCCACATCGTCGATCAGCATCTTGTCGCCGTCCTGCCGGAAGGCGAGGCCTGCCGTCGTCAGCCGCTCTTCCCCCGTGGCGCCGTCGCCGATGGGAAGGATCGCCACGAACTGGATCGGATCGCCCAGATCGTTGACGCCCGATACGCGCAGCCGCAGATCGGTGCCGGGCGCGGTCGCCTCTGCCGCCTGCGTGATCGCGGCGGGCGCTTCCTCGGCATAGGGGGGGAACATCATGTCCATCCAGAACCCCGGCCGGAAAAGCGTGAACGCCACCAAAAGCAGCGCCGCAGATTCGTAAAAGCGGTTCTTTGCCAGAAACCACCCTTGCGTGGCGGCGGCGAACAGCAGCATCGCGACCGTTGCGATGACAAAGACGAAGATGCCCTGCGCCACCGTCACGTTGATCAGCAAAAGCTCGGTGTTGAAGATGAAAAGGAAGGGCAGGGCGGCCGTGCGAAGCGAATAGAAGAACGCAATCACCCCCGTCTTGATCGGATCGCCCCCCGACACGGCGGCGGCGGCAAAGCTCGCCAGGCCCACCGGCGGCGTCACATCCGCCATAATGCCGAAGTAGAAGACGAAAAGATGCACCGCGATCAGCGGCACGATCAGCCCGTTCTGCTGCCCCAGCGTCACGATCACCGGCGCGAGCAGCGCCGACACCACGATGTAGTTGGCCGTCGTCGGCAGCCCCATCCCCAGGATCAGCGACAGCACGGCGGTCAGAAGAAGGATCGCCATGATGTTGCCGCCCGACAGCACCTCCACCACATCCGCCAGCGCCGAACCCACTCCCGTCTGGCTGACCGCGCCCACGATGATGCCCGCCGTCGCCGTGGCGATGCCGATACCGATCATGTTGCGCGCGCCGATCACCAGCCCGTCGATCAGATCACGCGCGCCCTGCACCACGGCGGCGGCAAGGTCGCCTTCGCCCCGCAACATGGCCATCAGGGGCCGCTGGGTCAGCAGGATGAACACCATATAGGCCGTGGCCCAGAACGCCGACAGGCCGGGCGAAAGACGGTCCACCATTAACGCCCAGACAAGCACCACCACGGGCAGGATGAAATGCAGCCCCGACCGTACGGTCGGCCCCGGCAAGGGCAGCTTCGTCACCGGCGCATTCGGATCGTCAAGCTTCAGCGGCGCCTCGCGCGACGCGATCCAGAGAAGGCCCAGATAGACCACAAAGAGGAACGCAAAGACGATGTAGCCTGCCGTCGCGGGGAATGCGGGCCGCACCCAGCCCATGCCGTAATAGACCGCCAGCGATACCGCGCAGATCACCGCGATGGTAAAGGCGATACCGATCAGCCGCTGGATGATGGGCTTTGGCGTGTAGGCGCGGGGCAACCCCTCCATCCCGGCCTTCAGGGCCTCCAGATGCACGATATAGACCAGCGCGATGTAGGAAATGACGGCGGGCAGGAACGCGTGCCGCACCACGTCGAAATAGGGAATGCCCACGTATTCGACCATCAGGAAGGCCGCAGCCCCCATCACTGGCGGCATGATCTGCCCGTTGACCGAGGATGCCACCTCGACCGCCCCCGCCTTCTCGGACGAAAAGCCCACCTTCTTCATCAGGGGAATGGTGAAGGTGCCCGTCGTCACCACGTTGGCGATGGACGAGCCCGAGATGAGGCCCGTCATGGCCGATGACACCACGGCTGCCTTCGCAGGCCCGCCCCGCATGTGCCCCATCAGCGAAAACGCGACCTGGATGAAGTAATTGCCCGCCCCCGCGCGATCCAGAAGCGATCCGAAGAGCACGAACAGGAACACGAAGGACGTGGACACGCCCAGGGCAATGCCGAACACGCCTTCGGTGGTGATCCACTGGTGGTTCACGATTTCCGAAAGGTTGTTGCCCTTGTGGGCAATGATGTCGGGCATCTGCGGCCCGAGGATCGTATAGACCAGAAAGACCGTTGCCACGATCATCAGCGCAGGCCCCAGCGCCCGGCGGGTGGCCTCGAGCAGGATCAGGATGCCCGCAATGGCCACCACGAAATCCTGCGTGATCGGCGCACCCACGCGGCCAGAGATCTCGCGGTAATAAACATAGAGATAGAGCGCCGTCAGCGCCCCGATCACCGCAAGCGCCCATTCCCAGACGGGAATGCGATCCTTTGCGGATCCGGCCAGAATGGCCGCGACAAGCGCCACGGGGATGATCGGCATCCACCAGACCGATGTATCGGCCTTGGCCGACATGAAGAACAGCGCGCCAAGGATCAGCGGCACCGCGACGCCAAGGCCCAGTTGCACAGGCGTGCGCGCGGCAGGGAAGGCGGCAAAGGCAAGGAAGATGGCAAAGGCCAGATGGATCGACCGCGCCTCGGTGTCGTTGAAGACGCCAAAACCAAGCATGAACGGGAAGGGCGAGGCGAACCAAAGCTGGAACAAGGACCATGCCAGCGCCACGCAGGTGATGAACACGCCCACCTTGCCGGTCGTGCCCCGGGCGCCCGTATCGGAAGACGCGACCAGCGCATCCAGTTCCGCCTGGCTCAGCCCCCCGCGTCCCGATGCTTCCATCTCGACGGCGGCGGCTTCAAACTGGTCTTTATCGGCCATGGTGTCCCCCTTGGCGGCCCGCAACCCGGGCGCTTTTTCGCGTTTGCGCGATGTTGAACGGCAGGGGCGCGTGTGGATTACGCCCCTGCGTGCGGATCAGGCCCGCAGGCGGATCACTTCATCCAGCCGCGCTCGGTGTAGTACTTGATCGCACCGGGGTGCAGCGGGGCGCTGAGACCGGCAGCAATCATGTCTTCTTCCTTGAGGGTCGCAAAGGCCGGGTGCAGGCCCTTGAAGCGGTCGAAATTGTCAAAGACCGCCTTCACCACTTCATAGACCACGTCATCGGGCACGTCGGCCGAGGTGACGAACGTCGCCTTCACCCCAAAGGTATGCACATCGTCGGGCGAACCCGCATACATGCCGCCCGGAATGGTCGCTGCGGCGTAATAGGCGTTGTCGGCGATCAGCTTTTCGATCTCTGGCCCCTCGACGGGCACCAGAACCGCCTCGGTGGTCGAAACCGCCTCCTGTATCGACCCGTTCGGATGGCCGACCGTGTAGATGATCGCATCCACCTTGTTGTCACCCAAAGCGGCGGCCTGCTCTGCGGGCTTCAGTTCCGACGCCAGCGCGAAATCGCCCATCGTCCAGCCCTTGGCGCCCAGCACCACGTTCATCGTGGCCAGCTGCCCCGATCCGGGGTTGCCCACGTTCACCCGCTTGCCCTTCAGATCGTCAAACGTCTTGATGCCCGCCTCCGCGCGCGCGACCACGGTAAAGGGCTCGCCATGCACCGAAAAGACGGCGCGCAGCTTGTCGACGCCCTTGCCCTCGAATTCCGAGGTGCCGTTGAAGGCGTGGTATTGCCAGTCGGACTGCGCCACGCCCATGTCCATGTCGCCCGCCGCGATGGCGTTGATGTTGGCGATGGACCCACCGGTCGAGGGTGCGGTGCACTTCAGCCCCGTCTTGGCGGTGTCCCGGTTGACCAGCCGGCAGATCGACTGGCCGACAACGAAGTAAACGCCTGTCTGCCCCCCGGTGCCGATGGTGATGAACTTTTCTTCCGCCGTGGCGGCCGTCCCCAGCGCCATCGCGCCGGCGAATGTAAGTGCGGTCAATGTCTTCATATTCAGTCTCCCTGACACGTTTTTTTCGTGGTGCTCGATGACTCGCAGGCTCTTTTTGGCCCGTCTGGTCGCCCGCTGCGCCGCCCGATCAGGCTGAAACGCGATGTCTGGCTTGATGCGCCGCCCCCGATCACTGGCAGGGGGCGTATTGGCTGACCCGGGGCCGCCACGCTTGTTCATCAGGTAACCGTACAAACGTTTAGCCAAACTTGCAACCCTGTTTAGCCAATCAATACAGCGTTTGCCTTTTCCACCCGAAAGTGGCAATACTACCGGCAGAGGAGGGCCCCGTGTCGTGACAGCCCCAAACCCCGAAGACAGCATCAATGTCGGCCACCGCCTGCGCCGTGCGCGCGTCGTGCGCAGGCTTTCGCAGCGCGAACTCGCGCGCAAGTCCGGGGTGACCAACGGCCTGATTTCACAGATAGAACAGAACCTCACCAGCCCTTCGGTCGCCTCCCTGAAACGCATCCTCGATGCGATCCCGATCTCGCTTCCCGCGTTCTTTGCGGATGAATTCGATGCCGAGGTGCCAGAGGTCTATCCAGCGGGCAGTCTGCCTGTCGTTCCGGCACAATCCCTGTTCCCCGACAGCGGCGACGGCCTTGCCTTGCGCCGCATCGGCGGCGAATCCCTGCACAAGCTTACCCTGCTGCAACTGGCACTCGCGCCCGGCGCCGAAACCGGCGGTGGCGTGCGGTCGGAAAGCGATCTTGCGGGCTGGGTGCTGGATGGGGCCTGCACGCTGATCCTTGGTGACCGCAACCACAGCCTTGCCCCCGGCGATGCCTTCCTGTTCGACGCTCGCGTGCCCTACCGTTTTGCCAACGCGGCAGATGCCGAAACAACGATCCTCTGCGCCCACACACCGCGCAGCTAACGGCCTTCGCGCGGAAGACTGTCCTGGAAAGGGGGCATCGAAGCGGCCATCCGCCAATGAGCGCCCCCGGATCTCCGAATGCGGACGGCAGAAGCTTGTCTTGGCCGAACAGATGACCGAACAGGTCGATCAGCCGGGCAAATTCGCGGAGAGCCTGGAACTCGCGCTTGCCTTCCTCTCAAACCCTTGAAGACTGTGGGAAGCAGGTCCAATTCCCTTGCGCAGAACTGCGCTGAAACTGGCCTTCGCAGACCGGATCAAATACACCTGAAATCAAGATCCAAGAACACCAAAAATATCGTTGACTTTCAATGTGTTGTCAGGGTTTTCGGGGGGCTGGTTTTGTATGGTGCTGTGAGAGAGGATTGAACTCTCGACCTCTCCCTTACCAAGGGAGTGCTCTACCACTGAGCTACCACAGCGCCGGGTCGCATGGGCGGCTCGCCCCTGCGCAACGTGGCGCGGCATAGCGGGCATCGCGCGCCCGCGCAAGCCAAAACCTTTGCCGATCTGGACCACCCGCCTGCCTTGGGCTAGAAGGACGGCATGAGCGACACGCCCGATGCGCCGCCCCCCGCAAAGCCAACGGCCAAGGCCCGCGCGCCAAAGCCTGAAGCCCCGCGCGGGGATCGGCTGAAGGCCGCGCTGAAGGCAAACATGGCGCGCAGGAAGGCCCAGGCGCGGGCACGCTCCGGCGCGGATAAAAAGAACGAGTAGGGCAGGCACAAGATGGATCAGATCCTCGTCCGCGGGAACGGCGGCTTGAACGGGGCGATCCCCATCGCGGGCGCCAAGAACGCCTGCCTGACGCTGATGCCCGCGACGCTGCTGACTGATGCGCCCCTGACGCTGACGAACGCACCGCGCCTGTCCGATATCCGCACGATGACGCAACTGCTGCAATCCCTCGGCGCCGAAGTGGCCAGCCTGCAGGGCGGGCAGGTGCTGGCGCTTTCGTCGCACGGGATCGACAACCACCGCGCCGACTATGACATCGTGCGCAAGATGCGCGCCTCGATCCTTGTCCTCGGGCCCATGCTGGCGCGCTTTGGCCATGCGGTCGTGTCGCTGCCCGGCGGTTGCGCCATCGGGGCGCGCCCCGTGGACCTGCACCTCAAGGCGTTGGAGGCGCTGGGCGCCGAGATGGACCTGCGCGATGGCTACGTCCATGCAGCCGTGCCGGGCGGGCGGCTGAAGGGCGCGGTGATCGACTTCCCGATCGTGTCGGTCGGGGCCACCGAAAACGCGCTGATGGCCGCGACGCTTGCAAAGGGCACCACCGAGATTCGCAACGCCGCGCGCGAACCCGAGATCGTGGACCTGGCCCAGTGCCTGCGCCGCATGGGCGCGCGGATCGAAGGCGAGGGCACCTCGATGCTTACCGTCGAAGGCGTCGATGCGCTTGGCGGGGCCACGCATCCCGTGGTGACCGACCGGATCGAGCTTGGCACCTACATGCTGGCGCCCGCGATCTGCGGGGGTGAGGTGGAACTTCTGGGCGGTCGCATGGCGCTGGTCGGCGCCTTCGCCGAACGGCTGGATGCGGCGGGTGTGTCGGTGACCGAAACGGAGAAGGGCCTGAAGGTCGCGCGCAGAAACGGCCGCATCCGCGCTGTCGACGTGGTGACTGCCCCGTTCCCCGGATTCCCGACCGACCTGCAGGCGCAGATGATGGCGCTTTTGTGCACCGCAGACGGCACCTCGGTGCTGGAAGAGCGGATTTTCGAGAACCGCTTCATGCATGCCCCCGAACTGATGCGCATGGGCGCGCGGATCGACGTGCATGGCGGAACCGCGACCGTCCACGGCGTGGAACGCCTGCGCGGCGCGCCCGTGATGGCCACGGACCTGCGCGCCAGCGTCAGCCTGATCCTCGCGGGGCTGGCGGCAGAGGGTGAAACCGTCGTCAGCCGCGTCTATCACCTCGACCGCGGCTACGAGCGGGTCGAGGAAAAACTCTCGGCCGTCGGCGCCCATATCGAGCGGATCACGGGATGACCGACGCACGCTTCGAAGACGGCGCGGATGTGCCGCTCCTTTTGATCGCGCGTGACGGCGACGATCTGGCGGTCGTATCCGCGCTGGTCCAGGACGCCGTCTTCCCGATCACCGAAATGAAATGGGATCGCCGCACCCGCCGCTTTGCCCTGCTGATCAACCGCTTCCGCTGGGAAGACCGCGCCGCCGCCGAGGCCGCCCGGCGGCCCTATGAGCGTGTGCAGGCGGTGCTGGCCGTCGAGGATGTGACGGCGGTGCGGACCCAGGGCATCGACCGGGGCGACCGCAACACGGTGCTGTCGCTTCTGTCCATCGCCTTCGCGCCGGGCGAAGACGGCACCGGTGTTCTGACCCTCCTGCTGGCCGGCGACGGCGCCATCGCGCTGAGCGTCGAGGCGCTGGAGGTCAGCCTGCGCGATGTGACGCGCCCCTATGCGGCCCCGTCCCGGAAAGCCCCGCAACACCCCGAGGGGTAAGGGGCGCCTACCGCATTGTGCGCCATGCGGCGCAAGCCCTCGCCGTGCCGCTGCCGTCGCAGCGGCGTTCAGGGGGGCTGTCTGCCCCCCTCGGCCTTTGGCCTCACCCCCCGAGGATATTTCGGCAAAGGAGAAACCGCATCGGGTTGAGATGGGGCGCTTGCCGGGCTATCTGGCGGGGCCTTGAGCGGAGTGCTGCGATGCCGGTTTTTCTGTCCACCACTGACGCGGATTTCGAGGCGGGCTTCGTGGCCCTTCTGTCGCAAAAGCGCGAAGAGGCAGAGGATGTGGATCAGGCCGTCGCCGCCATCATCGCCGATGTGCGGGCGCGGGGCGATGCGGCGCTGATCGACCTGACCGCGCGCTATGACCGTCTGACGCTCACGCCCGCGACGCTGGCGTTTTCCCCTGCCGAAATCGCGGCCGAGGTGGCCAGGGTTTCGCCCGAGGATCGTGCCGCGCTGGAACTCGCCGCCGCCCGGATCGAGGCCTACCACGCCCGCCAGCGGCCCGAGGATGCGTCCTGGGAAGAACCCACGGGCGCGCGGCTGGGCTGGCGCTGGACGGCGGTGGCCTCGGCGGGGCTTTACGTGCCGGGGGGCCTTGCGTCCTATCCGTCGTCCGTCCTGATGAATGCGATCCCTGCGCGCGTGGCGGGGGTGGGGCGGCTTGTCATCGCGTGCCCGACCCCGGACGGGTTGTCCAATCCGCTGGTCCTGCTCGCGGCGCAGCTTTCGGGGGTGGATAGGGTGCTGCGCATCGGCGGCGCGCAGGCCATCGCGGCGCTGGCCTACGGCACCGAAACCGTGGCACCGGTGGACAAGATCACCGGTCCCGGCAACGCCTGGGTCGCGGCGGCCAAGCGGCGCGTCTTTGGCCGGGTCGGGATCGACATGATCGCCGGGCCATCCGAGATCCTCGTGATTGCAGATGCCGCGAATGACCCCGACTTCATCGCGCTCGACCTCCTCTCGCAGGCCGAACACGATGAAAGTGCGCAATCGATCCTGATCACCGATGACGCGTCCTTCGGGCAGGCCGTGGCATCGGCGGTGGAGCGGTATCTGCAGGTGCTGCCCCGCCGCGCGATCGCCGGTGCGTCCTGGGCGGCGAACGGCGCCGTGATCCTTGTGCGCGATCTGCAGGAAGCGGCCGCACTGGCCGACCGGATCGCACCCGAACATCTGGAACTCTGCGTGGCCGACCCCGAGGCGCTGGCCGGGCAGATCACCCATGCCGGCGCGATCTTTCTTGGCCAATGGACGCCCGAGGCCATCGGCGACTATGTGGGCGGCCCCAACCACGTGCTGCCCACCGCCCGCTCGGCGCGCTTTTCCAGCGGGTTGTCCGTGCTCGATTTCATGAAGCGTACGACGCTGGCCCGGATGACCCCCGAAAGCCTCAAGGCGATCGGCCCCGCCGCCGAACGCCTCGCGATCAGCGAAAGCCTCTCGGCGCATGGGATGAGCGTGCGGGCGAGGCTTGACCGGTTGAACGGTTAAATATCTTTCTTAACCGCCTCTCCTCACACTTCACTTCGGTTCGAGGCACCATGTGAAGGCGGATTGCTGTGGCTGCCATTCGACAACCAATTCGCGGTCCAACATTTCCTTCGCAAAGGACAACATGCGATCAGAGCGAAATCGCCGGATGTTCGCGACGACACGGCCCGAAAACGGATCATAGCTCACTTCGTCGATTCGCACCTTCAGACCGACAGGATAGAGCTTTTCTGCCTGTACCTTCGCGGCCTCGCCCAAAGATCGTTCTCTCTCGCAATCCGGTCGCAGAATCTCGGGCGCATCAATGCCTCGCACCCGCACGGAATATTCCGCCCTGAGGCCGGGCCACAATGCGACGTTGACATCGATCGTATCTTCGTCGATTACGCCGACCACCTCGGCGTCATAAGGTCCGGGGAAAATCGTGCTCCGGCTGGTCACGTCAACCTCGGCCAAGGCGGCCCAAGCGACGAACGTCCCCAAAGCCAAAGCCAAGCACCACACCACCGAAGACCCGTTCATAAACGCTTGCCCAGTCGATATCGCCGACGGGAAAAGTATTTTGGATGGCAAGCCCGGTCAAGCGTTCCGCTGAACTTTCCGTTCAGACTTGCCACCCCCTCGCCCCTCGGGCATCACTTCCCCGGTGATCCCGAAAGCTGCCCCATGACCCGCATCTGCCACATCGCCATCGACGAGACGGGCCTGAAGCCCCCGACGCCCGAGATCGAACAGGAACGCCGCGTCGCGATCTTCGATCTTCTGGAAGACAACGTCTTCGCCCTGCCGCCGCGCGACGGACGCGTGCCTCCGGTTGGCCCCTACCGCCTTGGCCTTGCCATCCGCGAAGGGCGGCTGGTCTTTGACATCGCCACCGAGGCCGAGGCAAAGGTCACTGAATTCCATCTCTCGCTCGGCCCCTTCCGGCAGGTGGTGAAGGACTATTTCCAGATCTGCGAAAGCTATTTCGACGCCGTGAAACGCCTGCCCCCCAGCCAGATCGAGGCGATCGACATGGCCCGCCGGGGCATCCACAACGAAGGCGCGCGGGTGTTGCAGGAACGGCTCGAAGGCAAGGCCGAGGTGGATATCGACACCGCACGCCGCCTCTTCACCCTTATCTGCGTCCTCCACTGGGGCTGAACCTTTGGCCGATTTCCCCCAGTCGGTGCTCTTTTGCTGCGACCACAACGCCGTGCGCTCGCCCATGGCGGAAGGCCTGATGAAGCAGCTGTACGGGCAGCGCGCCTATGTCCAATCCGCAGGCGTGCACAACGACATGGAGATTGACGGCTTCTCCATCGCCGTCTGTCAGGAGCTGGGGATCGAGCTTTCCCGCCACCGGTCGCGTAGCTTCACCGAGATGCAGCAATGGGGCGATGACCTCAGCCAGTTCGACCTGATCGTCGCCCTCTCCCCCGCTTCGCAGCGCATGGCGCTGGAACTCACGCGCTTTCACCACCTCGAGATCGAATACTGGCCGATCCTCGATCCCACCGGCATCGGCGACGGACGCGAGGCGAAACTCGCGGCCTACCGGCAGGCGCGCGATCAGATCAGGGACAGGATGCTTGCCCGGTTCGGGGCGCCGCAGCAGGGTTGATCAACCCGGGGCGCCCGGGCGCCGCAACCGAAGCGGCCGGATCACCCGAAGATCAAGCAGCGACACGGCGGTCATCACCAGCACCGCGATGCAAAGCGCCCATTTCGAACCCGTGCCCATCGTGCCGTCGATCTGCAACGCGTGCACGACCGTGGCAACAACCACGATGGCGGCAAGCCCGTTGTGGATCAGCCTCCATACCGCAAAGCGCAACCCCAGTTTCCGGCGAAAGGCCACCAGACCTGCGGTCAGGATCACGGCCCACATCGCAAGAACGCCATAGACGGAAAACGGTGTGGGTGAGACCAGCAACAATGCGTCCAGCGTATCGGGCGCGCTTGTCAGATAAAGCCCGCCGACGTGCAGCCCCACCCCCGCGATGATCGCCGACCCGACCCGGTGATGCCACTTCCGAGCCGCAGCCCCGTCAAGGCCCGGAAGATAGCCTGCGGCAAGCACGGGCTGGATCAGCAGAAAGCCAAGGCAGAAAATCCCCGCAAACCCGGATATGACATAAGGAACACCCCGCCCCGCAAGATAGGGGCTCGTCGCCGCGATAAAGACTGGCAGCAAGACGGCCAGACCAAGACCCGGCCAGAATAGCAGGGTCAGACCAGGGGCCCGTGCGGGTCGTTCGGTCAAGCCGGCCCGCCCGTCAGGACCGGGCCAGCACGAAATCGGCGCGCAGCGACGTGTCACTGGCGCTTGGCATCACCGGGCGCAGGAACACAGTCTGGAAGGCGCCGTCGTCATAGGCCAGATGCGCATGCGGCTGGCCGAAGTTGGGAACGATCTGTTCCATCTCCAGCCGGTAGGATCCATCCGCCGCCGTCAGGACGCTGCCGTGATTGCGCGGCTCGCGCTCACCGCCAAGTGTGGTGGCCGCCCAGATCTGGATGCGCATACCCTCCAGCGGCGCGCCGGTGCCTGCCTGCCGCACCATCCCCGCCATCACGAACCCCGATCCCAGGCTTTCGACCAGCGGCGCGCCGGGGCGGTAATTGTTGCTGCCCCCGCGCATGGATGTCGTGGGGGCAAAGGTTTGCGCCTGCGCGGGCGCCAACAGGCCTGCGCCCCCTGCAATCAAGGCCGCACCGCCGAACCCGGCAGACACAAGAAAGGAGCGTCGATTGTAGAACGGGGCATTCATGTCGGTCTCTCCTTTTTCGGAACGGGCCGCGTGCATGAAGCGGCGCAGGGCCACAGCACGCTCATGCCGAAGATAGCTCATAAAGGCGCCCGCATGAACCGTGCCCACAGTCTTGTGACCCCGCCAGACCCGCGGCGTGATCGTTCCTGCGCGCGCCTGCGGCAATCTGCACAAGGACTGGTCGATCCTTGCAGGATGGCGCCGCCGCAGTCCCGGCGAAGATGGCCCGGGCTTCCGCCACCATCACCCCCAGGGCTTCCCCGGCGGCTCTTTCCACCCCCGTTCCAGCCCCGGGAAAAGCCCCGCTTCCTGCCAACCCTTCATCCAGACCGCAGGTTTCGCCACCTGACCACCCGCCTGCCACCGGAAATACCCCAGCGCCCCCTTGCCGGGCACAGGCTCCACCGCCATAGGGTTGGCAAGCACCAGCCCGCAAGGCCCGCCAAACCACGGGCTTTCGCTTTCCTCAACGATCCCCACCACATCGACCCGGCCGATCACCGCGCCGCGCACCAGATCGGCGGGCAGGGGCAGGCGCACCCCGTCGCGTTGCAACCGCCATACCGCCCATTCGTATTCGGCCCGCCGCATTCCCGTCGCCGCATGGATCGCCACCGGCCCCGGCCCCATCCCCCCGGCCCGGATCGACCCCGCCGTCCGGTTCTCGATATCCTTGCCGCCGTGGATGATTGCCCAGGCCCAGGGCTGCCGCACGCTCAGGGCCAGCGGTGGCAGCATTCACACCTCGACCGTCTCGAACATCATCACCTCCACCCCGGCACCCGCGAAATGCGCCAGGTCCGCCGCCGTGGCCTGCCCCTCGGGCGATGCCATCGCGGCCCCGATCGCAGCCATCGATTCGAAATGAAGCGTCGCCACCAGGTGCAGCCCGGTGTCCCCGCCCATCCCGGCCACCAGGCCACTTGAGATGTCATAACCCTTCAGCCCCGGAATGGTCTTGGCCAGCGGCAGGTGGACGCCATGGTAATAGGCATCGAACGCCGCCGGATCGGCGGGGGTCTTGTAAAGCGCCACAAGTCTGGCCATCGGTCCCTCCCTCGCGCGTCAGCCGCGCCGGGGCAGCGTCACCGCAAACGCCTCATCGGGCAACCGATTCCCGGTGGGCAAGGATCGTGCCCAGATTGGTCTCGATCCACCCCGCCAGATCCAGCACCTTGCCCGCCGCTTCCCGCCCAAGGGGCGTCAGCGAATAATCCACATGCGGCGGCACCACGTCATGCGCCACGCGCCGCACCAGCCCGTCCCCCTCCAGCGCCTGCAGCGTCTGCGCCAGCATCCGCTCGCTTACCCCCGCCACCCGCCGCCGCAGCGCCGAAAACCGCAGCGTACCAGGCAAGAGCGCGATCAGCACAAGGCCCCCCCAGCGGCTGGTCATATGCGCCATCACCTGCCGCGAAGGGCAGCGCGGGTCCATCACATCGCCCACGGGGCAGGGGGCCATCCCGGTCATGTCACCATTCTCCATACTAACAAAAATGTAGGTACTTCCCTTTCGTAAGTAAATCCCCCACCTCTCTGCCACCACACACCGAAAGGAGCCTCCCATGACCATCGCCATCTCCGGCGCCACCGGCCAACTTGGCCGCGCCGCCCTCGCCGCCCTCGCCCCCCGCAGCGGCGTCATCGCGCTTGCCCGTGATCCCTCCAGGGCGCCGCAGGGTGTCGAGGCTCGCGCCTTCGACTATGCCGCACCCGATGCATCGGCATTGAAGGGCGTTGATACCTTCGTCCTCATCTCTTCGAACTCGTTCGAGGATCGCGCGGGCGATCACCTGCGCGCCATCGAGGCCGCCACAACCGCCGGGGTCGGGCGCATCATCTACACCTCTATCCTCAAGGGCACGGATTCGCCCCTCAAGATCGCCGGGGATCACAAGATCACCGAACGCGCCATCCGCGCCTCGGGCCTGCCCTTCACCATCCTGCGCAACGGCTGGTACGTCGAAAACTTCACCGGCAGCCTGCAGGGCGCCATCGCCCACGGCGCCATGGCCGGGGCTGCGGGCGAGGCGCGCTTTTCCTCCGCCGCCCGCCAGGACTTCGCCGAGGCCATCGCCGCCACCGTCGGCGAAGGCCACGCAGGGCAGGTCTACGAACTCGCCGGCGATACCGCCCACACCATGGGCGACGTGGCGGCCGAGGTGTCGCGCATCACCGGCAAGACCATCCCCTACCACACGCTGCCCGAAGCCGATTACGCGGCAATGCTGGCGGGGTTCGGCCTTCCGCCCGCCTTTGCGGCCTTCCTTGCCGATGCCGACGTGCAAGCCCGCTCCGGCGGTCTTTATGACGACAGCCATACCCTATCGCGCCTGATCGGCCGCCCGACCACGCCGATGGCCACGGTGGTGCAGGCCGCCCTCGCAGCCTGACCCTTGCCACTTCTTCTTTGTGGAAATATCCCGAAGGCGGGTCCGGGGGGTGTGAAGCCCCCCGGTCCTCTCCACCGCCCTCACGCCAAAGGCCCGCCATGACCCGCGCCACCATCGAAGCCTACTACGCTGCCTTCAACGCGGGCGATGCCGCCGGAATGCTGACGCAGGTGACCGACGATATCGAACACCGCGTCAACGAAGGCGGCATCCGCCGGGGCCGCGCGCTCTTTGCCGAATTCTGCGCCCACATGGGCGTCAGCTACCGCGAAACCCTCACCGACGTGGTGATCTTTACCGAAGGCGATACCCGCGCCGCCGCCGAATTCACCGTCAACGGCACCTACCTGCAAACCGACCCCGGCCTGCCAGAGGCGAGCGGCCAGACCTACACCCTGCCCGCAGGCGCCTTCTTCACGCTCAGGGGCGGCAAGATCGCCCGCGTCACCACCTTCTACAACCTCGCCGACTGGATCGCACAGGTCTCGCGCTGAGGATCCGCGCCGCGCGCGAGGCGCGTCATCCCTGTTGGCGAATGCGGCGTCGATGCAGTGCGACCCAAAAGACCGCACCCGCAACCGCGCCTGCCGCAAAGGGCTGCGGGAAGAACAGCGCCATGCCCAGAAACTGCACGCGACAGGCGGAATCGAGCAGAAACAGATAGCCCCCGACACAAATGACCTGCGCCAGCACACCGGCGGCGGGAACGGCCAAAAGCCATCCGTCCGGCAACCGGACAGCGCGGCGGCGGTTCAGCGTAAACGCGACCGACAGAACGCCCGCCACAACTGTCGG